>LXRJ01000090.1 GCA_001684025.1 Candidatus Glomeribacter gigasporarum | reverse complement strand
GCTTCTTCGGCATTGAGTGCGCCACGATCATACTGGCTTCGCCACAACTGAATGCGATTGGCCGAAATCCAAACGCTTGCATTTGCCAGCCCGACTCACCTTAACCCCCCGCTTTCACTCCCACTCAATCGTTGCGGGCGGTTTGCCTGAAATATCGTAGACGACGCGGTTAATGCCGCGCACTTCGTTGATGATCCGGCTGGAAATCCGGCCAAGCAGCGCGTGCGGCAGATGCGCCCAGTGCGCCGTCATAAAGTCTTGCGTTTGAACCACGCGCAACGCAATCACATACTCATACGTGCGCGCATCGCCCATTACGCCGACGCTTTTCACTGGTAGAAAAACGGCGAATGCTTGGCTCGTCTGCGCGTACCAGGACTTTCCGGTCGCCGGGTCGACCGTATTGCGCAGACAATCGATCAAAATCGCATCAGCGCACTGCAATAATTCAATATATTCTCGCTTGACTTCGCCGAGAATGCGCACCGCCAGTCCCGGCCCCGGAAACGGGTGACGAAAGACCATTTCAGGCGGCAGGCTCAATGCAAGTCCTAATTCGTGCACTTCGTCCTTAAACAGTTCGCGCAGCGGTTCGAGCAGTTTTAAATGCAGGGTTTGCGGCAGTCCGCCGACATTGTGATGACTTTTAATCTTTGCGGTACCGCATCCGCCTGAACCCGCGGATTCAATCACATCCGGATAGATCGTGCCCTGCGCAAGCCATTGCACGCCGCGCCGCGCGCGCGCCTCGCGCTGAAACACTTCGATGAATTGCGCGCCGATAATTTGACGTTTCTGTTCAGGATCGGTCACGCCCGCTAGCCGCGCGATGAACTCGGCGCTCGCGTCAACATACTGGACTTTGACACCCAGCGGTTCCATCGCTTGTCTGACTTGCGTCGCTTCATTTAAACGCAACAATCCATGGTTGACGAATACGCACGTCAGCTGTTCGCCAATTGCGCGGTGTAAAAGCGCCGCCGCAACGGATGAATCGACGCCGCCGGAAAGTCCCAGAATCACTCGCTCGTCACCCACTTGCTGACGGATGCGCGCGACGGCTTCATTCAAATAATCGCCCATCACCCAGTCCGCGCGCGCGCCGCAGATGTCCAGCACGAAGCGCGCCAGCAACGCTTCGCCTTGCACGGTATGTGTGACCTCAGGATGAAATTGCACGCCGTAAAAGCGCCGCGCATCAGACGCCATCGCCGCAATCGGGCAGCCTTCGGTCGATGCGATACATTCGAAACCAGGGGGTAATTCGGTCACCCAATCGCCATGGCTCATCCATACAGTCCGCGTTTGGCAATCTGCGCTGCCCTGTTTTTCTGCAAGACCGCTGAGCAGATGCGGGCCGCTCTGCACACGCACGCGCGCATGGCCAAACTCGCCGCTCTGACCATACTCGACCTTTCCGCCGAGTTGCGCGGCCATCGTTTGCATGCCATAGCAAATGCCGAGCACCGGCACGCCAAGCTCAAACACAACCTGCGGCGCGCGCGGCGGATGGACGCTGGCGACGGATGCCGGTCCACCCGACAAAATAATGCCGCGCGGCGCGAAGTTGCGGATCAATGCATCGCTCGTGTCGTAGCGGTGAATTTCAGCATAAATATGCAGCGCGCGCACGCGGCGCGCAATCAGTTGCGTGTATTGGGAGCCGAAATCGAGGATGAGGATTTTGTCATGCACGGATATCCAATTCATTCAACGTGATAATTTGGCGCTTCTTTCATAATCTGCACATCGTGTATATGCGATTCGCGCATGCCCGCTGCGGTGATTTCGACAAAGCGCGCATTGGCGTGCAGTTCTGGAATCGCGCGGCAGCCGCAATACCCCATGCTGGCGCGCACGCCGCCGGTCAGTTGAAACAGAACCGCTGCGACGCCGCCTTTGTACGGCACGCGGCCCTCGATGCCTTCCGGCACCAATTTGTCGATATTCGCATCCGCGCTCTGGAAGTAGCGCTCTGCAGAGCCTTTTTCCATCGCGCCGACCGAACCCATGCCACGGTACGATTTATAAGAGCGTCCTTGATATAAAAAGACTTCGCCGGGCGCTTCTTCGGTTCCGGCGAGCAGACTGCCCATCATCACACTGTGCGCGCCCGCCGCGAGCGCTTTCGCGGCATCGCCCGAATAACGCACGCCGCCATCGGCAATCAGCGGCACATCTGTATCCGCCAGCGCGGCGGCGACATTTGAAATCGCTGAAATCTGCGGCATCCCGACGCCGGTCACCACGCGCGTGGTGCAGATCGATCCTGGACCGATGCCGACTTTGACACCATCCGCGCCTTGCTCGACCAGCGCGCGCGCCGCTTCAGCGGTTGCAATATTGCCGCCGATCACGTCAATGTGCGCAAAGCGTTGTTTGATCCAGCGCACCCGCTCCAGCACGCCCTGGCTATGGCCGTGTGCGGTATCGACGACCAGCACATCGACGCCCGCCTGCGCCAGCGACTCGATGCGCGCGTCGTTGTCAGGCCCGACGCCGACCGCCGCGCCGACGCGCAATTTACCCTGCTCGTCTTTGCACGCATCGGGATGTTCGGTGGCCTTCAGGATGTCTTTGACGGTCATCAAACCGCGCAATTCAAACGCCTCATTCACAACCAAAACGCGCTCCAGCCGGTGCTGGTGCATCAGCGCTTTGGCCTGCGCGCGCGGCGCGCCCTCCAATACGGTAATCAGACGCGCGCGCGGGGTCATGATCGTACGCACGGGTTCATCCAAACGCATTTCAAAACGCACATCGCGGTTGGTGACGATACCGATCAATTGCTTTCCCTCCGCCACCGGAAAACCGGAAACGCCATGTTTGCGGGAGAGTGCGATAACTTCGCGCACTTTTAAATCCGGCGGTACGGTAATTGGATCGCGCACAATACCGGATTCAAAGCGTTTGACCTTGGCGACTTCTTGCGCCTGCTGATGAGCGGATAAATTCTTGTGGATAATGCCGATCCCGCCTTGCTGCGCCATCGCAATCGCTAAGCGGTTTTCCGTGACCGTATCCATCGGCGCGGAAATAAAAGGCATATTGAGCGAAATCCGGCGCGTGAGCCGGGTTTTGAGATGAACTTCGCGCGGCGGAATATTAGAGAATGCAGGAACCAGTAATACATCGTCAAAAGTGAGCGCTTTTTGCATCAGGCGCATGGCATATCTCTAGAGGCAAAATGCATATTATAGTTACTCATCTTACGCACCGCAGGGCTTGAACGGCTCCCGATAGGCATTAAGATGAAGACTCCTTCAGGCCAAAACAACAACAACCATGTGCAAGGAGACATTAGATCTCTATACAGATTATCTGATTAGCCAGAATGGATATGCCACTGCCACAGGATTGTCCCGGCTGCTGGACGGGCAGATCAGCCACGACAAAGTGACCCGCTGTTTGGCACAAGCGGAGCAGGGATCGAAGGAGCTATGGAGTTATGCAAAGTCTGGAGTGCGGGAATCAGAAAATGACGATGGCGCGCTGATCCTGGACGATACGATAGAGGAAAAGCCCTATACGGACGAGAACGAGATTGTCTGCTGGCATCACAGCCATACGAAAGGCCATCATGTGAAAGGGATGAATATTTTGACGTCTCTGGTGCGCTATGAGGACATCGCTTTTCCGATTGGCTATGAGATTGTCAAGAAGGATCAAAAGTTCAGGGATGAAAAAACTCAGAAGGAAAAACGTAGGGCATCTATCAGCAAGAACGCGCTGTTTGAAAAGCTGGTTTGTCAGGCAGTCAGGAACGATGTGAAATTCAAATGGGTGCTGGCCGACAGTTGGTATGGCACAACGGGTAACATGAGTTTCATCCATTATGAGCTGAAAAAGTGCTTCATTTTCGGCATGAAATCCAATCGCCATGTGTCATTGACTCCAGCCGGTCAGAAACGCGGGAAATTTCAAACAGTTGAATCCTTGGATCTGGAAAATGGGAAATGCAAAGTGGTCTACCTGAAAGGAATGACGCTTCCGGTGCAGCTACTCAAGAAGGTCTTTACAAACAAAGACAACTCCACCGGCACCCTGTATCTGGTGTCCAATGATTTAACGCTTGATGCTGACCGCTTGTATGACGTCTACAAAAGACGGTGGCGTATCGAGGAGTTTCACAAATCCATCAAACAGAATGCGAGTCTGGCGAAATCACCTACCAAGATAGAGCGGACACAGGGAAATCACGTCTTTGCGTCCATGATCGCCTACTGCAAACTGGAGTTCCTGAAAATCAAAACAACGCTCAATCATTTTGCGCTCAAGCATAAACTACTGCTGCGGGCGAATATGGCAGCTATGGCCGAGTTGCGGACATTAACCGCTCATGCAGGGGCTTCTGCGTAAGGTGAGCGGATAAGCGAAATTGCGTAGCTTGCCTGGGCGCGTGCGGGCGAATGCGGGCATTTGTCGGGTTGACCCGATTTTGAGGGTGCAACATTTCAGCCGGTTTTTGCTAAGGTTTTGGCTACGGTTGCGGATACTTCAATTTCAGGCCGCGCGTGGTCGGTCGGCTTGAGCAGACGTGCACCAGACAGGATTCAAAGCAAACCGTTACGGACTGATTTCTACAACCCCTTTCAGGAGGTCATCCAATGCGTCCCCACAAAGATGTCCAACAGCCCATGGGTCTAACCACTGAAGCGTCAGATGCCCAGAGCATGCGTGCCCCCTTTGATCCCGACAGCCACGAAAGCCGCGCTGATCAAGGAGAACTTTCAGGTGCATTGCAGACGAGGTATCCCCTCTCCAGACAACCCGGCGAAGAGCCGGTTTACAGGCGGCTTGACGCGCTCAGCGAAACAGAAGGGTACTGGAACGTTGAGCAACT
This sequence comes from Candidatus Glomeribacter gigasporarum, assembly GCA_001684025.1. Classification (GTDB taxonomy): domain Bacteria; phylum Pseudomonadota; class Gammaproteobacteria; order Burkholderiales; family Burkholderiaceae; genus Glomeribacter; species Glomeribacter gigasporarum_A. The sequence goes on along the minus strand of LXRJ01000090.1, from coordinate 1,187 downwards.
GGAAAAGGCGGGGAAGGCCCGATTAAAGCATGCCGACATGTTGCGCGCTTATCTCAAGGCTAAATTCTCAAGACAGCAGGCTGGAAACGACTCGACCGAACACGGGGCGCACCCTTAACCCCGATTTTTAGCGCCACGACGCCACCGCCCGCGTCCAGGTTTTTTCACTGATTGGAATCCATCCCATGCCTGAACCTCTTGCGATAGAACACCGCCCCCTGGACGCGCTGATTCCCTTTGCCCGCAACGCGCACACCCATTCCTCGCAGCAGATCGCCCAGATTGCCGGGAGCCTTCGAGAGTTCGGCTGGACGAATCCGATTTTGGTCGACGGGGAGAACGGCGTGATTGCTGGCCACGGCCGCCTGCTGGCCGCCCGGCAGCTCGGTTTGACGGAAGTGCCGGTGATTGAACTGGCGCACCTGACCCCGACCCAAAAGCGCGCCTACATTTTGGCGGATAACCGGCTGGCGGCCTCTGCCGGTTGGGACGAGGAACTGCTGGCCTTGGAGCTGGCCGAACTGAAAGCAGCGGATTTCGATCTGGAACTGACCGGCTTTGACGCAGACGAGCTGGAAAAACTGCTGGAGGGCGTGGATTCGGATGCCCCATCGCTAGCGGCTGAGGAACCAGGGGAGACACACGACGCAGCGGACGAGCTACCGGCCACCCCCGCCGTCCCTGTCTCGCGCACCGGGGACTGCTGGCAGTTAGGCGCACACCGCTTGATCTGCGGGGATGCGGCGGATACCGAGGTGATTGCCGCGCTGATGCAAGGCGAGCAGGCGGCGCTCTGCTTGACCTCACCCCCTTATGGCAGCCAACGCGATTACACGAACAAGATCATCGACTGGGACGCCTTGATGCAGGGCGTCTTTGCGCCACTGCCGCTGACGCAGCAGGGTCAAGTCCTCGTCAATCTGGGGCTGATTCATCGGGATAACGAAGTCGTCCCGTATTGGGACGATTGGATTGCCTGGATGCGCGCCCACGACTGGCGGCACTTTGCGTGGTACGTCTGGGATCAAGGTGCAGGCTTGCCGGGCGACTGGAACGGACGGCTTGCGCCCCGTTTCGAGTTCATTTTCCACTTCAACCGTCAGGATTCAGCCGTGCGCCGCCCGAACAAGACCGTTCCCTGCCGCTATGCCGGAGATGACCGGCATCTACGTTCCGATGGGACCAGC
>LXRJ01000067.1 GCA_001684025.1 Candidatus Glomeribacter gigasporarum | reverse complement strand
CGCGCCGCGTACACAGCCAGCGCGCAGACCATGGAAATCAGGGTTCGATTCATAGTGGATCTCGCTCAAAAAGGAAGAAACCGCCTAGAGCATTTCTTCAGCGGTTTGCACTGCGCAGCGATGCTGCTCGCCGTACAAAAATGCTCTAGATACACGCATCAAAGCGGTTGAAAGAACAGCGCTTTACTGGCCGAAGAGGACGCCGATCTGCGCTTTCACGACCGTGTTTGGTCCTCCGGCATACCCTGCGCCGATCCCCCAGTTGAGGTTCCCTTTTCCGCTCCATCCGGAAAGTCTCAACCCGATGGCTTGATGGCCGCGGTAGGTCGATCCGCCCACAAACACGCCGGTACGGCCGGGTAGATAAGGCACCCCGTCTGGAATGGCGGATACCGCCGCAATCCCACGCCTTGCATTCTTATCCAAATCGAGGAGGCGGTTATTAGTGTCCTTAGTCAGCGCATTCAATTGATTGACATTCACCGCATCGGTGCCTTCGACGCCGGGCGCGACATTGGAAATGATCCGCTCATGGCCCTTGGAGCCGACCGAAACTGTGTTTGGACGGTCTGCAATCGAGCCTTGACCCAGCGCGACCGAATCGGCTTTGGCCGCTTGAGCGCCCTGGCCAAATGCGGATGAATTAAGCGCGGAAGCGTCTGAATTTTGACCAATCGCAGTGGAATTATCTCCAGTGGCTTTTGCGCCTTGGCCATTCGCTTTTGAATTCTTGCCAGAGGCAATCGCGCCCTGCCCTTCTGCGGTGGCGTTCACGCCCGTAGCCTTCGAGCCTTGTCCAAGTGCGGTCGCGCCGAGATCAGAAGCGGTTGAACCCTGACCAATCGCAGTGGAATTATCTCCAGTGGCTTTTGCGCCTTGGCCATTCGCTTTTGAATTCTTGCCAGAGGCAATTGCACCCTGCCCTTCTGCGGTGGCGTTCACGCCGGTTGCGGATGCGCCAATGCCAACGCTCATGGAGCCATTGGCGCCGTTGTGAATGCCTTGGCCAATGTTGCCGCTGCCCGGGCCGATGTTGCCGCTGTCCAGGCCGATGTTGCCGCTGTCCGTGCCGATGTTGCCGCTGCCCGGGCCAATGTTGCCGCTGCCCGGGCCAATGTTGCCGCTGCCGTCTCCTCGATTGCCGCTGCCAGCGCCTTGGTTGCAATTGCCGCCGCCGTTTTCGCACTTATCAATCCTGTTTGTGTTTTGGGTCACACGGCCATCGAGATTGGCGAGCGCGCGGCCGACATCGTTAAAGATGTTGTCGCCTACGGTATAGATCGGCGTTTGGATCGAACCGTCCGGGTTAATGGCCATTCCGCCGCCAAGGCCAGCCAATACGCCTTTTAATTGGCTCACGTTGACGGCATCCTGATCGGCTTGACCGTTTGCTAAATTGGTAATCTTGTGATTGTTGAAGTTCGCGTTTGCGGAAAAATCGGTTGGGCCAATGAGACTGACGCCTTTTCTTCCAAGCAGTTCAAGGCGGCCGTCTCTATAGCCGGCGACGTGCACAGCGGTAGGCTCATCTTGGGACTTAGAAGCATAACCATAGTTGGCTAAAACAAAAGCAGCGCCGTTGAGCCACCCTGCACATGCTCCGTCATTTACCGCATAGGGGCTGTTGCCACCTTGTGGATCGCGCCTGCCCGCTACTGCCTGCCCTCTACCATTGACGGTGCTCGTACCATTTCTAAAGTCACACACATGCATGAAACCTAAGTTTGTTGTTGTCTGCGCCTGCGCGACCCAATGCTGCCCGCCCATCAAACAAGGCAGAGAAAATAGGAGCGTGCGCTTGATGCAGCCCAACCGGCGCGCTTGAAGGGTCCTGCGCCATTTATTCCAAGTATTCATTTTTTTCATTGCCAATACTCCATCTTCTAAAGTTGATGAATGATGCAGAACATACGCTCAAAGCGCCCACATGATACACAATTATCGGTTCCTGTGTTTTCAAGTATTTTATGCGGTATTGAGAAACGCCTGAGCGCATTTTTTATACTTTAAACCCATTTCCATCCAAAACGATTAAAAAAGCGCAAGGCGGATGCGATGAAATACCCGATATGGCGTTTGCCTTTTTTGGCCGCGCCGCCGCCGAAATGGCGAATGCGGATCGCGGGCACATAGGCAACGCCTGCGATGGCATGGGTGCGCAGGCTTAAATCGTAGTCTTCAAAATACAGAAAATAGCGCGGATCGAAGCCGCCCAGTGTCTTCAGCGCATCCGTTCGGAACAGCATGAAACAACCGCTGACAATCGATGGCGAAAACCAAGACGCCGCCGCATTAGGCTGCGGCTGCGCTGGATGTGCATCCATCACGTCTTGCAATTCATAACGCGCCAGCCGGCGCCTGAAACGGGCGCGCGCCCAGGCGGGCGCACAGCCGCGCAACCATAAATCAAACAGCGCCGGATAACGACGGCACAGATATTGCGTTACGCCGTCCCGATTCGAAATATGCGGCGCAATCAGCGCAATTTCAGGATGCGTGTCAAAAAAACGCAGCGCTTGAACCAGCGCATCCGCCGCCAGTTCGACATCGGGATTCAAAATCAGGTGATATTGGCTTTGCACTCGCTGAATCGCCAAATTATGCGCGCGGCCATAACCGATATTGCCTTGACCTTGAATCACCTCGCACTGAATTCTTGTCCCTTTAAATGCCTCACGCCAGCGCTCTGGCACAGGCATCTCTTCATTATTCATCAGCCATGCGCAAACGGGCAGGAAGCCATATTGCGCCCATAGAACATCCACCGCGGCGCGCACACTGTCCAATGTACGCGTCAGCAGCGCAACATCGGATTTGAATAGAACGATAGAGATCGATAAGGCCGCTTGAGGGGACTCGGTGCGCATGCACAACTCACTTGTCACCATGCTTTAATCCGCTGCCAGACACAACTGAAGCGCGGCGCGCCAAGCGGGCGGATACAAGCCGAAAGTGCGCGTCAGTTTATCCGTGCACAAGCGGGAATTGGCGGGCCGCTTCGCCGGACGCGGATAGTGTTCCGTTTTGATCGGGTTCAATTGGGGCATGCGCGCGGGCGGCGCGCGTTCAAAAATGGCCTTTGCAAAGCCGTACCACGATGTCGCGCCGGCGGCGCTCAAATGATAAATCCCCGCATGGCGCATCCACCAGCCCGCATCGCTGCGGCCGGCGGCAAGGCCTTGCGCAACGATCTGCGCGGTCAGCGCGGCAATGGTCACTGCCCAAGTCGGCGCGCCGATTTGATCGTCAACAATCTGTAATTCGGACCGCTCGGCGGCCAAACGGCGCATCGTCAGCAGAAAATTTTGGCCGCGCCGCCCATAGACCCAGCTGGCGCGTAAAATCAAATGCGCGCCGCCCGCGTCGGCAATCGCGCGCTCCCCCATCCGTTTGCTGTGCCCGTAAACACTGTGCGGATTCGGCGCGTCCTCTTCCACATACGCGCCCTCTTTCGTGCCGTCAAAGACATAATCGGTCGAATAATGAATCAAAACCGCATTTAACCGCTTCGCTTCCTCGGCGAGCACGCCCGGCGCTTGCGCGTTCACCCGCATCGCCTGCGACACCTCTGTTTCCGCTTGATCGACGGCGGTATACGCGGCCGGATTGACGATGATCTGCGGTTTTAACTTGCGCACCATGCAGCGAATCTGATTCAAATTCGCTAAGTCCAGTGCACTGCGGTCAAGCGCAACGATACGCCCCAAGCCCTGCAACGTGCGCGCCAGTTCAAACCCGACTTGACCGCGCACACCGGTCAGCAAAATGGTTGGCGCAGCGCTCATGGATAAACCTCCGCGTCGGCCAAACGTTTTCCGGCGGCATCTTTAGCTGCAAGCAACGGCGCGCCGTCGAGCGGCCATTCAATCCCGATCTCTGGATCGTTCCAAAGAATGCTGCGCTCATATTCAGGGAACCAATAATCAGTGGTTTTGTACAGAAATTCAGCACTGTCTGATACGACTACGAAGCCATGCGCAAAACCGGCCGGGATCCATAGTTGACGGCGATTCTCGGCGGATAAATACACGCCCGTCCATTGACCGAAATGACTTGAGCTGCGGCGCAGATCGACCGCAACATCAAACACTTCGCCCTGAATCACCCATACCAATTTGCCTTGCGGATGTTGAATCTGATAATGCAAGCCGCGCAACACCTGCTTCAGAGAGCGCGAATGGTTGTCTTGAACGAATTCAACCCCCGCGTAAACCTGCGCATGAAATGCACGCGCATTAAAGCGCTCGAAAAAAAAGCCGCGCGCATCGCCAAATGCCTCGGGTTCGAGGATTTTGACTTCTGGAAGACGCGTTGGGATCACTTTGAGCATCATGCGGGCAGCGCTTCCAAAATCCTGTTCAGATATTTTCCATAGCCGTTTTTGGCGAGCGGCGCGGCGAGCTTCTGAAGTTGCCCGGCATCGATCCAGCCATTGCGATACGCGATTTCCTCAGGGCATGCGACCATGAGCCCTTGCCGCTTTTGCAGGGTGGCAATAAACGTTGCCGCTTCGATCAGCGATTCATGCGTGCCGGTATCCAGCCATGCATAACCGCGCCCCATCATCTCAACGCTCAGCGCGCCGCTGCGCAGATAATGCGTATTAATGTCGCTGATTTCGAGTTCTCCGCGCGCCGATGGTTTGATCTGCGCTGCAATATCACAGACTTGCCGGTCATAAAAGTACAAACCAGTGACCGCATAGTGCGAACGCGGCGCAGCGGGTTTTTCTTCGATCGAGAGCGCGCGAAACTGTGCATCGAACTCAACGACCCCGTAACGTTCAGGATCGTGTACGCGATAGGCAAACACTGTTGCGCCCGACTCACGCGCCGCGCCGCTTCTTAATTGCTTGACCAGATCGTGGCCGTAAAAAATATTGTCGCCCAGAATCAGCGCGCTCAAACCGTCCCCGATAAACGTCCGGCCAATGATAAACGCCTGCGCCAAACCGTCCGGACGGGGTTGCACTGCATACTGCAGATTGAGTCCCCACTGACCGCCATCGCCTAGCAGCGCCTGATAGCGCGGCGTATCGGCGGGCGTGGAAATGATCAGAATGTCTCGCATCCCGGTGATCATCAAGGTCGACAATGGATAATAGATCATCGGTTTGTCGTAGACGGGCAGCAGCTGCTTCGAGATCGCCTGCGTCATCGGGTACAGGCGCGTGCCTGAACCGCCCGCCAAGATAATGCCTTTGCGCGCCATCGCGTTCTCCTTTAGATCATTTTTCAGCGGCTTGCACGGTGTCGCTTCGCGCTCGCCGTCTGGTCTCGCTGCGGGGCCGCCTCCATCGCGAAGCGATGGAGGCCTACTCCGCCCGCATCGATCCCCATACTGTCTTCGCACTCGCTCCTTGTGCAATCTCACTGAAAAATGTTCTGGGCGCTGGGTGTAATTTAAAATTTAATTCCACCCAATTGCGGTAATTGCCTGAAATAACGCGGTTGACCCAATCCGGATGGTCCAGATACCAGTGCACGGTTTTTTCCAATCCCGTCTCGAACGTCTCAGCGGGACGCCAGCCGAGTTCGCGCTCGATTTTCGACGCATCCATCGCATAGCGACGGTCATGGCCTGGGCGGTCTGCGACAAAAGTGATTTGATCCGCATAGGTGCCGGACGACTTGGCTTTGATCCGGTCCAAAGCAGCGCACAGCGTATGCACGACATCGAGATTAGTTTTTTCATTGCATCCGCCGATGTTATACGTCTCACCGGGCTGCCCGCGCGCCAGCACTGCGCGCAACGCGGCGCAATGATCGCCGACATAGAGCCAGTCACGGATATGCAGGCCGTCGCCGTAGACGGGCAGCGGTTTTCCGGCCAGCGCGCAGGTCAGCATCAGCGGGATCATTTTTTCGGGAAACTGATATGGGCCATAGTTGTTTGAACAATGCGTCGTCAGCGTTGGCAATCCATAGGTATGATGATAGGCGCGCACTAAATGGTCAGACGCCGCTTTGGATGCGGAGTAAGGACTATTCGGCGCGTATATGGTTGTTTCCGTAAACGGCGGCGCATCCGGCGCCAGTGTGCCATACACTTCATCGGTTGAAATATGCACAAAGCGGAATCGATCTTTGTCCGCGCCGGTCAATTGATTCCAATACGCGCGCGCCGCTTCCAGCAGCGTAAAAGTGCCGACGACATTCGTCTGTACAAATTCTTCCGGCCTGTGAATCGAGCGGTCGACATGACTTTCCGCCGCGAAATGCAGCACCGCGCGCGGGCGATGCTTGGCGAATAGATGATTTAGCGTCTCTCGATCATGAATATCGGCCCGCACAAACACGTGCCGCTGGTCATGTTGTAATGAACCTAGGGTATCGAGATTGCCCGCATAAGTCAGCTTATCGACATTGATGACCGGCTCCGAACAGCCAGCCAACCAGCCGAGCACGAAATTAGCGCCGATAAAACCCGCGCCGCCGGTGATTAACAGCATAATCGAATCGGACCGCCCTGTTTTTTTGAAAAAGACGAAATTATAATGGCCGCGCATCCGACCCAGTTAGGATGAAAATCAACTCATTACGTCCTCCTCCTCTTGCTTTCGGCGACGTGCAGGGCTGCCGTGATGCCTTCCATCGCTTACTTGCCAAAGCAGCGCCGCCGCCTGATACGCCGCTTTGGTTCACAGGGGATTTAATCAATCGCGGGCCGGACTCGCTGGGCGTACTGCGGGATGTGATTGGATTGGGGTCGCGCGCAATCACGGTGCTCGGCAATCATGAACTGCATCTACTCGCGATTGCAGCGGGCGCTGAACATCTGCGGAGCGGCGATACGCTCGACGACATTCTCACTGCGCCGGATTCCGATGACCTCATTGACTGGATCCGTCATCGTCCGCTCGCGCATTATGAAAACGGCCTGCTGATGGTGCACGCCGGCGTTTTGCCGCAATGGGATGTGCAAAGAACACTGGCGTGCGCGCATGCGCTGGAATGCGCGTTGCGCGCGCCGGATTGGAAGACGCGCATCGCACCACTGCGCGGATCGAAACCCGCGCGCTGGGACGACGCGCTCAAAGGCGCAGCGCGGCTGCGTGTGATTGCGAACGCGTTGACGCGGATTCGCTTTTGCAGTATCAGCGGAGAAATGGAATTGAGCGCCAAAGGACTGCCAGATGCGGCGCCGCCTGGCGCATTGCCGTGGTTTGAAATTCCCGGACGACGCACCGCCGATGTGACGATTGTCTTTGGTCATTGGGCCGCGCTTGGCCTGATGTTGCGCAACAATTTATGCGCACTAGATAGCGGCTGCGTCTGGGGGCGCCAGCTCAGCGCGGTAACGCTCACCGCCGACCCGCGCCAGCGCACTGTGATACAAGTCGACGCTTATCCATCCGATTCGAACACGATACGGCCCGAAACAATCACTGTCCGCACGCGCGCGGGCACTTCGTAGCCTAGGAATGGCGTATTCCGGCTCTGGCCTTTGAGCGCTTCCGGCGTCACCCTCCAGCGCGCGCGCGGATCGAACAACGTCAAAACCGCCGCTTGCCCCGCTTCGATCCGACCAATGTTCAAGCCCAGTACATCTGCAGGCGCGGAGGTGACTTTTGCGAACGCTTGAACCAGCGGAATGCGTGCCTCCTCCGCCCATTTCACGGTCATCGATAACAACAGTTCAAGACCGACCGCGCCTGGCGCCGCTTCACCAAACGGCTGCTTTTTCTCGTCATCATGAACGGGCGTATGCGCCGAGCAAATCGCATCCACCGTGCCATCGGAAAGCGCGGCGCGAATCGCGGCGCGGTCGCGTCTGCTACGCAGCGGCGGRTCAAGCCGGCACAGCGGATCAAAATAGCCGATGTCGGTATCGGTTAAATGCAGATGGTTAAGCGTGACGTCGCAACTGAGCGGCAATCCTGCTCTTTTAGCCGCGCGCACGAGTTCAAGACCCGCCGCTGAAGATAGATGCGATAGATGCACGCGTGCGCCCGTTACGCGAACCAACTCAACAATCGTATGCAGCGCAACCGTCTCAGCGATCTCCGGCACATCCGGCAAACCCAGTCTAGACGCGTATGCGCCGCTCGCGGCCACGCCATGCTGAGCCAGCGCCGCGTCTTGCGGGCGCAGCCAGACGGACAAGCCGCAGCTCGCCGCGTATTGCAACGCGCGCCATAACATTTGCGTATCCGCCAGCGGCGCATCCGCATTTGAAAAGCCGACACAGCCCGCATCCGCGAGTTCGGACAGATTTGCAAGCGTTTGTCCGTTTAACTGACGGGTCAGCGCGCCCAGCGGATAGAGGCGCGTCCGCTGCAAAGCGCCGGCGCGCGTTCTCAGCATTTCAACCAGCGCGGGATCGTCAAGCGGCGGATCGGTATCCGGCCAACAGACGAGATGCGTCACACCGCCGGCCAGCGCAGCGTCCATTTCCGACGCGACGCCGGCTAARNGSGCGCGCCCCCCCCC
>LXRJ01000047.1 GCA_001684025.1 Candidatus Glomeribacter gigasporarum | reverse complement strand
TAGTGCACACCTATTCTGATGATCTAAACCCTTCTTTTATACTAGGCTTTTTGCCGGACGGTTACAATTTAACCACTGTCGGATCAACTCTTGGCTATTACATCAAAATCCGTCCTTTCCGTGGATGACTCAAACTGGGAGCCGGATGGTGTAACTCTCCAAGTCCGGTTCTGCGAGGGTCGCGGGTCGTACCAATAGGGATCCGCGACTACTCACCAAGCGATGGAGGTGACCCGGCAGCGATCCCGAATACACGGAGCGGCGAAGCGACCCAGCGCAAGCCGCTGAAAAATGCTCTAGAGCTTAGTGATGCGTAGGAAAAACCAATCAAAAAGTCTAATTAAGAATTTAGGGCGGTTAACTCAGCGGTAGAGTGCCACCTTCACACGGTGGAAGCCGCAGGTTCGATTCCTGCACCGCCCACCCCTTCCATGCAGCTTCAAAAGCGACAAAACTGTCAAAAAAGGCTTGACACCCGCATCGAGAGCACGAACAATCAGACTGGCGTTTTTTGTACATTCTGTACATTTAAAAGAAATGCTGGAGCGAGTTCATTTATAAGAGGGGGCGGTGCCGAACCGTTCAATTTTTTTAGAACCTGTCTACAAACTGCAACGGAAGGTCGTCAGTCGGGGGGGCGAGCGCGGGGCACATGGAGCGCAGGAAGCGGAGCATATATGGAATATGTGAGCATTCCGGGCACCGCACCGCCCCGAATACAGCCTCCAGTCAGTGGGTGGACAGGCCCTTAGATGCGCTCGTGGTATATATCATGCAATGAAGGGAAGAAACAAATGGTAACTATTGATCAAGAAAAAAAACGCTGTCGCGGGAAAGTCAAATGGTTTAGCGATGGGAAGGGTTTTGGATTTATCACGCCAGATGAAGGAAGCGAGGACTTGTTCGCGCATTTCTCAGAAATCGTATCTAAAGATAACGGTTTTAGGACTCTGAAAGAAGGCAGTAGAGTGAGCTTTGAGGTTGGAGAAAGTCCAAAGGGGAAACAAGCGTTAAGAATTGAAGTGGAAGAATAAGCCTAGCTTTCCGGTCTCCCTATTCAACCCGGTTTCGACCGGGTTTTTTTGTTATTTATTTTTCCGCGTCCATGCGGCAATCGCGCAGCGTGGCGGGAAAAGCCTTACAATGCTATTTTAGAAAAAAACCATCCTATTCCTTGCTCTGTGACTCGCGCTTGGCTACGCGGCCATATTTCCGATCCTTACGTCAAATGTGCGCAGCGTGAAGGGTATCGGTCCCGCGCCGTGTATAAACTCCGGGAAATTGACCGGCAGCAGAAGCTGATCCGTCCCGGATTGTGCGTGGTCGATTTAGGTGCCGCGCCCGGCAGCTGGAGTCAATACGTGCGTGATAAGCTCGCGCAAGGCGCCGCTGGAGGCGGCATCAACGGCACCGTGATTGCGCTTGATAGACTTTCGATGGAAGAGATCGCGGGCGTTCTGTTCATTCAAGGCGATTTTTGTGAAGAGGCGGTTTGGGCGCAGCTCGATAAAGCGCTTGGCACACGCAAGGCAGACCTTGTTCTTTCCGATATGGCGCCCAATTTATCAGGCATTGCGGATGCGGACGCCGCGCGCATTGAACACCTGGGCGAGTTGACGCTTGAATTTGCGCAGCGCGCCTTGCATGCGCAAGGGGCTCTATTAGCCAAATATTTTCATGGCAGCGGTTACAGTCAAATGTTCGAGCGATTCAAGCGTTGCTTTAAATCCGTTGTGACACGCAAGCCTAAAGCCTCGCGCAGCTGCTCGTCTGAAGTATTTATTCTTGGAAAATACGCCAAGGAGTCATGCATTGAATAATTCAGCATTTTCCAAAGCAGCCGTGTGGATTGTTCTTGCACTTGCGTTCTTTATCCTCTTTAAACAGTTTGAAAAACCTGAAGCGCAAGAAAGCGTTACATATTCCCAGTTCATAGATGAGGCGCGGGCCGGAAACATTAAAAGCGTCGTCATTCAGGGCAACAATTTGGCCATCACGCCGGTCGAGGGAAATAAATATCGGCTGACTGCGCCCAAAGATCCCTGGATGGTCGATGACCTGATGAAATATGGCGTCCAGGTCAGCGCTAAGCCTGAAGAAAAGCCGAGCACGCTCTTGCAGACGTTCTATTTTTTTGGACCTATCCTGTTACTGCCCATTATCTTGCTCTACGTCATGCGGCAGATGCAAGGAGGCGGTCGAGGCGGCGTCTTTTCATTTGGAAGATCGCGCGCGCGCCTGATTGATGAAAATAACAATACGGTGAACTTTAATGATGTGGCCGGTTGCGATGAAGCAAAAGAAGAAGTCTCGGAACTGGTTGAGTTTTTACGCGATCCCCAGAAATTTCAAAAGCTGGGCGGTCAAATTCCGCGCGGCGTGTTGCTGATCGGCCCGCCGGGGACCGGTAAAACGCTGCTGGCGCGCGCCATCGCGGGGGAAGCGAAAGTGCCATTCTTCAGCATTTCAGGTTCGGATTTCGTTGAAATGTTTGTCGGGGTCGGCGCGGCGCGCGTGCGCGATATGTTTAGCCAAGCGAAAAAGCATGCCCCGTGCATTATTTTCATCGACGAAATCGATGCCGTGGGCCGCCACCGTCAGCGCGGCGCCGGCACAGGCGGCGCGAACGACGAACGCGAGCAGACGCTCAATCAAATGCTGGTCGAAATGGATGGTTTTGAACCCAATTCCGGCGTGATTGTGATCGCCGCGACCAACCGCGCGGATGTATTGGATCAAGCGCTACTGCGGCCGGGCCGCTTTGACCGGCGCGTCCATGTCAACTTGCCGGATATCCGCGGCCGTGAACAAATTCTAAAAGTCCATCTGCGCAAAGTGCCCATCTCGAATGATGTCGATGCTTCAGTCATCGCGCGCGGCACGCCTGGGTTTTCCGGCGCCGATTTGGCCAATTTGGCCAATGAAGCGGCGCTGTTTGCCGCCCGGCGTAATAAACGCGTCGTCGAGATGCAGGAATTCGAAGACGCGAAAGATAAAATTTATATGGGACCGGAACGCAAGTCCGCCTTGATGCGTGAAGAGGAGCGACGCAATACCGCGTATCACGAATCCGGTCATGCCGTAGTTGCAAAACTGTTGCCGCATGCGGACCCCGTGCATAAAGTCACGATCATGCCGCGCGGCGCGGCGCTGGGTGTGACTTGGCAATTACCCGAATACGACCGCATCAATCTGTACCGGGACAAGATGCTAGAGGAAATTGCGATTCTGTTTGGCGGCCGCGCTGCGGAAGAACTGTTTCTAAATTCAATGTCAACCGGCGCTTCAAACGATTTTGAACGCGCGACCAAAATGGCGCGCGATATGGTTACACGCTATGGAATGTCGGATTCCCTCGGCACGATGGTGTACGTCAACACCGAACAGGACACCCTATTCGGCAAAATGGCGTCAACAGTCTCCGAAGCGACGCAACAAAAAGTCGATGGCGAAATTCGGCGTATCCTGGATGAACAGTATGCGCGGGCGCGCGCATTGCTTGAGCGGAACCGCGACAAAGTGGAAGCGATGGTTAAAGCATTGCTTGAATGGGAAACGGTCGATGCCGGTCAAGTCAATGACATCATGGCGGGCCGTCCGCCGCGTCCGCCTAAAGACAAGCCATCAGACAATAAACCGGACAGCGACGCAAACGATAGCAATGACAGCACATCGCCTGTGGAACCTGCGGGCGGTGGCATCACCCAAGCTGCTTGAGTCTGTTCATGATCTTAGAAATATATGTATTTTCAATGCGGACGTTTCCGCCTCTCGTTCACACGCCCGTTGGTCATGGGCATTCTCAACCTCACACCAGATTCTTTTTTCGACGGGGCGCGCTATACGACGCTTGACGCTGCGCGCGCGCGCGCGCAGCAAATGGTCGAAGAAGGCGCCGATCTAATTGATATCGGCGGCGAGTCAACGCGTCCAGGAACGACGCCCGTATCCGCCGCTGAAGAACTTAAACGCGTCATTCCGGTGGTACATGCCTTGCGACAGATAGGCATTCCCCTTTCAGTGGATACGTATAAGCCGCAGGTCATGCGCGCCGCGCTCGATGCGGGCGCGGATTTGATCAACGATGTGCGGGGATTCCGCCAACCCGGCGCACTCGACGCAGTGCGTGTCAGCAACTGTGGGGTATGCGTAATGCATATGCTGGATACGCCGCAAACAATGCAACGCGCGCCCTCCTATCAAGATGTGGTCGCTGAAGTGGCGGGTTTTCTGCGCGAACGTGTCGAGACGCTTGAAGCGTCGGGCATTGCACGCGCGCGCATCGCAATCGACCCCGGCTTCGGGTTTGGTAAAACCGTTGCACACAATTTCCAACTCCTTGCGCAATTATCGAATCTCGCATTACCGCGGATTCCGCTTCTCGCCGGCCTTTCCCGCAAGTCGATGTTAGGTGCGGTGACGAGCCGCGCGCCAGATGAGCGGCTTGCCGCAAGTATTGCGGCGGCCGTATGCGCCGCACAGCGCGGCGCCCGCATTATTCGCGCACACGATGTGGGGTCAACCGTCGATGCGTTAAAAGTATGGGATGAAGTTCAGAAAGAAGAGAGGCCATGACCCGGTCCTATTTCGGCACTGACGGGATTCGCGGCAAGGTCGGCATGGCGCCGATTACGCCCGATTTCGTTCTGCGTCTAGGGTATGCAGCGGGCAAAGTGCTGGCACACGACGCGCATTGTTTGCAGAGCGGCAATCATCCGATAGTCTTAATTGGAAAAGACACGCGCGTCTCCGGTTATATGCTCGAAGCAGCGCTTGAGGCTGGATTCTCCGCTGCGGGCGTCGATGTGATGCTGGCGGGTCCAATGCCTACCCCGGGCGTCGCCTATCTGACGCGCGCGCTGCGCCTCTCGGCAGGCGTCGTGATTAGCGCTTCCCATAATCCATACGATGATAATGGGATTAAGTTTTTCTCAGCCGATGGCAATAAATTATCCGATGCAATTGAGCGCATGATTGAAGCGCAGCTGCGGCAACCGCTCAACTGCGCGCCGTCTCAACAATTAGGTAAGGCGCGCCGGCTCGATGACGCCGCTGGCCGCTATATCGAATTCTGTAAAAGCGCTTTTCCGACTCAGTTTGATTTGCACGGCTTCAAATTAGTGGTCGATTGCGCACATGGCGCGGCCTATCATATTGCGCCGCACGTTTTCCATGAACTCGGCGCGAAAGTGATTGAACTAGGCGTTCACCCAAACGGTTTCAACATCAATGACGGTTGCGGCGCGACGGTGCCAGAAGCGCTGATGCAGGCGGTGCGCGAACATCAGGCTGATTTTGGCATCGCGCTTGACGGAGACGCAGACCGCGTTCAGATCGTGGATAGCGCCGCGCGCCTCTATAACGGCGATGAATTGCTATATGTCCTCGCGACAGATCGAATTTCGACGCACGGCCGGATCAAAGGCGTGGTCGGCACATGGATGACCAATCTGGCGGTGGAAACGGCGCTCAAGACGCGCGGCATCGCGTTTGAGCGCGCGGCAGTTGGCGACCGTTACGTACTGGAAAAACTACGTGAACGCAACTGGCCGCTCGGCGGCGAAGGTTCTGGGCACATTGTGTCGCTCGCCCATCACACGACGGGTGATGGCATTATTTCCGCCTTGCTGGTTCTAGCTGCTTTAAAGCGCAGCGGCAAAACACTTGCGGAATTACTGCACAATGTACACCTATTTCCACAGAAACTGGTGAATGTGCCTCTGCCGCCCGGACTGGACTGGCAGCGTAGCGCGCCGCTCAACGCAGCCATTGAACAAGCGCGCGCCTTCCTGGGGGAAGAAGGCCGCGCCTTAATTCGCGCCTCGGGCACTGAACCCGTATTGCGGATTATGGTTGAAGCGAAGGATATGCAGAGTGCAACGCACATTGCCCAAACCATTGCTGCCGCTATTTAAATGCGGGCACAAAAGGCACCCTCTAGCCGCTAGATGTACTAATGAGAAACTGCAAAGCCGAGCGGGGGGAATCCCGTAGTTATCGGGAATATCGAGAAAGCCTCTCTTTCTAATATATCGTTGTTCATACCGATGATCTTCTCACGGTCAGGAATGCCGTTATCGACTCGTTTTAATTTCTTCAATTCTGCAACCCTATCTCCTGAAATAGATGATATTTCGCAATCACGCGCTTCTAGAAGAGTTAATATTCCATCTTGAGCTTGGCATTCTCACTCTCAAGCGCTTTGAGCCGTCTGGCCTCCGATGCCTCCAGCCCGCCATATTTGGATTGCCATTGATAAAACGTCGCATCTGAAAAACCGCCTCGTCGGCATAACTCCTTGACCGGCAGACTGGCTTCGGCTTGCTTCATAAATCCGATGATTTAGTCTTCTGTAAATCGATTTCCTTTTATGTCCGTCATCTATTCCATTTCTTATAGTTTGACGGACTTAGCTAACTTCCACTTAGTAACGGTTTAAGGGGAGCAGGTCATCGAAGGCAAACGTATTCCCATACGGTTTGCAAACGGGCGCATTAGCGCCCTTGAAGTTTCCAAATTCATTGAACTGATATTCTGGATGCAGCACTTCCGCAAGCCCGGCGGAACTAATAATGAGGAGAACATTCAAACACTACCTGGATTTTTCTAGCCTGATCCAGAATACTGGTTACTACACATTCATTAAATTGCTTAGAAACAACTTGACAATTCAATAGATCTCTCATAAATAACACAAAATCCTGGTCAGTATCTCGTTGGGCACTGATAAAGTAGAAATCATTTTTGGTCCATCATTTAGCTAAACTATTTATTATCCTTGCAATTGAGTTAGCATGAAAATTTTATATCTTAATCTATTTTGTTTATCTATATATTAAAGAAAAATTACTTTCCAAATAAAAGCAAGTATTTGACCCTGCTGTGCGCCTCTTGCGTATTTAGAACAAATGGTAGACTATACGCCGCTTTTTGATCAGCAATCAAACTTCGCTTCATAAAATATCATCTTACAGCCATTGACGAAATCACTTTCTGGAACGTATAACCGTGTCAACCTGCTGGAGTTCCCCGATGAATTTGTTCAAAGCGCTCGTCGCCGGTTTTGCCGCCGCGTGCTTTACCCTACCCGTTCACACTGCTGAGATCACCGGTGCAGGCAGTACCTTCGCTGCACCGATTTATGCGCAATGGGCAGACGCATACCAAAAAGCCAGCGGCATCAAAGTGAACTATCAAGGCATTGGCTCATCCGCTGGCATCAAACAAATCATCGCAAAAACCGTGGATTTTGCCGCGAGTGATATGCCTCTATCCGCTGAGGCTTTGGCCAAAGCCAATTTGCTCCAATTCCCAACGATCGCCGGCGGCGTTGTGCCGGTTGTGAATGTACCTGGAATCAAGCCGGGTGAAATGGTATTAACGGGCCAAATATTAGGAGATATCTATTTAGGAAAAATCAAAAAATGGAACGATCCTGAAATCATTAAGCTCAATCCCGCATTGCACGCACGCGCTCGACTGCCCGGCCTCGATATTGCCGTGGTGCGGCGCGCAGACGGCTCAGGCACCAGCGCCATCTGGACGCACTATTTATCGAAAGCCAACGCGCAATGGAAGACTACGGTCGGAGAAGGGGCAACCGTGAGCTGGCCGGTCGGTATAGGAGGGAAGGGTAATGATGGCGTCGCCGCATTCGTCGCGCGTCTAAAAGGCGCGATTGGTTATGTCGAGTGGGCCTATGCCAAGCAGAACAAAATGTCCTATATCCAGCTGCGTCATGCCTCTGGCGCTATTGTTGTCCCGAAAGCGCACACCTTTAAAGCCGCGCTCGCAACCGTCGACTGGACAAAATCCTTTGATCTGGACCTAGCGACTGCCGAGCGTCAAAATGTTTGGCCGATTATTGGCGTTACTTTTGCCCTCTTACATGCAGCGCAACCTTCCTCCAAGCAAGCCATTCAAGCGTTGAGATTCTTTGAGTGGTCTTTCAAAAACGGCGCGCAGGCGGCCAGCGATCTCGATTACATTATGCTGCCCGCAGCGGCAATTGATCAGGTGCGGGCGCAATGGCCGATACGCCCTGAAGATTAGATGTGGATCGACTGCTATACATCTGATACATCTGCTGTTTGCCTGCTGTTCCTTCATGTCCAGAACCCAGCCGTATGGCATCTCAGAACCTGTCCAAAAGCTTGCCGCGCCGGTCCTCTAACCGAGTCGGCGATTTTGCCTTCACCGCCGCAGCGCGGCTGGCGGCGTGGATAATCTTGTTTTTATTCGGCGGGATTTTCATCTTGCTACTGATTGAATCATGGCCCATTCTCCGCACCTGCGGCGCGGAATTTTTATGGAGCCATCACTGGGATCCGCCTTCTAATTCTTTCGGCGCGCTCGCACCCGTTTACGGCACACTGATCACCGCTCTCATTGCCCTATTGTGTGCAGTACCCATGAGTTTTGGCATTGCATTTTTTTTAACTGAACTCTCACCGATATGGTTACGCCGTCCGCTGGGCGCGGCAATTGAACTATTGGCAGCTATTCCATCGATTGTCTACGGGATGTGGGGGCTGCTGGTATTTGCCCCCATCTTTGCCGGGCATGTTCAAAAGCCGCTCAGGAAATTTTTAGGACCGCTCCCGTTGATCGGGCCCTTGTTTCAAGGGCCGCCGGTTGGAATCGGTTTATTGTGCGCCGGCATGATTCTGGCGATTATGATCATGCCGTATATCGCGTCTGTGATGCGTGAAGTATTTCAGCTTACACCGGTCATGCTGAAAGAATCGGCCTATGGCATGGGTTGCACGACCTGGGAAGTCATGCGTTATGTGGTCCTGCCTTATACTCAATCCGGGGTGATCGGCGGTATCACGCTTGGACTCGGACGCGCGCTGGGTGAAACGATGGCGGTGACATTCGTGATCGGTAATAGCAATGCATTGAACGATCTATCCCTTTTTTCTCCAGGCAATAGCATTACCTCGCTGCTTGCCAATGAATTTTCTGAAGCGGGCCCTGGATTACATAGCGCGGCGCTGATGGCGCTTGGGCTGATTCTCTTTCTCATTACATTTGCCGCGCTGGCTTTATCGAAGGTGATGATGCTACGTGTGGCGCGCAACAACACGCCATCATGAAGCGGCGCGTCTGCATGCGCGTACAGGCGCGGCGCTGGCGCAATGGGATTGCGCTGATGCTGTCGCTGGCGGCGATGGCATTCGGCTTGCTATGGCTCGCCTGGATCTTGATCACAACGCTCAAACAGGGGACGGGCGGATGGTCGCTCTCCCTATTCACCGCGATGACGCCGCCCCCCAATACAGAAGAAGGGGGATTGGCGAACGCCATCATTGGAAGCCTGATGCTGGCTGGACTGGCGACGGCGATCAGCGCGCCGCTGGGGATCCTGGCGGGCATCTATTTAGCTGAATACGGACGCCGTAGCCGCCTTGCCGAGACAGCGCGCTTTATCAACGATATTTTGCTCTGCGCGCCATCGATCGTAATTGGCCTTTTTGTGTACGCGCTCTGCGTCGCGCCATTTGGGCATTTCAGCGGCTGGGCCGGCGCGATTGCGCTCGCGCTGCTGCAAATCCCGATGATTGTGCGCACCACTGAAAGCATGCTCAAGCTAGTCCCTGACGCTTTGCGCGAAGCGGCGTTTGCACTGGGCGCGCCAAAGTGGAAAATGATTGGCGCGACTACGCTCAAAGCGAGCGCGAGCGGGATTATCACTGGACTGTTGTTGGCGGTCGCGCGCATTGCGGGAGAAACGGCGCCGTTGTTATTCACCGTGCTCTCCAATCGCTTCTTTAGCGTCGATTTAAGCCAGCCGATCGCGACCCTGCCAGTGACGATCTTTCAGTTTGCAATGAGTCCCTACACGCGTTGGCAGCAGCTTGCATGGGCCGGCGTGCTGTTGATTACCCTGAGTATCCTGGGTTTGAATATGCTCGCCCGTTTAGCGTTTAGAAAGAAAACAGGTGCTTGAAATGCTCCCTTCGGATCGCGCCATTCCATCCGTCAAAGCAAAGTTACAAGTGCGGCGCCTCAATTTTTATTATGGCCGCACGCATGCGCTTAAAAATATCGAACTGAGCATTCCAGAGCGCAAAGTCACCGCTTTTATCGGGCCTTCAGGATGCGGTAAATCTACGCTGCTGCGCACCTTCAACAAAATGTACATCCTCTATCCCGAACAACGCGCCGAAGGCGAAATCTGGATGGACGGCGAAAATCTGTTGCACCCCAAGCAGGATATTGCATGGTTGCGCGCGCGCGTTGGGATGGTCTTTCAGAAGCCAACCCCGTTTCCGATGTCGATTTACGACAATATCGCGTTCGGCGTGAAATTGTTTGAGCGTCTATCGCGCGCGGAGATGGACGCGCGCGTCGAATGGGCGCTGACCAAGGCAGCGCTCTGGAATGAAGTGAAGAATAAATTGCGTCAGAGCGGCGCCAGTCTGTCGGGGGGGCAGCAGCAACGGTTATGCATTGCGCGCGCAATCGCGATTCATCCGGAAGTGCTCTTGCTCGATGAGCCGTGCTCAGCGCTCGACCCGATTTCCACCGGACGGATCGAAGAGTTAATCTCTGAACTGACGCACGATTACACCGTCGTCATCGTGACCCATAATTTGCAGCAGGCGGCCCGCTGCTCAGACTATACGGCTTATATGTATTTGGGCGAATTGATTGAGTTTGGCGAAACCCAGCGGCTCTTTATCAAACCAGCGCGTCAAGAAACCGAAAATTACATTACCGGCCGCATCGGTTAAAAAGTTAGAGAATAAAAGACACTATGATCGACAAACATTTCTCCAGCCAATTCGACGCCGATCTGAAATCCCTCTGCGCTCAAATGCTTGAAATGGGCCGCTTGGTCGAGACGCAGGCCGCCGACGCGATGGATGCGCTGAACCATCTGGATGCACCGGCTGTGCAGCGCGTCATTTCAAATGAACAACGCGTCAATGCGCTGGAGATTGAAATCGATCAGGAGTGCAGCAACGTCATTGTCCGGCGTCAGCCAGCCGCGCGGGATTTGCGTTTGCTGATGGCGATTTCCAAAATCATTACCAATCTTGAGCGCGCCGGCGACGAAGCTGTAAAGATCGCCGTGTGTACGCAACGCTTGCAGCAGACCCATACCCAGCGGCACATGATCCATTACGCTGAATTGGAACAAGCGGGTGCAATGGGGGTGTCGATGCTGCATCGCGCGCTGGAGTCTTTTGTGCATCTGGATACCGCGGCGGCAGCGCAGGTCGTGCGCGACGACTGCGTCATCAATGATGCGTTTCGCGCTTTTGTACGCACACTCATCACCTCTATGAAAGAAGACGTACACATGATTTCAACCGGACTGGATTGTCTATCGGTTGCGAAAGCCATCGAGCGGATCGGCGACCACGCAACCAATCTCGCTGAATTTACGATTTATATCGCCAAGGGGACCGATGTGCGCCATATTTCCCCTGAGCAATTAGAACGCGAAGCGCTGCGATAGATTAGAAAACAGGCAACTATTCCGGATCGCGCGCACATCCAGCGCTGGTTGACAAAATCTTTGACTCTAAGGAATTAATGCAGCATAAAATATGTGGCACTGATTTCAAATCGACAGGCAATACGCGCGCCTTCACAGATCGATCAGATGATTTTGGGAACGCCGCATTGCTGGATCAGCTCAGTGGACATGCATTGGCCCATAGAGCCCAAGACTATTTGGAATTTGCCCAATCGATATTGAATAATCCCGTGTTTGTGAATAAATTTTCAACGGACGATTTGATTCGGATCAGTACAGTGTTTCCTACATACTATTTTGTTTGACAATCGTAAGCGTCCGGTCAAAAGCCTTGTATAAAAGCAGGCTTTAGATCATCAGAATAGGTGT
>LXRJ01000191.1 GCA_001684025.1 Candidatus Glomeribacter gigasporarum | reverse complement strand
AAAAGCTCTACCGCATCCGTGCGTTAAGAGATTTCGGCGAGGTTAAGGCGGGTGAACTCGGCGGCTATATCGAGAAAGAAGAGAACTTGAGCCATTACGGAGAGGCGTGGGTAGGCGGTAACGCGCGGGTATCCGGCGATGCGCGGGTGTCCGGCGATGCGCGGGTGTCCGGCAATAAAAGAGGATGAAATGACGGAGGTTCAACACCCCATCACGGTGCACAACACGCTTCTTACGCCGGTTGAATTCAACGGGCAGCGCGTCGTCACGCTCGCGATGATCGACCGCGTGCATGGCCGGCCCGAAGGTACGGCTGGACGCAATTTCCGCGAGAACCGTGACCGTTTTATCCAAGGGGAAGACTTCTATCTTGTTGATTTTTCTCAAAACGACGAATTTCGGCGGTCTGGAATTGAGGTGCCGCTGCGCGGATTAATCGTCCTTGCTATTACGCAACTTTTTAATTTTCTCAGGGTATACAAAGAGCAGATCCAACAAAAGGCGTGTCAGATCACAAGATTGTTGTGCTTCCTTAGCAGTAATGGCTTTGTCACTTTTATGGACAGCCTCATTGCCCAACACGCGCAAAGTATGCGCCCATTTAGAAATTTGTTGCGTGGTCTCAAGATTGTTCAAGGCGGCTTCAATCAAATCATAAAGGGGTTTCTTTTCTGTATTTTCTTTCAATGCTTCTTTACAGGCTTTTTCCAAAATACGACGGCAAGCAGCAACTGTCCAGCGAGGCGAAGAGTGCTGTATTTGAAGCAGCTCAGAAAGATCCAGAGCAATCCCCGGCGGAAGAAATTCTGCTTCTGGTTGTTCAATATCACAGGAAGGATATTGGGCCTCAACTTTATAAGACGCATTAAGAACGCAAGCCGATTCATCAGAAGGGATAGCGTAGTACCGACTGCTTGCAGCCCCAGGATCAACCAAGCTGGCATTGGGATTAACCAGGTCATACAAGGGCCGCAATCTGTTGAGAAACCCCATTTGCACACGTGGATCTCGATTTACGTGCAGAGAACTATGGACATTGGAGCGAGACTCGCGGGGAACAAGAACAAACATGCTGGGCTGGCTACAGTGCCCGCAATAAGTAAATGCCCTAATACGTTCTCCCGTTTCTTTCCATGTGACCTCCTCATTTTCAGATTCAATTTTTTCCGTTTCAGGCACTGCATGTATGACGTAATGGCTGGTGTGCGCGCGGCAATGACTACACGTTTTATTAGCAATGTAATGAAGGAGCATAACGATGCGCCCTGATAAACAAGCGTTTGAACTTCAACCCCTTGTTGAAGCGATTTATTCCGCAAAAACATCCCGTGAAATCCGCGTCAGCCAGATTGTGCATCTATTGAATAATTACCACGAACGAACCGTCATTGAGGCGATTTCCGATCTTATTTTCAGATATCAGGAACACCTTGAAACTAAATTTGTCCCTTATGGCGGATTTAGCAAAGGAGCACACGCATGATCTCTGCTCGTGTTCTTCAGTGCCTGCCTAGACACCTTGGCTCCGTGATAGCAGCGCCAGTGCAAGGAAGGCTGGGGCAATGCAGGCTATCTGTTGGGGAGGGAAGCCGCGTGAGTCAGCTAGCGAGATGCAAATACTTGGAAATTGCAGGGAGCGCGGCAATGACAACGACGCCAGCAACGACGATACCGCCTAGCCGGTTTGTTAGTTGCAAAAGCAGCTTGTCTAGCCTGGCGTCGAAGCGTTGCTCCATTACACCCATGTCCTTGCGCAGCAATTCGTGCTTGGCGTCCATGTCCTTGCGCAGATCGCCGATTTCGCGGTGTACATCTTTGCGCAAGCCAGCTATTTCCCGCTGCAAATCGTCTTTAGTTGCTAGATCGCGCAGGTTGACTTCAAAAATTTCAGCCAAAACTTCCGCTTCCGCTTCTGCTTGCGCGAGCGGAATACCGACTGATTTGAGCCGGTTAGCAAATTTAAGCGTATCGAATGCGGCGAGTGCCATAGATCAWTTCTCCTTRCCCMRAATTCTATCACRGCAGCTMTTGACTTCCTYCGAWRRGGCGGCGTATATTRTGCYTAATGYTKAKAMAWMARCAGGCGGGTTTCATAGCCCGAGTACTRTYGGCGCAGAGAAGCCGYGCCGCMCYCAACGGAAGCGGCTTTTTTTGTGTCAAACGTCTGGCATCGCTCCTATGGCGGGCCGGATGGGGGAGCCGCAAGGCTCGCCGGTTCCAACAGTCCGGTCTATGAATCCCATTCGGTCTGCCACCCCGTTTCATAGCGGGCTGGCGGTAAATAAACCGCTCTGTTGGAGTCATGCCATGACACATTCCGCCCAAAGCGCGCCCGCGCCGGTTGTGCATCTTCCGCACAACGTTGAGCTTCCCATCATCTTTTACCGTAACCAGCCCGTCATCACGTTCGCGATGATGGACAAGGCACATCAGCGTCCAGAGGGTACGGCTGGCCGG
>LXRJ01000154.1 GCA_001684025.1 Candidatus Glomeribacter gigasporarum | reverse complement strand
AAAAAAACCGTCATGCTCAAACTGCTCGTTCATTGCTGTTCCTTTCCTCATGATGCGCAGATCGATTCAACCATTTCGATAACGGTTTCAAAAAGTGAGCCCACACATTAAGATAAACAATGCCTTGCGCATCGCCGCCGTTATGACGTTCAGCAGCCTGATGCAATATGGATAAATTATTGAGTGCTTGTTGCGCTTGCGCGCGATCAATCGTAAATGGAAGTTTTTCGTGTTGACGGAGTTTCTGTTGCCATATTTGAATAGAGGTAGCCAAGTCGGAAATGGCCTCTTTGTCAAAGTCATGAAAAATATCGGTTAACCCTTGCTGTAAAAGTGAAGCTGTTAATCGGCTACAGGTCCACATGCCAAAATAGGCTGGGATCTTTTCGGGAATATCAATGGGCGGTCGATAATCGGCCCGACGCCAACGGGTCACAATCGCAAAACGGTCGCAACCTGAATCGCTGATAGCGCTTCGATGCCAAATTCGGGAATCAAATAAAATGGCATCTCCAGCTTGAATAGGTAGACGAATAAAGTGATTTCGCCAAATGTCCGATAAAACCATCTGATCGACAAACTCAGGTTGCCAGAAATCTACTGCCGGAGCGATGACTCCGGTATGACTGCCCGGTAAACATTCAAATACGCCATCGTTGAGAGTGACGTCCTGCAATGCAAACCATAAAGAGAATTCATAAGGATGCTCGCGTGAATAGGCAATATCCTGATGGCAGGGGATAGACTGGCGTGCATGGGCGGATTTACTAATGATGTTCATCTTCATCAATTCGATATCCTTCCCAAACTGCTCGCTTAAAACATCGCTAAAAAAAGCCTTGGCCCAACGATAAATGGGGCGTGTTATCGGAGAGGGATCGACCCAGCGGCTCACATTACGTAAATACTGTTCAGTTGTGCAATTCAATTCGCAGGCGCACTGGCGAATGCTCGCCCCAACCTCTTGATAAACAGCGTGGGCTTGTATGTGCGTGCAAAGCTTCGGCCATACACTCACCCCTTGTTCCCGAAAGGTCTGTGCCGCTGCGCTCATCTCTCGAACCGCTTATTCTGCTTTCAGAACCAACATATTGAGCCACGCGGTCAGCGGTTTGTTTGCTATTAATTTCAATTGGCTGTCGGTGAATAACTGTTCCCACTGTGTTAGGAAACGCAGCTTTCCACCGCTTTCCGCAAGCATATTCAAATCCAGCAAACTGCCATCCGGATGCTCATGAACCAATAGCATTTCAAATAGATATATCTTGCCGTTGGGTAACAACGCTTGACGGGCATTCTTAAGAATGCTCAATGCCTGCTGGTCCGGCCAATAATGTAGGACTCTAGGAAGCACAATTGCATTGGCTGACTGCGGCCAGGGTTCGAGAATAGAATGCGGGGATAAAACATAGCGTGCAATAATTTCGGGCGGGATAACCGCATGCTGCAGTGTATGGTTTTCCCCCAGTAAAACTGCGCGCTGATGGGGATATTTCTGCAAGAGTTTCTCTAGCCAGACTTTAGCCGTTCGTCCTGCGCCGATCAGTGTTCGATGCGACGGCCAGTCTGCCGGGATGTGCCATGCAGAAAAGTCTTGAGCGGAGTAGCCGTCAAGCGCCCGATGATACTGCTGCTGCTTTTGACTGGAAGCGCTCGCTTTGAAGTGCGGTAGAGGTGGGTCACCGTCTGTGCGAATTGCATCGGGCAAACGCCGCCATGCTTGGATATTGACATCTGACCACATGTTAGCCGCTGCCGCCAAGAAACTTTGTTCTTGCGGAGTGAGCAACTGCCCTTTAGAGGTGAGATGCCAACGTGTATCCTGGAAATTCAGTAGATCCAATTCCCATAGCGCACGCAGTAAACGCTCGACTTGCGTTTTCGGCAGATTGGATCGTTCGGCAATCTCTGCACTCGTACCGGGTAAGTAATCGAATAGGCTGAGCTGTATCGCAGTCGCAATCGTTTCTGTACGCCAGAAACCCACCATATCTGCAGACAGGGTCTGCCAGGGTTTTTGACGCGCAGGATGTAACTGCGTCATTGCCTTGCCCGCGTGATCGATGGTGAATAAGGCGCCCTCAAAAGTTTCTACACGCGCAAGGCCATTATAAAAATCTTCAATGGCCGCATAACGTTGCGGATAAAGCTCGCGACCGTGTTTATTGATATGGAACCAGCCGCGTTCATCTTTCGCTCGCGCGGTGCCTTTATGAAAGATATCTAAATCAAGAAACCATCGCTGATGGAGCAAATGGCCTTGAAAGTTAATATGCGAGTGCAAACCCTGCTGGTTACAAACGACCGCAAATCCATCCTTAAAATCGCCCGCATAGAGATACTGCTCAGGATAAGCTTTTTGACCTTGGTAACTAATATGAAAATAAAGACCTGAATCCGTTTTGACAGGACATAATCCTTCCTGAAAATTGCCACACCAACGATAACGTTCTGGATAGCACGCCTGGCCATCAGGATGAATATGGAACCAGCCTTGTGAATCCCTAACCGCCGCTAGGCCATGATAAAAGCCGAAAGTGTCAATAAAACGCGCTGCATAAGCAGGTTGACCCTGTATATCGATATGGAAAGCGCATTCGGTATCTCTGGCGGGGGCTAACCCTGGCTCATGATATTTCAGTACATGAGAATAACGCTGCATGTATAAAGGCTCACCTTGCCATAAATGAAAAGTTTCACAAGGCGATACGACAGTTTGTTGCCAGTGTTGTCGATTCACGAATACCTCCAGACTGAATTCAGGGCAGTGCTCCAATCAGATACAGCAAGGCGCGGCTTCGAAGACAGTGAACAATAAAGCAGGCAGCGGATAACCTCGTAAAAGCTATTAATAACCCGCTTTAGGCAGCAGGTTTACGCATATTGCACCCTTTACATACTGCATGCTGCATATAGTTTCGATAAAGCGATTCATATAAGGGCCCATGCCAGATTTCATCCAGGCTTTGATCAGCTAAACTGTCAAAGTCCCCTAATGTGCGTCGTTCTTTATCGGGTGCACAGCAAGGGCTGAATCGTCCATCTGTTGCGACCCATGCTTCTTGCCCCAGAAACGGGCATTCCCCCCC
>LXRJ01000130.1 GCA_001684025.1 Candidatus Glomeribacter gigasporarum | reverse complement strand
ACGTGGGTCACTTTTACATGCACATTTCCCTTTTAGTGGCTCATTTTTCGATGCATATCAACACTTATGCACTCAGCTGCGCTTGCTGCATCTGCCCGGCCACATGACGCAGCTGAGCCAAATGGCAGCCAAACAGGAACTGGGCGCCCTCGATTTCTTAGCGCACGCCCTCCAGGCCGAACCCAGGTCCGGCAAGAACGAACCCGCGCGACCTTGACACAAATGGCTGGGTTCCCTGCCATTAAAACCCTGGACGATTACGATTTTGCCTTCGCCAGAGGTGCCCCCAAGCCCCTGATTCAGAAATGAGGCAGCTTAGCCTTTATGGAGCGGGCCGAGAACGGTGTGTTGCTGGGCCCCAGTGGGGTGGGTAAAACCTCTCTCGCGATTGCACTGGGGTATCGCGCCACCCAAGCGGGGATCAAAACCCGTTTCACTACAGCGGCGGATTGCTCATCACGTTGACGATCGCACAGCAGAAAAACAGTCTGGCCACCGTCATGAAGCGTTTCGTGATGGCTTATCGGTTGCTCATCATTGACGACGAGGTGGGCTATTTACCCATGAACCGCGAGCAAGCGAATTTGCTGTTCCAGATCGTGGCGAAACGGTATGAGGTTGGCAGTTTGATCATCACCAGTAATTTGTCCTTCGGTCAATGGGATCAGACCTTCGCGCAGGACACCACCTTAACCGCTGCCCGGTTGGATCGACGGCTCCATCACGCCCATGTCGTCCCCATTGCTGGCGAGTCTTACCGTTAAAAGATAAACGTCGGGCGGGCCTCATCGGTCACTGCCTGGACAGTGTGGCCAAACAATGTCCTTTAACCGCAACCCAAGCAGAACTTGACTGACCCTAACCTCATGGAGAGTACTATCACCTGATTAATCGGTGTATCAAATCTTAAGTGCGTTTGATATGAGGCAAGGCATTCTAAAAAATGACGAAATAACATTTCTTGTTAAAAAGCAAGGGAGGTAGAAAATGAAAAGCATTCTTGCTGCAATTTCTATCAGATTAGGAATTACCAATCATGTAGCGTCATCTTCTCCGATGACTCTTGTCGCTTGGACGGATTTGCTGAACAATTACTGCAAACAAACCGTTTAGCATAGCATTGAGAGCAGACTAAGCACGTTACCGGATATTGTGATCGATCTCTCGCATCATAATCAGTCGGTTGACTTTCAAACACTGGCAAAAAGAGGTCCGAGATAAAACTGCGATCTGGCCTATCGTATATGGCAGTCCAACATTTTGAGAGCAATTATCGGGAATCGTACCGACACTATTTTGAGAAATTATCTGCTGAACATCGCTCACTGGAACGTTAACCAACCGGCCATACCCGCGCCTTGGAAAGATTTTATTCTGTGGCAATATACGAATAAAGGCGCTGTTCCTGGCGTGAACGGTGACGTTGACCGGGAAAGGTTCAATGGATTGAAGAATTTCTGGGATGCCTTTCCCATCTCTGCCGTTAACAGTGATAGGCAGTGGTAAATTGCCTGAAAAAGCTTCTACATACTATTTTGTTTGTCAGTAACCGTCCGGCCAAGCACCTTATATCGAAACAGAGATTAGAGAGCCAGAATAGTGTCCACTAAAAAATGTAAGTGGACACTAAAGATGGCGTCATGCGCAGAGAGGAAAGCGCGCGCCATCGTCGCTCATTTTTTGAGAGGCATGTCTGAACGGGTTCATGCAGATTTGGAAGACTCGGCGGTGCTGAGTTCAGTCAGATTCCAAGGGAGCAGTTGATCCACGCAATTGGCGGGCTGCTCGGCGATGCGCGCGCGCACAGAGAGTAAATAGGCGTAGGGGTCGAAGCCGTTGAGTTTAGCGGTTCCGATCAGGCTATAGAGCGCGGCGGCGCGATGCCCGCCGGTATCGGAGCCCGCAAATAAATAGTTCTTGCGTCCTAGAGCCACCGTGCGCAGTGCGCGTTCAGCGGCGTTATTGTCTATCTCAAGTAAGCCGTTATCACAATAACGGGTGAGTGCATCCCACCGAGTCAAGGCATAGCGGATGCTCACTGCGAGTGTTGATCTCTGTGAGATTTGCGCAAGTGTTTGAGAGAGCCAGCCGCGCAATTGTGTCAGCACAGGGGCGGCTTGGCGTTGCCGTGCGTCGCGCCGGACATTGGGGGGTTGCCCGCGCACACGGGTTTCAATGCCGTACAGTGTTTGGATGTACTCAAGTGCTTGAGCCGCCAGAGGRGAGGATTGCGCYTGATASAGTTCATARAACTTTCGGCGCACGTGCGCCCAGCAGGCGACTTCCTGRATGGGYTTYGTTTCRTATAAKGCATCGAAGCCCGCRTAMCCATCGGCCTGYAGTGCSCCTTGGAAAGCGCTCAGATGTGCCTGCGGATGTTGTGCGCGGCGGTCGGGCGAATAGGCGAACCAGACCGCGGGCGGCGTTGAATSGCCSGCRGGCCGCCCGTCGCGCACATAGCCCCAGAGCCGTCCCGTTTTGGTGCGACCAGAACCAGGATCCAATACAGGCACAGGGATGTCGTCCGCGTGAAGTTTGTCTGCCTTCCATACATAATGGCGTAATGCTTCAACCAATGGATGCAGTAAACAGCTGGCCGCGCCCACCCAATCGGCCAGCGTCGAGCGCGCGAGTCGCACGCCTTCACGCGCGTAAATCTCGGACTGACGGTAGAGCGGCAGATGATCGCTATATTTAGACACGAGCACATGCGCCAGAAGGCCCGGCCCTGGCAGAGCRYGCATGAAGGGTCGGCKGGAGRCCGGTGCGGTCGTGATCCACACGCAGCGGCGGCAGATGTGYTTSGGSCGGATGTGYCGGATCACTTTRAAYCGGCCTGGYACGTATTCCARTTGCTCGGACACTTCTTCGCCKATSGCSTGCAGCACGCCCTGRCAATGGGGACAYTGCATCGACTCCGGYGGGTCAATGACCGTCTCGCGCGGCAAATGTTCGGGCAACGGTTTGCGACGCGGGTGTTGAGGGGGATTCGGCTCAGGCACCGCACTCAGCTGTGCGGGTGACGGCTCCCCCTTTGACGAGGTCCTCTTGACGCGTTGTCAACAGCAACTTAAAACTGGAGTGAACCCCTAAAGTTGGACAATTCAAAGCCGATACATTGATACGCTTGCTGGGCCTTTTCAAAAGGAGCAGCATGATGTCAGCAAGAGGTCTCTATCGTCGGCACAGTCTGCAGTTCAAGTTGCAACTGTGCACGGATATCCGGAACGGCAAGATTGGGCGGCGCGAAGCGCGGCGCACTTACCAAATTTCAGCCAACCTGATTCAGTTGTGGCTGAGCCAGTATGATCGTGGCGAACTGAATGCTGAAGAAGCGGCAGCCACGACGATCTCGGAATACGAAGCAAAAATCGCAGCATTGGAGCGCAAAGTGGGGCAACTCACGATGGAGGTGGACCTACTCAAAAAAACGCCACAGCGGCCACTCGGTGCCAGCAGCGAGACCTCATCCATCATCAGCGGCCCGCTGTCTGCTCAATCCGGCGGGGGTGTCAGATGATCCAGCTCCCGCGTAGCACTTTTTATTATCATGCCCATCCGCGAGCTTCTCGCTTGAGCGATGAACAGATTGTAGAGCGGATAGACGCCATTCAGGACGAACTATCGGGTTATGGGTATCGTCGTATCACCCGTGCTCTCCAAGCACAGGGTCATGGCATCAATCACAAACGAGTGGCCCGGATCATGAAACAGCATGGTTTGGGAATGAAGCCCAGACGCCGATTCG
>LXRJ01000122.1 GCA_001684025.1 Candidatus Glomeribacter gigasporarum | reverse complement strand
GGTGTATCAGTTTTAAATCGCTGGTCGCCAAAAAAATGTGTCACTTTTAAATCGCCGTTGACAATCCGGTCGTCTTGCCCGCCTCGCTCTCCACCTGGCCCGCGATCCGCTACACCTTTTCGGCCGTAGTGCCGGAGAACACCGTCTGCGGCGCGTCCGACCAGGACGCCTACCGGCTGCAGATCGATCTGTATGGACCGGAGTATGACGGCTTGGCAGATTTGCGTCTGTCGGTCTTCGCGGCGATTGAAACTGCCTTTGAATCCGCCGAGCGGCAACTGGACGCGCCCGAATTCGAACCGGACGCGCGGCTGCATCGGCGAACTATTGATTACCTCGTGTGGTTTGAGGTCAGCGTGTAAGCCCGTTGACTTGCCTGTCGTGAATGCTGCCTGACAGGGCGAGTCACCCATGACGCGCTTAAGAGGCGAAAGATGGTGTCGCGGAACGCGACGCCATCGACAAGCTGAATGGCAGTCAAAGGGGGTAACGTTTTGTTACACCCCCTGAGCAATTGATCACACACTTTTTCAGAACAGGTGAATCTCCATGTCCCAAGGTGCCACAACCCCCTTTAAAGGCTCGGCCTTTTTGATTGAATCCGGTTCAGGGGAAGCCAAAAAGATTACCGATATCAGTCAAACGAACCCTGCCGTCGTGACGGTCGCCAGCCACGGTGCCCGCACGGGCGAGGTGGTGACGATCACCGGCATGGCGMAAGCCGGCATGATCGAACTCATTGACGGCGGCTATCCTATTCAGGTGCTGAGCGACGATACCTTTGCCCTGATCGGTGTTGACGCCACCGGCTATCACGCCTACACGAAAGGGGCACGCGCCGCCGCCAAGCAGTGGCTGAATGTCTGCGAACTCAAAACGATCAACAAGCAGGGCGGCAGCATTGACCAGATCGATGTGACCACCATCTGTTCCGCCAAAAAGGAGTATGAGCCCGGGCTGGCCAACGAGGGCACACTACAACTGGATTTCAATTATGCCCCTGTCGCCGCCGCGCAACAGCAACTCGCCGACTACGAGCGCAACAGTGCCTCGTTCTGGATGAAACTCACGCTTCCGCGCCGCCAGGGACTGCTGCTGTTCAACGGCTCCCTGCAACAGGGCAGCAGCTTTCAGGGCGGCGTCGGTCAAGTCTATACCAGCAATGTCACGATCAAACTGTCCGGTGAAGTCGTCCATATCTTGCCTACCACCGCATGAGGTGAAAAGATGCCTGTCAAACTTTTAAGGGCCGCGTTTCAGCAAGCTGCCACCCCGCGCTACACCCCGGTCGAACTGCCAGGGATTGGTCGCGTTTTCATCAAGGAACTGACCGTCGGCGAGGTCAACGCGCACCGCGACGAAGACGAAGTCGGCGTTGATCTGGGCCGCAGTCTCGCCCGCATCCTGTATGCGTCCGAAGAAGGCGAGCGCCTGTTCGACCCGGACAACCCCGATGACGTAGCCCTGCTCAATCGGCTGCCCGCCCGTGTGTTGCACTGCTTGAATCAGGCCACCGGAGGAGAGGCGGGAAAAAACTAACAGCGCGGCGGCGGTTTCAGATCGAACTGTCGCTCGCGCTGGGTAAAACCCTTGAAGAGATCGAGAGGATGCCGGAGCGGCATTACCGCGAATATGCCGCTTACTATCGTGAGCAGCCCTTCGGTCTATGGCGGGAGGACTTTCGCTTCGCCTATCTGCTCGCGGCCGTGGCCGGCATGCTCGGCGGCAAGGGCCAGACACCGGGTGATTTCATGCCGTTTTATCGGCCTGCCGACCCGCACGATTTGCCATCGGAGATGCAGCAAGCGATTGAAGCGGTCTTTCCGAACGCCGTCGTCGTGCAGGCACGCGATTGAAAACCGTCTGAGCTAAAGGAGAATACGATGGCCGGCGACCTCGGACGGCTCAACATTCTGCTCGGATTGAATACGGCGGAATTTACGGAAGGGCTGTCCAAATCCGAATACGAGACGAAACGCTTTACCGACCGCTTCGCCCGTCAGGTCGGACGCATCGCGGGCGTGTGGGCCGGGATCAGTTCCGAACTGACCCATAAGCTACTGGAATGGCCCAAGCAGGCGGCCGAGGGCCTGGAACGGACGATCACGGAGATCGGCGAGATCGGCCTGGATGCCTCACGGGCCGGTGTATCGATCCGCGCGTTTCAGGAACTGGCCTATGCTGGCCAGGCAGCTCACGTCAGTGTCGCCACCCTCGGCAGCGGCCTGCGCTGGCTGGCCGGTCATCTGCAACGCGCCGCCTCCGGTGCGCGCGACGACGTGCGGCTCTTTCAGGCGATGGGGATTGCCGTTAGAGACGCCCGCGGCCAACTGCGCCCCACCCGCGAGGTGCTGCTTCAAGTCGCGGATGTCTTTGCCAAGTTACCCGACGGCGCGATGAAATCAGCGCTCGCCTTCCGTTTGTTCCGCACCGCAGGCGTTGAGCTGACCCCGATGCTGAGCGAGGGGGGAGCCGCGTTGCGGGAGGCTGGCCGTGAAGCGGAGCGCTTTGGTCTGTTGGTCGGAGAGGAGGCAGTGGAGGCAGCCCAGCGCTTTCACCACGATCTGACGAAGCTCAAAGCGCAGTCCCGCGCGCTGAGCCAGCAACTGGCCGTGGACTTGTTGCCTACGCTGGCGAAGTGGGTGAACCAGTTGCTTGAGCTGGTCGATACCTTCCATGCCGCAAGACAGGCCATCGGGAGTTTTTGGGGCGCGTTGTCCATGATGGCACTGCACTCGCCACACGAGAATCTTCAGCAGGACATTCAGGAGACCACCGAGCGTTTAGCCGATCTCAGAAAGCAGAAGGAAGTGCTGGAGTCATTCACCGGATTTAAACGCTGGTGGGAAAGCGGCGACATTGCACTCTTGAATTGGCAGATTGCCAAACATAAAGACCTGTTAAAGTACCTGCAAGCTGAGCAGAAGCGCCAACAAGCGCTCAAGGCATTAACGACGCACCCGGCCCAAAAGCTGCCCCAAGATGTCGGGCTTCAAAATCGATTAGGCGGCGCGCTGTTTCCCCGTGCGGAAACCAGCCGGATTGAGAACGCCATCCAAAGTCTGAATCGGTATATCCAGCGCCTGAAGGCGGAGGCGGCAGGCCTGAAAGAAAGCGCTCTGGCCCGTGAAGCCGCGGTCCGGATGCTCGATCTGGAGACGGCAGGCTTGAACAAAAACAGCCGTCAATATCGTGACCTTCACCAGCAACTGGAAGCCGCGCTGCAACTCAAAGCGCGCGCGGAATTCGGCAACCGACTCCAGGATTGGCGGGACAGCCAATCCCAGGCCTTAGACCAGCTGCGCTTTGAGATCGATCTGATCGGCAAAACCCGCGCGGAGATCGCCCAGCTGACCGCTGCGCGCCAGATCGACCTTCAGGTACGGCAACTGCTCGCGGAGGCGCAAAAGACGGGACTTATCCTCGACCARCAGGAARTCGAGCAGTTGACCCGGCAAGCCGAGCCTTTCAAGGCTCAGTTGAAAATGCTGGAAGCSGTGAAAGCYGACCGCCAAGCCATCRTCGATTTRTTCARYRGSATSGAMCGMGCMGCGCACGATGCGTTYATGAATCTGTTCGAGTCCGGCAAAAGCGTGTTCGAGCGCYTGGGSGACATGCTAAAAGCCTCGGTGTTGGAGCTGCTCTATCAGCTGACCTGGAAGCGCTGGATCATTCAGCTTCAGGCCGAGTTTCTGGGCGGGGGTCTGTCCGGTCTACTCAGCAAGCTGGGACACTTCCTGAGCGGCGCTCTCGGTGGGGTGGGAAACGCCTCGCCTGCCGCTGTCTCCACTCAGGCAGCCGCCTCGCTGGCCCATGCCACGGGCAGCGGACTGCACGGCTTYGCSGSCGGCGGRMGGCCCSTRCCGGGTMTSCCSGCACTSGTCGGCGAAMGGGGGCCGGAGGTGTTTGTGCCCGATGTSGCGGGYCGNAKTGNTKCCRAATGCCGCCTTGCCTCAGTGGAGGGGGCAACCCAMTGTGTMTGTCACCRTCAATRCTCARACAGGGGCATCCGAGCMGCGCMGCCAGGGCGCGGAAGCGTCYYTATCCCAACTGGCGCAGCGCATCGGGGGCGTGGTGCGGCAAGTGATCATCGAAGAACAGCGGCCCG
>LXRJ01000106.1 GCA_001684025.1 Candidatus Glomeribacter gigasporarum | reverse complement strand
TCTCAACTCGGTGTATCCATTTTCAATCGCTGACCTGTGTCAATTTACATCCGATGGTGACAAGCGTCCAGTGGCTTTCATCTGGAGGTTCATATTGTGGCAAATGGACTCCACCAAAGCTATCAATCTTGCAAAGATGCGCTTACAACACTCCATTCAGCCTACCCCAATCAAATGAATGACAACGTGATTCCGCACTCTGCAAGTTTTATGCGACAGATGAATCTATTTGAAAGGAAAGACAGTGGCCCTGTATTAGAGCGAGAACCAGCTTCAGTGGGTACGAGAGCAATCATTGATCTAACTAAATCATTGCTCAAGAAATACGACATTCAATTGATTGGATCGACGGAAGAAGCTCAACCAGTTGACTCCATAAACAACGCTTCCGGTAAGCCAAGCTAATTATGTCGGCAAAGAGAGTACTCCCTAAAGTGAGCGGTTTAGTTAAGGCTGGGGCATTAAGCGATGCTCAGAAGGAGTCTATTAGTAATTATTTGCCTTTTTTTGATGCGCCCTCTACAAACTTTGACAAGTCTTTAGATACAAGCCAAAACACTCAACAGGTTATTGAGCAATCAGAAGCGCAAAATACTAGTGGTGCTCGTGGCGTGCCTGTTACGTTATTGCCTATTGCAAAAATCCAGCGCAGCTGTTTTCAAAACAGGACAGTCATTGATGAAGTCTATATCAGTGATCTTGCAGAAAACATTAAAACAGACGGATTAAATCAACCGATTACAGTCAGACCAATAGACAATGAGCAATATGAAGTGATTGCCGGAGAGCATCGCTACGAAGCCTATAAATTACTTAAACGCGAAAAAATTCCCGCTATTGTTCGTAATCTGGACGACCGGCAGGCTGCGCGTTCTCTATGCTATGACAACATCTTCCATAAAAAGCTCTCGGACTATGAAATATTTAGAGGATTTCAAAAACTGTTGGAATTAGATCAATCCCTGTCCTTAAGAGGGATAGCCAAAGATACAGGGATGTCATCCAGTCACGTAAAAAGAATTATGACTTTTGGAAAACTTCCTAAGGAATGTACCGAAATATTAGATATGTCGCCTACTATCATCGGCGCAAATGTCTCTGAAGTTCTTGCTAAGCATACTACCGTTGGACGGGAAGATTATGTCATCAAAGCACTCAAATTAATCAGAGACGGCAAGCTAACTCAGATGCGAGCAGGCGCATGGATTGAATCAAGAGCAAATCCAAAACCACAGAAGACAAATCGAGTATTAACAAGCAAAGAAGGAAAGCATTACTGTACGCTCACAAGAGATAAATCTCGAATAAATATCAATGTCTCATATGAGGTTGATATTACGGTTCTAGAAACGTCCATCTATGAATTACTAAAGCAGCATGCAGAAACCAAGCAAAGCAGCGCTTCTGATGACCTATAAAAGGTCGTGCATCCGTAATTCAGAAGTGGCCCTACTAGGGCCAATCAGTCAATGGGAACTTTTGGGTGGCCCTAGTAGGGCCAGTTATTGCCAGATGCTGCCAGAGACAATTAATCGACTGAAATTTATATTCAACATTCTTCAAAGCCCCTCTATTTCGGTAGAGTCATCTATCAATAATAACAACTTAAGTAAACCGTTGTCTATTAGAGAGAGGTGCTTTGAAAGATGTCCATTTAATTATGTTAAGGATTTCTGTTTTCAAAGCGACTCTAATAGAGTCAGGGTGCGTGTGGCCTTACTAGGGCCAGTTGACCGATGGAAGTTCCTAGCTGGCCCTAGTAGGGCCAAAACGAAAAAGGCTCCGGTAAGGAGTCTTTTGCTTTTAGAGGTTACGAAATGACCTGAGTACGTTTTCGTTCCCAGAAAAAATAAGTGCCTAGTGTTATAGCACTAGGCACTTCTGGCGTTGACGTACAAAGAACAACGCTCTAACTATCACTGCAAAGATAATATTAGAGCACTGTTCCTGTGTCGTCAATGCCTCTGGACGGTTTTTATTGCCGGAGGTTTTATGACAATCGCCACACATGCTGGTGAAGGTGTTACTTGTGCTTCACCCCAGGGGCTTAGCTCGCTTGTATACAAGAAGCACTTCCCTCAAAACATTGCGCTTGCTGTCACAGCTATTACGACAAGTGCTGCAAGCCCTACCCTTTCTTCGCTCTCTCGCGCTGCGAAAAGCATCTTGGCATTTGTTGTGAGATTGGCCGAATGTACCGACCCCACAAAGCCATCATGGGCTTTTAAAACAACGATTGCTCAAGAAATCGGAGCGAGTGAAGCCACTGTCTATCGTGGACTCAATGAATTGATTAAAGCGGGTTTGATCGAGCGGCTCAGACAGGAGCGTAAGTCACATAATGGACGACTGTTTGTCTCAAGACTTAAATTGACAAAAAGAGCCTGCGCCTGTCTAGGGTTATTAAACACGCGACACAAGAAGAGTTACGCTCCTGACTCTTATAGAAAAGAAAACGCCAAAAGGGAGTTCCTAAAGCCTGCACAGCAGGCAGCACCCCAACAAGCTACGGTACTAGAAAGCACTACTGCTGATACGACACCCCAAACTGCACCTCATGTAGTCTTACCCCATATTACCTCTTCAAATGAGGCATTCGTATCTTCTAAAGAGTCTGACATCGATACTGCTCTTGAAATAGAGTGCTCAGTGCTCAATCAAGAAGAAAGAATCGGAAGGGATTCAGACCCCACTACACCCCCACAAGAGACCATTACAGCACCCATCAGCAACACAACTTGCACTGCATCAGATGAATCTAAAAAGGCCTCTGTAGAAGCAAACCAAGGTCAAGTTATCCACAGGCTACCGTCTGTCAAATTGATAGACGGTATTAATACCCTATCTCCGATAGACCAGAAGCAGTCTATAAAGAAACAGCCCGGCCAGCCTGGGACTTTTTCTGCCAAAATTGCCAACAGAAAAATTCCAAGCGACCTCGCTTGGCTAGTGCAGGACAACTGCCTGTCGGTCACAGGACTTCTACATCTGATGGCAACGGCCCGAAGAATGGGCCATTTCCTCTCAGACATCGTAAAATTCCGCCAATCTGCGATTCGACCGCACACAGGACGTTCCCTGTACGCCTATCTACGCGCACTAATCACTAAACCCGTGGACTATGGCTACCTGAAAGCGCAACAGGACAAAGAGCGGACCGCACGTGAGCAGGCAGCAACAGAAAAAGCACACCGTGAATCCTTCATCAAAGACGGCATGGAAAAGTTCCGAGGACGCACCTTTGTATCGGAAGAGGGCGCACATTATACCTTCGAGGACACGCACACCGTCTCCACAAAGCAACGACGCAACGGCCTGTGGTATACAGGCAGCTTCCATGCACATCATGCGTATGACCTGATCAAGAGCATTCTATCGGGAAGACTGCGGGAAATCTCCGGACCGGAGAAAGCCCAGCTGAATGATTCAGAGGGCGAACTGCGAAATACGCACAAACCCAACGCCCAATTCACGAATCACCTGGAGAAGTTACGGGCGCTCCTCCAAATGAGGGCACATCAGCCAGCAGTTGCTTGAAGAGAAAATGAAAGAGGTAAACCATGCTCACCTTGTATCAGTTCCCGCCGTGTTGGAATTTGCCGAGTGCAAGTCCGTTTTACGTCAAGCTGGAAATGTAGCTTCTGATGACTGGCATAAAATTGGGCTCACTTGTCAGTGAGTTCAATTTGTAGCTAAAGCAAGGCGACGGGCAGCAAGCGCTTATCATATTTCCACAATTGAGTGCACGGCATTAACCGTGCAGCGGCGAGCAGATACGCATCAATACAGCCAAATACCAAGTTCAAACAAAGTATGTCAATGAGTGAAATCCAGCACTTCTCTTTATGCCTTCTTGTACTTGAAAGATTGTAGTCTGTATATATACAGGCTATAATCTATGTATGATTAACTGATGTTATGCACTTTTTGGGGGCTGAATTTCACAGAAAACACTTTTTTTAGTGCAGAAAACCCCTGTTGGCACCCCAATGAGCGATGAATCACAAATTCCATATTTTTTACGAGTTTCGCACTTTGCAGAAAAGCACTTAAAAAATAGAGGTTTCGCACATGCCGCTCGCGCTGGTACCAGTAGCGATTTTCCGCATAGGGATGGCGATTTCCTGAAATTCGGTCATCGGAAAGTGCGAAACTCGTATTTTTAAGCACTTTTATGAAAAAAGTGCGTCATATCAGTGATTAAAAGTTGGAGACATAAAGGCCTGAAGCTATTTTACGAGACTGGTAGCACCGCTGGCATACAACCAAAGCACGCCAAAGTCCTGTCGATACTGCTTTTGCAGCTTGCTAGCAGCATTCAGCCGGAGGACATGAATACACCTGGCAACGGCTTCCACAAGCTGCGTGGCGATTTGAAAGACTACTACGCTGTCAAGGTCAGCCGTAACTGGCGGTTAATTTTCCAGTTTGAAGGCAAAAACGCTATTTTAGTCGATTACATTGACTATCATTGAACAGGTAATTTTATGTTAATGCACAATCCACCACACCCTGGTTTGGTTGTAAAGCGTGCCCTAATCGAAGGCGCGGGCCTGTCTGTTATTAAAGCTGCTGAAACGCTCGGCATCGGCCGCGTTACGCTCTCGAAGCTGCTGAACGGCAAGGCCGGCATCAGCGCGGAGATGGCCGTGCGGCTGTCGATGGCGCTAAGCACCAGCAGTGAGATGTGGCTCAATATGCAAGCGATGTATGACCTGTGGCGCGCCGAGAAAAAACGCAAAACCTTGACGATTCGGCCGATACACATTTCGTCCACTATTGAAGAGGAAGCTATTACTGCGACTGCTTAAGAAGCTTTTCCAGGAACAGACCATACTCGTGCTATGCCGAAAGACGGTTTAAAGTAGCACGGTGATTTATCCTTGGGACTTTAAGTTTTGGCATCTTCCACACAGAAAGGGCAGTCAATGCCCGTATGTTGGTGTACAGACGTGAAATGGCGGGCCTCACACACGCGGCAGCGCCGAATAAAGGCTTCTTTATTCAGCAACTCCTGCGCCATCGACCAGCCGTCGTTGATGTCGAAGTCCGTCCAGGCGTGCGCGGGCAGGCTGTTTTGCATCGCTTGATAAGTGTGATGCGCTTTCTGCAAGGCG
>LXRJ01000097.1 GCA_001684025.1 Candidatus Glomeribacter gigasporarum | reverse complement strand
TTTTTTTCAAATCAAACAAGCATTTAATCCGGAAGAGATAGACGCTCTAGTCAAAGCAACTGAAAACATATTGAATAATAATAATTTTAAAAAAGACTTGCTCTCTATTGATGAAAGCCATCGCACCCATAAAATACTCTATCCTCTAGACAAGCACCATTTATTTTTAAAATCACTGGTCCATCCAAGCATATTAAGTATTTTAATCAGGACCATTGAAAATCCATTAGAAATCGTGCCCACCTGGGAAGATATTTTAATCAAGTTTCCCTATTGCGGCATTCCAGTCACTTTTCATCAAGATTTAGCTTTACAATCCTCAAAATACGATATATTCAGTATTGGAATCTATTTCCACTCATCGCAGTCTAATCCTGTTTATTATCTTCCTGGAAGCCACCGATTAGGCCGATTAACAAAACAGCAGCTTTATCAGGTTTCTGAAAGCAGAATTAAAGAGTTTGTTCCTGTCGTTGCAGAACCTGGCGATATCATTATTCATAAAGTTAAAACGATCCATTATTCTGATACTAATAAAAGCCCTGCGCCTCGTTACACTTGGTATTTAGAATTCCGTACTTTATCGCAATTATATGATGATAGTCCTTGGGATAAAGAGTGGATATTAGCTCGGCGTGCGATATTCGCGCACGCGTTGCTGACCTATCAAACTGCTTATTATCATGAATTAATAAAAGATGAAACTGCGCTTGAGCCTTATTTCCGCAACTTGAATTTGCGGATACCTCATGAAACAGACCAAGTGAAATACGATATGAAAAGCCCTTATAACCATTTCGCTTATTAATACGTGATCGACCTTAGGAGTGATACCGTTACCCAGCCTTCCGATGCGATGCGCGCCTATATGGCGCAAGCGCCAGTTGGAGATGACGCGTATGGTGAGGATGAAAGCGTCAACCGGCTACAGGATGAGTGCAAGCAACTTTTTCAGATGGAGGATGCGCTCTTCGTGACCAGTGGCATGATGGCGAACCGTCTGGCGTTTATGTCGCAAACGATGCCAGGAGACGAAGTCATCACTGAATATTCATATCACGTCAATTTTTTCGACAGCGCACCGATGGCTGCAATTGCGGGAGTCGTAATGAATCCATACCGCACCAAAGACGGCATTTTGCGGCGCTCAGATATTGAACAAGCATTGCATTCAAAACAACGATATTGCGCCTTCGCGCAGCCTAGATTAATTAGCATCGAAAATTCGATTAATGGCTGGGCGGGAAAGATTTTTCCTTTTGAAATATTGCAAGATGTACATGCGCTGACCCAGGAAAAGGGGCTACGCCTCCATCTGGATGGCGCGCGATTATTCAATGCCCACCTCTCAACTGGCATTGCGTTACAGGATTACGCTCGCTATACCGACACTTTATCCGTCTGCTTTTCAAAAGGGCTGGGGGCGCCCTATGGTTCAATGCTGATGGGGAGCCGATGCACGCTGGACAAAGCGCGACGCTATCGTCTCTGGTTAGGCGGAGGCGTGCACCAGATCGGCATGCAAGCAGCGGGGGCATATTACGCACTTCAACATCATCTTGCCCACTTGGAAACAGATCATCGCTTAGCCCGTTACCTTGCTAAACGGCTGCAAGCGATACCGGGCGTTTGTCTCAACAGTGCAACCGTTGAAACCAATATTGTGCAGTTTACCGTGGATCGCGCGATAGCCGACGCCGACTCATTTGTTCAGTACTGTGCAGCGCAAGGTCTGCTGCTCTTCCTTTGGTTGCCGGGCATCATCCGCGCCGTCATTCATCGTCCGATGACCGAACAAGCCCTCGACCAAGCGGTTTCAATTATCGAATCCGGCCTGAAAGATTTAAAAAATAATGGGAAAAATCAAAATTGATCTATTCAGCGATACCAATACCGAGCCGACACCCGGTATGCGCCGCGCAATGTGCGAGGCGGCCGTTGGCAATGAAGTCGCCGGTGAGGACCCGACGGTTAATCTGCTGCTAGAGAAAGTGTGTGCGCTGCTGGACAAAGAAGCAGCCGTATTTCTGCCTTCCGGCACAATGTGCAATGGCATTGCATTTCGGGTACTGTGCGAGCGTCCGGGTGATCTTATTATCCTCGATCAAACCGCGCATCCGCTCAAACAATCCGCCGGTCTAATTGCGGGCTTGGCGCACGCACAACCTTATCCAATCGATGGCGAGAATGGCATCTTCTCTGTCCAGCAGATTGAACCCATCATCGCCGCGCCGCACAACTATAACCATGCCCGTGCACGGGTCGTATCGATTGAGCAGACGACAAACTTTGGCGGCGGCGCAATTTGGCCGCTCCAAACGATTGAGGAAGTATGTCAGCTAGCGCATCGTTACGAGGTGCGCACTCATCTGGATGGTGCACGCCTTTTCAATGCGGTGGTCGAGACAGGCATTTCAGCAGCGCGTTATGCGCAGTATTTCGATTCCGTCTGGGTCGACTTCTCGAAAAGCCTGGGTGCCCCGATCGGCGCTGTGCTCGCTGGCTCACAGGCGTTTATCGATGCCGCTTGGTACTATAAATTCCAGCAAGGCGGCGGCTTGCATCAGGCGGGCATGCTCGCCGCCGGTTGTCTATATGGCCTCGAACATCACTTGCAAAAGCTGCCTGAAGTGCATGCCCATGCTAAACAGTTGGCCAAGCGATTAAGTCAACTTTCTTTTATCACCCTGAATCCGGACGATGTGCAAACGAATATTGTCATTTTTACTGTTAATCACGATTGCCTAAGTGCATTTGAGATTCAGCAACGTTTGCTTGAAAAGGGTATTCGGGCGCTTGCCATTGATCAAAACCGGCTGCGCATGATGGTTCATTTAGACATTTCAATCACGGATATTCAAACTGTCTTTACAGCGATGCGCGACATCGGTAAAGACGATGCAAATACCAGGTAATCGGTTCAATGGCGGCCACTTTGGCGGACATGGGAAAATTTTTTATCCCATTTCTCAAACCCTATCGAATTCGCCTCATCGCGCTCTTCTCACTGCCTCCGCTTTGGTGTCTTGCAGAAACGGCAGCGCCCTATCTGATCAAGCTGATTATCGATCAAATCTCATTGAATCCATTAAGCCGCGCGCAAATCCAAAGCGTACTGACCTATACGACAATTGCTTATATTGCTCTGGTCTGCATTTTAGAGCTTGCAATTCGGTTTTGTAACGGACTCTGGATCAAAACCTTCCCGCGTATGCGAGCGGCTCTTCAAAGCAGAATACTTGAATTAACGCAAAACCAATCATTACAGTTTGTTTATGATCGACTCGCGGGTGATTTGACCAGCCAATATCACAATCTGACGGATAGTTTTGAAAGACTGTTCAGAATCCTACTGTATGGAATTTATCCCACTCTATTAGCTTTTCTCTTATCTTTGATTTTTATCGCCTTGATAAGCGGCGCTTTTTCAATCGTCTTCCTATTATGGTTTTTTGCGATGAACGGGGTGACGTGGCGCTTTTTTAAACCGAGCGTCACCGCTGCGAAAAATCAAACCCGTATCCAAAGCCGTTTGCTTGGCTACATTGGCAACGTGATCGGAAATGCAATCACATGGCTTGCATTTCCGCGCGCTTTGTCAACCGAAAATGCATTTCAGCGTTTATGCCGGAAGAACATCGCTTTGACAGAGAAATTAGAATGGGTGACGTTCAAAGCGGATAGTTGGCGCAGTCTACTCTCCTGGCTCTTATTAGCCGGCATGATGATCTTTTTGAGCGTGGGCTGGCAAAAAGCCTGGCTGAGCCTCGGAGATTTTTCGTTTGTCACGGCGATTTGCTTTTATGTGCGTCGTTCTGTATGGGCGACTTCGCTCCAACTCGCCGAATTTTTTAAAGAGCTGGGCGTCATGCAAGACGCGATGACGCTCATCTTTGGCGTACAAAAGACACTCCAGGCAACGGGGCAGACTGACCATCGTTCGCTGACAGGCTTTGCAAAGTGCGCAATCCGCTTATGCCATATCCAGTTTGGTTACAGTCAAGCGCATATTTTGTTTGATGATTTAAATTTATCTATTCCAGCCGGCCAAAAACTGGGGATTGCAGGCGCTTCTGGCGCCGGTAAAACCTCGCTCCTTCAGTTACTGTTGCGTCTTTATGAGGCGCAGCAAGGCACGATTCTGTTCAATGGCCAAGACTACCGGAAGTTGCCGACTGAAGATTTAAGAGCACTGTTCTCTTACGTTCCTCAAGGTGCCGCGCTGCTGCATCGTTCAGTTTTTGACAATATTGCGTTTGGTAAAAGAGACGCAAGCGAAGAGGATGTGTATCAGGCTGCTCACGCCTGCTTGTGCGATGAATTTATTCCCCGGTTAGAAAAAGGGTATCAAACCATTGTTGGTGAAGGGGGATATAAACTCTCCGGTGGTCAAAGGCAGCGCATTGCATTGGCGCGCGCCTATATTAGAAAAGCGCCTATATTCATACTGGACGAAGCTCTGTCGGGATTGGATTTTGCGCTGGAAGAAAATGTGCTTGAGCGGCTTTGCCAACAACTTGCCAGTCACACCTTGTTGCTCATTTCTC
Organism: Candidatus Glomeribacter gigasporarum; assembly: GCA_001684025.1. Taxonomy (GTDB): domain Bacteria; phylum Pseudomonadota; class Gammaproteobacteria; order Burkholderiales; family Burkholderiaceae; genus Glomeribacter; species Glomeribacter gigasporarum_A. The sequence continues at coordinate 1,131 of LXRJ01000097.1, read as the reverse complement.
ACAGAACAGAAGCCTTGTTAAAAATGGATCGAGTCATTATGCTCAAACAAGGCCGGATTGTCCTTGATACATCTCCTAAGAATCTGTCAAAAACTGACAGCACACTCTTATCCCCCCTCTAATGATCCTTTATATTGTCGAAGTGAGCGACGATTTTAGCTTCTCTAAGCTAATCTATGTACAGTCATATTTTGTTTCTCATTAAAATTACTCTTCTGGTTCCATTGGTAGACTATTCCTACCGCAGCAATAAAGCTTCCCACAAGCTGTGCAATAAATAACCACTCTGCTCCTTTATTTGCCTGTAGCGATAAGTACGCGCCTGCGGATAATCCAATAAACGTTGCTGCCACGTTTAACAATGACGAAAACAGGACGTCTTGCAAGCCTTTTAAATTACTGGCGCTTATATTTTTAACCGTATCAATGACTAATCCAATCCCATTAATTTTTAAAAGTGTTCGCGCTAATTCCCGTGTTTCTTCTGAAATATCATGCGAGGTATCAATAAACGTCTCTGAAATTTGCCTAGAGAAGCCTGCAAATAGTAGGCAGATGGAGAGCGTAATGGACGCGCCTATAATAATACCAGCGTGGCCAAAACGTTTGACACTCTGCTGCAGGCGTTCTATTACTGAAGCATGATTATGGTGTTCTATTGCAGCCTTTAATTCTCCCATGATGTTTGCAATTTCTATGCCTGTAGCCAGCACCAGTCCCTTCAACATCGTATTAAATGCTGTTACCGGTACGGATGCAGCCTGTTGAGACATTGGTACCTCTTTGCCAAGCTTTCCGGCAAGAAGCGACAGTATCATCGAACTTACTCCTGTAATCGCATTGTTCAATCCAATAGGAAGCCCGACTTTGAAAAACTTGGGAATATCCTTCATTTCTGGAAGGCGCAAAACAAATAGCCTAAAATGATCATGTTGACCGCTCAATTTATAATAAAGTCGTAACCCTATGAAACCCGACCAGGCAGATAGCGCTCCGCCATAACCTAAACCAGCGATACCTAAGCGAGGCAAACCTAAAGCGCCTAATGCCAGTGAGTGGAACGGGCCCTTGAAAGAGCGGACACAGACACACGCTTAAAATAAGCGATAGGCGTATGACTGTGTTTATGAC
>LXRJ01000053.1 GCA_001684025.1 Candidatus Glomeribacter gigasporarum | reverse complement strand
GCAGACTTTCAATTCTCTCTAAAAAAGCTCCACCAAGAAACTTTCAATGTTCAGATGCAAAACAGCACTTTTCTAAATGGAGTGGATATTGAACATTTTCCTACGGTTAATCAAGGAGAACGCAGGGCAAATTCCCAGATTACACATATTATGATTGGCTACAGTCCAGCGGACAATGTGAATAGTTCCATGGACGCCTTTACGAACGGCACCATTAGTGCGCACTATTTTGTGAGTCGTACCGGAAAAATTTGTTCGACTGTGCTTGAAAACAATCAAGCCTGGTTTGCAGGCCGTTCACAATTTGCACAATATCAAAGTGAAAATGGCGAATACAGTAACAGCTCACAAAATATCAGCATGAATAATCATACGATTGGTATTTGGTTATCTCTACACGAGACGGAATCACTGACCTCACAACAGAGGGAAACCACGGTTCAATTATGCCAAGATATCGTAGATCGTTTGAAGCTGGGGCGTAATTGTTTGGTGGCTTACGGCGCTGCGCGGGAAAGGGCCGCAAGCGGCATGTTTAAGGATGCGCTCGTTATAAGAGATTCCTCTCTTTGGCGCGGCCTCTCTGAGTTTGGAATCGGATTTTGGTTGGATCAAGAAGATGTACCTGCAGAAGTGCCAGCGGAATTTGATTCAAGCATAGGGTTAAAAGAGCTTGGGTTCAGAATAAATCCAAGCGACACGAGTACAGGATATCCGCTTGAGCGCGCAATTCAAGCCTTTAATAAACAATTCCTGGGCCAAGACAGTCAAGTGTTGAGCGAAGACGGAAAACGCTTGTTATACGGTCTTGTACAACAAAAGCAAGCGTTCCAAGCACAAACTCGCTCAACAGCGGTTGAGTATATTTAAAGGAAAATGTGCTTGAGGCTCGGGCGGGAATACAAGGGCTGGCCATCAAATGATTTCCAGTGATTCATTCGATAGGCATTGATCTTGTCTCGTTTTCACGTACACAAAGTTATGCAGCGATTAAAGAGGGTTCATATTCATTTAGGGATTGGTAATCGAGAGCGGAATGCAAACGCTGGGCGTTGTAAAAGGCTTCAGTTGACCAGATTGACTCAAGCCATGGCCTGGTTTGAGATTTCAGACGGTGAGCGCATTCGACTTTCAAAGATTTGAAGAAACTTTCCATCGAGGCATTAACCCAACCATTGGCCTTTCGGCTCATGGATCGAATGATTTGATATAGAACCATGAATGCTCGGAATTGAGCGCTGGCGTACTGGCTGCCGCGAACCGAATGGAAGGTCAACTCTAGAGCGGTTTTTCTACGCCAATCCCATGTTCAAGGCAAGGTCATTTGCTGCAAGACAATGCAGTGCGCAATCCAATGGCAAAGGGTGAGATGACGCACTCCAACCGGAAAAGGCGCTCGCTTGAAGTAGCGATTGCATATTAGCAAGAGAAACTGCGCGCGCTCCAAACCGAACGGCAGGATCAACAACGCCGTGAACAAGCACGGAATCAGAAAACCGTAATGCAATTGACTCAAGCGGAAGGGTGAGATCAGATTCCAGCGCAGAAATGGAAAATCGCCCTCTCAGAGATTAAAAGTATGGTGATTGCACCCTTATGTATCATATATTGATTTGATTGCATCAGGCCAAACATAGATAGCTGATATAGATCTTGCCCCATATTGGAAATTGGACTCGGACAAGGTATGCTGCGCGATAGTATTTTTATGAGGAGAGGAGATGAGGAATTATCAAACCTATGATCTTAGCCGCAATGGCACAACCACAACGGTCACTGCGCGCAACGCCGTATTACGGAATACCTATTGGTTGTTGGCGCTGTCGATGGTACCAACCATCTTCGGCGCATGGCTCGGGGTCTCAACCGGTTTTTCTTTGCTGTCTGCTACGAGCCCGGGCATGAGCCTGCTTCTGTTTATGGGAATCGCCTTCGGTTTTATGTTTGCGATTGAGCGCTTCAAAAACAGTGGAATCGGCGTTGCCTTATTACTGGGTTTCACCTTTTTCATGGGTTTGATGCTTTCACGCCTGCTCAGCTTTGTGCTGGGTTTTTCAAATGGCGCATCGCTCATCATGCTGGCATTTGGCGGCACTGGTGCGATCTTTGCAACGATGGCAACCATTGCAACGGTTTCAAAACGGGATTTTTCCGGTTTAGGTAAATGGCTCTTGATGGGCGCGATTGTGCTGATGATTGCATCCATTGCAAATATTTGGCTGAGGCTGCCTGCCTTAATGTTGACGGTATCGGTCATGGCGATCATCATTTTCTCCGCTTTCATGCTGTTCGATGTGCAACGCGTCGTCAATGGCGGGGAAACAAACTACGTGCGCGCAACGCTTGGGATTTATCTCAACTTATATAATGTATTCACCAACCTGTTAGCGCTTCTAGGCATTTTTGGCGGTCATCGCGAATAATAAACGCACACGTGAATCTATATACAAAAAGAGGGCTTGTGATCAAGCCCTCTTTTTGTACACGAGCAAGAATTCAATTTAAACATTCACGCTAAACATTCACGCAATACTTACTTCGCAGAATGGTGGCCTCCTCGAACAACACACGCATGCTAAACTTAAGAATTTTGATGAGGCAGTGTTATTTCGAGTCAAGGTAGATCGCAATGGCAAAGGCGAGCAGAAAATCAGCTAAAGAAACGGCGGCAGGCAAAACAGAAACGGGGCGGGGAACATTGACGGAGACCGTAAAGAAAAGCGTTTCTAGGACTGCAATCACAGCCAAAGCTCCAGCAGGAAAGACGCGCGCTGCGCGTCATGCTACTTCGAAAACCGCTCAAAGTGCGGAAAAAGGCGCTGTTCGCCAAGCTGAAAAAACAATATCAAAATCGCGCACAAATACGCCGGCGCTCCAGACACCCGCGAACAAAAGTGCCGCCGCGGCGGAGAATCAGGTTAAAAACGCTACGGATGCAAAAAAGGGGGAGGACGTCAAGCAACGGGCGCGCTCTAATACACCCGCAAAAGCTGAAAAGTTAAAAGCGCGAGAGCGGCGCGCCCGCGAAAAAGCGCTTCTGAAAGAGGCGCTCGCGTCGCATGCAGCGCGCAATGCAGTTGAACTTGAGGAACGGCGCGCTAAATTGCGTGCCTTGATCAAACTCGGGAAAGAGCGCGGCTTTTTAATCTATGCTGAAATTAACGATCACCTGCCCGAAGACATTGTTGAAACCGAAGCCATCGATACGATTATCAGCACGCTCGGCGAAATGGGCATTGCTGTAGTCGATCAAGCACCCGATGCTGAAACATTGCTGCTCAACGATAATGCCCCTGCTGTCGCGAGTGATGACGAGGCTGAAGAGGCTGAAGTCGCTCTGACCCATGTCGATTCAGAATTCGGACGCACCACTGATCCAGTCCGCATGTACATGCGGGAAATGGGTTCAATTGAACTGTTGAACCGCGAAAGCGAGATCGAAATCGCCAAGCGTATCGAAGAAGGCCTGGAACATATGATTCAGGCGATTTCTGCATGCCCGACCACCATCGCTGAGATTCTCGAGCTCGCAACACATGTCGCAAGAGATGAGCTGCGCATTGAAGAGCTGGTCGATGGCTTAATCGATTTGGAAGAAGATGCGGATGGTTTCTCAGCCGAACTCTCGGAAGATGAAGACGATGAAGAGGCGCAGGAACGCGCCAACGCTGCGCAGCTGGCCGAATTGAAACGCGTCTCCCTGGAGAAATTCGCGCGTGTCGGCCGCTGGTTCAACAAAATGCGCCGCGCTTACGAGAAGGAAGGGTACCAATCGAAAGCCTATTTAAAAGCGCAAAAAGCGATCCAGAGCGAGCTTGAGTCTATCCGCTTTACCGCGCGTACCGTTGAACGGCTGTGCGGCACTTTGCGCGCGCAGGTCGAAGCGGTACGCGCGATTGAACGGCAAATTCTGCGTGCCGTGGTCGATAAATGCCGGATGCCGCGCGATGAATTTATCGCCAATTTTCCGAACAATGAGACGAACCTCGATTGGGCGCCGTCGCTGATTCATGCCCACCGCCCTTATGGCATTGCGCTCGAACGCTACCTGCCAGTAATTCATGAACAGCAGCAAAAGCTGATTGATCTGCAAGCGCGTATTGTGTTGCCATTGAAAGATTTGAAAGAAATTTCGCGTCAAATGAACGCGGGGGAATTGAAAGCGCGTCGAGCGAAACGCGAAATGATCGAAGCGAACCTACGTTTGGTAATTTCCATTGCGAAAAAATATACCAACCGCGGTTTGCAATTCCTTGATCTGATTCAAGAAGGCAATGTGGGCTTGATGAAGGCGGTCGATAAATTTGAATACCGCCGTGGGTATAAATTCTCAACGTATGCCACTTGGTGGATTCGCCAAGCGATTACGCGCGCCATCGCTGATCAAGCGCGCACCATCCGGATTCCGGTTCATATGATCGAAACGATCAATAAAATGAACCGGATTTCCCGCCAAATTCTTCAAGAGACAGGTGCCGAGCCCGATCCGTCGACGTTGGCGGCGCGCATGGAGATGTCGGAAGACAAAATCCGCAAAATCCTGAAAATCGCGAAGGAGCCAATCTCGATGGAAACCCCGATTGGGGATGACGAGGATTCGCATCTAGGCGATTTCATCGAAGATACCCATACCGTTGCGCCAGCAGATGTGGCGTTGCGTTCGGGTTTGCAAGATGCCGTTAAGGAACTGCTGGATACGCTGACTCCACGCGAAGCGAAAGTACTCAGGATGCGCTTTGGCATCGAAATGAGCACCGACTACACGCTCGAAGAAGTAGGCAAGCAATTTGACGTCACGCGCGAGCGGATCCGTCAGATTGAAGCAAAAGCGATGCGTAAATCGCGTCATCCGAGCCGTTCTGATAAATTAAAACCTTTTCTTGAAGGCAGTTGAGCAATTTGCATGATCATATTCTCTGCCCATTATGACGCTGTCGATCCATACTCCGGCTGAAAGCCCATTTACAAAAGCCCTTGGCATCCAGTTTTTGCGTACTGAAAATGGCGAGAGTGAAGTGACGCTCGCGCTCAAAGCGCAGCATATGAACACTTTGGACATTGCACATGGCGGCGTGATTATGTCTGTGCTCGATTGCGCGCTCGTGGCCGCCGCAGGCAGTGCATTGGGCTGCTATTCCAATATTGTCACTGTTGAACTGAAAATCAATTTTATGCAGCCTGGCCAAGGTTGTCTGCACGCTTGGGGGCGCGTATTGCATAGGTCGGCGACACTGATCTACTGCGAAGGCGAAATACGTGATCAACAGAAAGGGTTGATTGCAAAGGCGCTGGGAACTTTCAAACATGTGCGTAAAATTCGAGCGGTGCATTGATCGCAATCGGCTCGCTACGCAACTTGCCGTACTTCCACATCCTTTCAAGATTGAAATCGTTCCAGAAACAGGTTCGACCAATGCCGATTTGATCGCGCGCGTGCGCGTCTCGAAAGCGCTTGAACATCCAATTGCGCGGATTGCCTACCAGCAAACCGCTGGGCGCGGCCGGCACGGCCGCCCATGGTTTGCTCAAAGCGGAGAGGCGCTGCTCTTTTCAATGGCGTCCTCAATGCCCCGTCCGGTCAATGCATTGGCTGGGCTGAGTCTGGCCGCCAGCACGGCGGTTTTAAACGGATTGCGCGCGCTCCCGCTGACCGAACCGCACCGGCTCGCGCTGAAATGGCCGAATGATCTTCTGCTCGACGGCGCAAAGCTGGGGGGCATCCTGGTTGAAACGATCCAATTGACGCATGCGTCAAGCATTGCAGTGATCGGCGTAGGCATCAATTTGGACGGCGAACGCGCGCTCGCAGCACAACTCGATCCGCACGCCAATCCGCCAGCGGCGCTCAAACGCATTCTGGCTGAAATCGATATCACCCAAGCGCTCGCGCAGACGCTCAATGCACTCGCCGCGATGCTCGAAGTTTTCAGCGCGCATGGTTTTGCGCCTTTTCAACGCACATGGTACGCCCATCATGCCTATACCGATTGCGACGTGATTCTGTTTGAGCAACGCAAGGAAATTATACGCGGACGATGCATAGGTATCGATGCATGTGGCCGTTTACAGATCGACACCGGCGCAGAGGTACGTCTGATCTCAAATGGCGACCTCTCGTTACGGCTAGCGGCACCTTGATCATGTCCGCTTCTCTGCTCAGAACTGCTCATTTTCTGATTTCGGTCAATCACATGCACGACCTTCCAACCGCAGCAGTACCGGAAATCGCCTTCGCCGGGCGCTCGAACGCCGGAAAATCCAGCGCCATTAATACGCTTTGCCAGCAAAAACGGCTCGCTTTTATCAGCAAAACGCCGGGCCGGACGCAGCAGATCAATTACTTTACGCTTGGCAACGAAAATAGAATGGCCGGGCATTTGGTCGATCTGCCCGGCTACGGTTATGCGCGCGTTCCCGCCCACGCAAAAGCGCACTGGGCGCAATTGCTGAACCGTTACCTACAAACCCGCGCCCAATTACGCGGACTGATTCTGCTGATGGATGCGCGCCATCCCTGCACTGCGCTCGACCGGCAAATGATCGAATGGTTTATTCCGACCGGAAACCCCATCCATATATTGCTCACCAAAGCGGACAAACTCAGCCGCCAACAAGGCGTGCAGGCGCACTGCACGACACAACGGATATTGGATGGATATGAATCTTCCCATACGCACGCTATGCTGAGCGTGCAACTGTTTTCCGCGCTAAAGCGCTCTGGCTTGGACACGGTATATCAGGTGATCGAGCGCTGGCTTGCGCTTAATGCGAACCGTTAAAATCAAAAATTAAGGGCGCCAAAATAGAAAAGAGAATGAATCTATGGCGCTGGCTGCCTTCGATACGCTTAAAGTCGCCAATCGGCTTAAAGCGGTTGGCGTTCCGCCCGCTCTCCACGCAACTGCGATGAAGAATCAATCCGCAGCGGTTCAATTTTCATGTCTTTCCATTTTTTTCACGTCATCAACGGCCATCTAAACGTTGAAGATATTCCGCTCGCGGTGCTTGTCGAAAGGTTCGGCACGCCCTTATACGTCTATTCGCGCGCGGCGCTGACCCATGCATATCAAGCGTATGCGCGCGCGTGCGCGGGCCGCAATGCGCGCATTCATTACGCGGTTAAAGCCAATAGTAATCTGGCCGTGTTGAATGTCTTTGCGCGGCTGGGCGCGGGCTTCGATATCGTATCGGGCGGCGAACTTGCGCGCGTGCACGCGGCGGGCGGACGCGCCGATCAAATTGTTTTTTCAGGCGTCGGTAAGCAGAAAGATGAGATGCGCGCTGCGCTACGGGCGAATATGTGCTGCTTTAACGTCGAGTCCATTCCAGAACTGCATCGTCTTAATGAAATTGCAGCGGAGACCGGTATGTGTGCACGCATTGCGCTGCGCGTGAATCCTGACATCGATGCGCGCACGCATCCGTATATCGCAACTGGACTTAAAACCGACAAATTCGGCATCGCTTTCGACAACGCGCGCGCCGCGGCGCATACCGCTGCCGCGCTCTCTCATCTGAATTTGGTTGGACTGGCTTGTCATATCGGCTCGCAAATCACCACCACGGCGCCCTACCTAGAGGCGCTCGACAAAATGCTGGCGTTAATCGACACGATTGAAGCGGCCGGCGTTGCGCTTTCTCATCTCGATATCGGAGGCGGATTGGGGATTCATTATCATGCTGAAGGAGATGCAGACGCGGAACCGCTGCCTGAAATTGGCGCTTTCGTCTCGACCTTGCTCGATTATGTCGAACAGCGCGGCCACGCGCAGCGCACACTTCTATTCGAGCCAGGACGCTCGCTGGTTGGAAACGCGGGCGTGCTGCTCACGCGCATTGAATATTTAAAGCAGAATGGGGAAAAGCGTTTTGCAATCGTCGATGCGGCGATGAACGATCTGGCGCGTCCGGCAATGTATCGCGCGTATCATGAAATCACGCCTGTTGTGCAACGGGACGGATTAACGCCCGTGCTTTATGATGTGGTGGGCCCTGTCTGCGAGAGCAGCGACTGGCTGGGACGCAACCGGCCGCTCGCCGTGCAGCCGGGCGATCTGCTCGCCGTGCACGGTGCGGGCGCTTACAGTTTTGCGATGAGTTCTAATTACAATACACGCCCCCGCGCCGCGGAAGTGATGGTGGACGGCACGCAGGCTTATTTGATACGGGAAAGAGAGACGGTGAAACAGCTGTTTGCAGGCGAAGCGTGCTTACCAATAAAAAATTAAGCCTAAAGCATTTCCCACTCTTATTTGTCCTCCAGATGCTTTAAATCCCAACACTGCAACGCGGCCGCCACCGCCTGTTTAATCGCATCGGGCGCGCAACAGTCAATGATTTGGCGATGAGCCAGTACGCGGCACCACGTGAGTTGCCGTTTGGCAAGTTGGCGCGTTGCAAAAATGCTTTGGTCACGCATGGCAGCGCGGTCAATGACACCATCCAGATGGGCCCATACTTGTCGATATCCGACACAGCGCATCGACGGCAATGCCGCGTGAATTTCTGGCCGCATGCGCAATTGCGCTACCTCATCGATGAGCCCCTGTTTCAGCATGGCGTCGAAACGCGCCGCAATCCGGGTGTGCAACACGCCGCGGTCAGACGGTTCAAGCGTAATGGGTATAAAGCGGTATTTCGAGGCGGGCGCCGCACGCGCACGCGCGCGCAACGCGGACATTGGCTGGCCGGTCAGCATCCAAACTTCGAGCGCGCGCTGGATGCGTTGTGCATCGTGTGGCGCAATCCGCGCAGCAAGGGCTGGATCGCATGCCGTAAGACGGGTGTGCAGCGCGGGCCAGCCTTCACGCGCTGCATCCAGCATCAGCGCCGCACGCACTGCGGCGTTTGCGGCAGGCAGCGGATTTAACCCTTCGGTCAGCGCTTTGTAATACAACATCGTGCCCCCCACCAAAAGCGGCAGCGCGCCGCGCGCCTCTATATTCTTAATTCGCTCTAACGCATCTGTTCTGAACCGCGCGGCCGAATAAGCATGGGCTGGATCTACAATATCGATCAAGTGATGCGGCACACGCGCGCGCAGGGCGATGTCCGGCTTGGCAGTGCCAATATCCAGCCCGCGATACACTTGCGCGGAGTCGACGCTGATAATTTCGACTTTCGCCTGCTCAGCCAGCTTGGCCGCCGCTGCGGTTTTCCCAGACGCGGTTGGGCCAAGCAAACATACCACCGGAAATGGACAATTTTCCGCTTTGGTCACAGGCCTTTCACAGAAAGATCAGGTGTTAAGCGGATCTGCCCCGCTTTCCTGAGCCTGATTCAACATCGATCACGGAAGCCGCATACATCCGATATCGAACGTTACACCTCATTATTCAGCACTCCAAGCCGATACGCCCAGCATGTTAATTTAGCCGCGTTATGCGCATCCAGCTTGTGCATCAGATTGAGTCGATGCGTTTCTACGGTTTTGAGACTGATGACGAGTTTGTTTGCAATATCGCGATTACGGTCTCCTTGGGCAATTAACTTGAGCACTTGTTTCTCTCGTCGGGTGAGTGCAAAACGCCGGCTTTCTTCTGTGCTGGCCATTAATGCAATGACTTGGCGCTCGTTGAGGGCTGGATCCAAATACAGACCGCCGGGGAGCACGGTATCAATGGCTCGCAACAATTCTTTCTTACCGCTGCGTTTTAGGACATAGCCAAGAGCGCCGGCATTCAGCGCGTCGGCCGCGCGCACCTCCGTAGCGCTGGCAGTGAGCGCCAGAATTCTAGTACTTGGAAAGCAGCGATGAATTTGCAGGATCGCTTCAATGCCGTCTAGCTCAGGCAGGCTTAAATCCATCAGTACAATGGAAGGATGAAGAGTATGACAAAGCGCAATCGCGTCTTGCCCATTTCCTGCCTCAGCAATGACCTTTAGATTTGGAACTTCTTTTAGTAGAGTATGCAATCCTTCACGCATCAGATCATGGTCATCCACAATTAAGACTGTACAGATCTTTGAAGGCATGGCGAGCACTTCTAGATGGTTTGAGTTCACAAACGACTCCCTAAGTGGTATGCCTTTTTGATTGACTTGAACAATTTTTTTAAGGAATCTAATATTAAACAGCCGACAGAAGTATAAGCTTGATTCTCAAGAACTTCCTACGGGGCTGCGCCCCATAAGCGCTAACCAAATTTATAGTCCCCACTTTTCGCGTTGATAAGAGCGCTTTCTAGAT
>LXRJ01000005.1 GCA_001684025.1 Candidatus Glomeribacter gigasporarum | reverse complement strand
TCTCCCAGTCGATAGAAATGATTTCACCATTAAAGATAACTTAATTTTTGATGATACATTTCTACCTATCAATACATAATTAAACCGGGATATTGATATTAAACAGGCATTGAACCTACTTTTTGGTTTCAACTATTTGATGCATTCCGCTTCTCAATCCACAAATGCTTTCTCAACGACATAATGCCCTGGTTGAGCGGCGCTGCTCTCCTGAAAACCTCTCGCTTGTAGCAGGGCACGCGTATCTTTGACCATTTGCGGGCTGCCGCACAGCATCAGGCGGTCCTGCTCAGGCGTAAAAGGCGCCCGCTCCAAATCTTTAAATAACCCGCCGCTTTCGATCAAATCGGTAATCCGCCCCTGATGGATAAAGGGTTCCCGTGTCACGCTCGGGTAGTAAATCAACTTTTCCCGCACCCATTGGCCAAGGCGTTCATGCCGCGGAAAGGTTTGTGTGAGATATTCTCGATACGCCAGCTCGGCGGCGAGACGGCAAGTATGCGTCAGAATAATACGCTGGTAGCGCTGATAAATACGGATATCCTTGATAATGCTGAGGAAAGGGGCCAGGCCCGTTCCAGTCGAAAGCAGCCAGAGCGTCTCGCCTGGTAACAGATGACCAATCACTAACGTGCCGACAGGCTTCTTACCCACAAAGACTGAATCGCCTGGCTGGATATGTTGTAAATGCGAAGTCAGACGGCCGCCCGGCACTTTGATTGAAAAGAATTCCAATATTGCTTCATCATTTGCGCTGACCATACTATAGGCGCGCATCAGCAATTTCCCTTCCGCTTCGATCCCGACCAGCGTAAATTGTCCATTTTCAAATTGAAAAGAAGGATCACGGGTGCAGGTGAAGCTGAACAGCGTATCCGTCCAATGATGGACGCTTAATACAGTGTGCCGGTTGATTCGATTCATCATGGGCGGAGCCAAGGTGTAAAATGAATAAAATTACATCATTTTACCTTTGGCCGCCCAAACCTCCAACATCCGTTTATGCACAACATTCCGTTTCCGTGCTCTCGCACTTTGTTTGTTTTTTGATTAATTCAGCGCATTTACTTAAGCATTGACTCAATAGAATCAGCAGGTCATCCAGCGATACAAGGCCGTATAAAGCGCCGTGCTCGTCCACCACCGGCGCGCGCCGCACGCATTTTTCATCCATGCTGCGCACCGCTTCCTGTAATGAGTTTGAAGTGCGCAGAATCAATAAATTCTGGCTCATAATATCGGCGACCGTCTGGCCCGATGGGCCCACACCTTCCGCCACCACCTGAACCACAATGTCCCGATCTGTGACTATACCGACCGGATGTTGCTGCGCATCCATGACCACAATACTACCGACATTCTTGTCACGCATTTTCTGCGCTGCCTTTTGAATGGAATCCTCACCAGAAAGAGTTGCGACCTGTTTTTTACTGATATCGTCAAGCATCATTTGGCACACTTCATGAATCATCATCCGGCTCTCCCTAGATTTCTTCCTTTAACGTGTTCTAAATAAAAATCGTGTTTGACCGTTTTTAAGCGGTATAGCGGATCACCAACTGATTATCGACCTGCGTCACGCCCGGCACCGACCAGGCGCTGTGGCTGGCTTCTTCCAGCTCAAACCAGGAACGCACCTCGCCTTTGAGCGCGACATGGCTGCCTGACACTTCCACTTGAATCCGGTCGGCATCTAGTTGCGCATGCCGATGAAATTCCCGATGGATCTGGGATTGAACATCGCGCGGCAAGATATGGCTTTGTAAAGTGATGTGATTCACAATATTTTTGACGCCGGAGAGCCATTGAACGGCTTTCGCCGCTGCTTCGCTCTGGTACCACCAATCCACCGTACCGCTTAAGGTGACGTATCCGTCTTCAACACTGACTTGAACCCGGTCTCTAGGCACCGCGCTATTCCACTTCAGCGCATTCAGCGCGGCGTTGGCGATGTCTGTATCAGACCGCTGCCACTCGGGCGTGAGCTTGATTTTGAGTTCATTGGCAATGCCTTTCACGCCGGAGACACTTTGCACCGCCCGCTCGGCCGCATGTTTCTCGAATAGACTGCCGACTTCACCGCCTAAGGTGACGACCTCACCATCGACCCGGATCGTGATATCGGACGCATCGACGCTGGGTTCGAATTCGAGTTTTTCCATCACATCCGCATAGAGTTGCTCGCTCTTTTTCATCCCTATCCTCCTTTTCAATTCTTTTTTTCTAGAAGTTATTTCATAAACGATTTTTATTTGGGTAGTATGGAATGCTTCCTCAGGCGAAGCATTGATCTGGATCAAGAAATGATGGCTCACTGCCAGCGCTCAAGCGGCCAGCTCTGCCAATTCTGCGGGTTTATTAATCACAATGTATTTTTTATTGACTGTAATCAGCCCCTGCCGTCTAAAACGGGTAAAAACACGGCTGACAGTTTCTGTCGTGAGTTGCAGATAACCGGCAATATCGTGGCGGGACATACTGAGCCGGTAAGAAGCGCCCAATCGTCCAGGTTGCGCGAAACGTTGCGATAACGCGACTAGAAAAGCCGCCAATTGCTGCTCCGCGGATTGAAAATGATTCAGCAAAGTGCGATTGAACAATTGTCTGCTCATCAGATTGAGAAGCTGCTGGGGCAGCCCTGGAATGTGTTTGATCCGCTCAAGCAGACTGTCGAACGGTATTCGGCACACGGTGCTTTTCTCAATTGAGATCGTGGCATAGTGATAAATACGCTGGCTCAGCGCATCCAGACCGACGATCTCGCCTGGAAAATAGAAATCAATCACTCTTTCCTTGCCGGCTCGATCAACCGTGCATTCCTTCAGTGTGCCGGCGCGTACAGCATATAAATTACGCGCAGGCCCGCTCGAATCGCAGACCACACAGCCTTTTTCCAGGAACAACTCTTCTTCAATAATCAGATCGAGGACTCTAGCCTCCGGCCTCGCACCGCCTTTGAACATGCAAATGCGATTGACTGCACAATCGCTGCATGAAACATGTTTTCTGACCGCGGCCTTGGGTTTCCCGAGCATGAATATCAGCCTCGCAAATTCCGGATGATGATTAAACTTAATAAACTGTCTGCGCTACATTACATTGTTCATGCGCACTCTAAATTTTAATCAACAACCCGTTTAATTTTCTAATATTTAGATAGATCCAATTCACTTTGATCTATATCAATGTGTTGAATATCAGATTGGAATATTCTATAAATTATTACGACTGATTTGAGATTTATGCGCATCACTTTCCGGAGATATTCATCATGAAAAATCCTTTGACGCATTGGGGACGGTCACTGCCCCTTCCCGTTCAGGTCCGCCGAAATTTATTTTCGCCGTTTGACACGGCCTTTGAACGGATGATGGAAGACTTCTATCGCGATTTTGAACGTTCTTCCGCTTCTTTTGGAGATTGGGAAAATCTGATGATTCATCCCTGCGTGGATATCATTGATACTCAAGATATGCTCAAAGTAGAAGCGGAAGTGCCAGGTATGGGCCCTGAAGACTTGAAAATTTCAATCAGCGACCACGTGCTCACGATCAAAGGCGAAAAAACGGTTTCCCAGAAAGATAAAGGCCAAAACTACGCGATGCGTGAGATCGCCTATGGTTCCTATCAGCGCAATATACCGCTACCGGAATCGGCCGATACTGAAAAGGTGAACGCCACTTTTAAAAAAGGCATGCTTTGGATTGAAATCCCCAAAAAAGCAGGCGGTTCGGAGCGTTATCGGGAAATCGCGGTAGCGCATGCACCCGCTTAACGCTTTTTTCAGCGAGATTGCATAAGGAGCGAGTGCGAAGCGGCTTAGCGCAAGCCGCTGAAAATCGAAGGTTTCGATAAAAATGCGCTAACGCAATTGCTGCGCCAGCAGTTGCAAAATATGCCGCGCAGGCACTGACGTATCTGCGTTTCCCGGTTCATGCGCGACAAAAATCTGCGTGGTGCCGGAATCTAACGCTTGGACTTTCAGCCTATACCGCTGCGCCTGTTTGTCTTCTTTTTTTGGGAACATCCGGCGCCACACGCTGGTTCGCTTAGCCTGCCGAGCCTTAGAAGGCGCTACATAATAACGCAGAATATAAATGCCTTGCATACGGTCGCGCTCAGCGATAGTTAAGTTTGCGCGCTCTAACGCTAAGCCCGTTTGCATCCAGACTTGATCAAATGAAGCATTCAATTTAAGTTGTGCAGGGGCATTCTCCGGCATTTCTGGACTTTGGCGTATAGACTCTAAAGCCGGTGCGGAAGGCACCGTTGCCTGGCGCTCCCTAGGCTGCGATTTTTCTTTGAGTGTGCTTTCATCTGCCAACGTTTTGGGCATATTCTCGCCTGCTAACGCATACATCAAACGCTGCAAATATTCCGCTTCCAGACTCGGATTATTGGGTGCGGGCTGCCATTGTGTCGTCTCTTTTGTGATTCCTGTGAGCATCTCATGCTGGCTCTGATGATGAATCGATATCCAAGTCCGGCCATCCGGCTTGGCAAGAAGCCGGGTGCGGTATTTATTCTTTTCAGAGGCCACATAGGCGTTGCCAAGCCGCTCTACTTTCGACAATGCATTGCGGATCGCGCCTTGGTTAAGATGGGCACGAGATATCTTCCAGTCCGTTTCAAGAACACCGCGCGCGAGATTATCCACCGGCAGCTTAAAGCCCTGCGCCTGCCAGAATTCGCGCACTTGAGGCCAAAGTTGCTCAAGCGTTTTATGATCTACCACCAGCCAAGGTGCATCATCCGCACGCTCGATACGCATGCCAGGAACAGGCGCCAGCACACGATCAGAGACTTCAACCGGATTTTCCGGCACGGATACAATATCAGGCGGTATTTCCAGCGCGGATACGTTCGATTTTTCTGTGCTTTTGTAGTCAATCTGCTTTGTATTGGGCAGACTGCACCCTGAAACAGCAAGGCTTATCATGGTTATAGTTGAGAGCACTGCAATATGAAATGAAGTGCGACGAAGACGGATTTTCATAAGCTTTCTTTGATAACAAACGAGAGACGGCTGATTGACCATCGTAGAGAAATGACAAGATTGTATTATGACGCGCTACCGCATCGCCGCGAGTATTTTGTCTGCTGATTTTGCCCGCTTGGGCGAAGAAGTGTGTCAAGTCGCAGACGCGGGCGCGGACTGGATCCATTTTGACGTGATGGATAATCACTATGTGCCGAATCTAACCGTCGGCCCGATAGTGTGCGCTGCGCTGCGTCAACATTTAGAGCGTGAACATTTAGATATACCGCTCGATATCCATTTAATGGTGCGTCCAGTGGATCAAATCGCGATTGAATTCGCCAAAGCAGGCGCCCATATCATTAGTTTTCATCCTGAAGCCTCGGATCATATCGACCGCACGCTCGCGCTGATCCGCGCGCACGGATGTGAAGCGGGCCTGGCCTTTAATCCGGCGACTCCGCTCCACATTCTGAACCATGTGATGGAACGGCTTGATTTGATTTTGATGATGTCAGTCAATCCCGGCTTCGGCGGCCAAGCGTTCATTCCAGAGGCGCTGAATAAACTGCGCGCGGCGCGCGCGCGCATCGATGCGTATACCCAACACACCGGGCGGGAAATCCGCCTGGAGGTCGATGGCGGCGTCAACGCAGACAATATCGCCGCCATCGCGATGGCAGGGGCCGATACTTTTGTTGCCGGTTCAGCGATTTTCAAGCAACCCGACTATCGCGCAGCGATTCAAGCCATGCGCTGTGCGCTTACAGCCGCAGCCACTCCGTTTAAGAGCGTTCAGGCTGGATCGTGAACCTTTATGCTCAGTGACGACCGACCGCATCTATCTTGCTTAGCGCCTGCAAAATTGAACCTGTTCCTGCATATTACAGGCCGACGGCCAGACGGTTATCACACCATTCAAACGGTCTTCCAATTGCTGGATTATGGCGATACGCTGCATTTCAGAGTACGCGATGATGCCGTGATTCGGCGCACAACCGCTTCTCCGGATGTGCCGGAGGAAAATGACTTGAGCATGCGCGCGGCGCGCTTGCTGCAGGCGCAGACGCGCTGCCCGCTCGGCGTCGAGATCGGCATCGACAAGCGTGTGCCGATCGGCGCCGGATTAGGCGGCGGCAGTTCAGATGCCGCCGGTGTGCTGCTCGCGCTGAACCGGCTTTGGAGACTTAATTTGCCACGCGCGCAATTGCAACATCTCGCGTTATCGCTAGGCGCGGACGTGCCGTTTTTCGTGTTTGGCCGCAATGCCTTTGCCGAAGGCATTGGCGAACGTTTGCACGCCATCGATCTTCCAAACCGTTATTTCCTGATCGTCACGCCGGATGTGCAGGTGACAACCGCCGAAATTTTCGCAGCGCCAGAATTGACACGTCATACGAAAATCATCAGAATTGCGGATTTTACTGAGAGGCAATGCGATCCGCTTTGGCCGGAGGGTTTTGGACGCAATGATATGCAGCCGCTTGTCGCGCAAAAATATGTGCAAGTCGTGCATCTCCTTGCCTGGTTTAGGCATATCGCGCCAGCGCGGATGACGGGAACGGGGTCGAGCGTGTTCGCGGCCTTTAAAGATAAAGCGCAGGCGTACGCTGCACAATCCAGACTACCGCAAGGAATGCGCAGCATCGTGGCATCAAGCTTGGCGATGCACCCTTTATTTTCTTTCTCAAACACGTCCTGACGAGCGCGTTCAAAATTCAGGGGAGTCGCCAAGCGGTTAAGGCACCGGATTTTGATTCCGGCATTCGAAGGTTCGAATCCTTCCTCCCCTGCCAAAACTCATTTTTCTATCTATATCTCAAACTTAGCAGTCTTGAGACTGTCATGAATCACAATCGCCTGATGGTATTCACGGGTAATGCTAATCCTGAGCTTGCCCAGTCTGTAGTTGAAATCCTCAGTCTCTCGCTCGGCAAAGCCGTTGTCAACCGCTTTTCCGACGGCGAGGTGCATGTCGAAATTCAAGAGAACGTGCGCGGCAAAGAAGTCTTTGTTCTACAGTCCACCAACGCGCCGGCAAACGACTATCTGATGGAGTTGATCATTATGGTCGATGCATTAAAGCGCGCATCGGCGGGCCGCATCACTGCGGCCATACCCTATTTCGGTTACGCGCGCCAGGATCGGCGGCCGCGTTCTGCGCGCGTCGCGATCTCCGCTAAAGTGGTTGCCAATATGCTACAGATTGCCGGCGTGGACCGGATTGTCACCATGGATTTGCACTCTGATCAAATTCAGGGCTTCTTCGATATTCCGGTGGACAACATCTATGCGACGCCTCTTTTACTGAGCCATCTGCGCACCCAAAATTATGAAAATTTGCTGGTCGTCTCCCCCGATGTGGGCGGCGTCGTGCGTGCGCGCGCGCTTGCGAAACAACTGGGCATTGACCTTGCGATTATCGACAAACGGCGTCCTAAAGCGAATATCGCCGAAGTGATGAATGTGATTGGGGAGGTTGACGACCGCACCTGCGTCATCATGGATGATATCGTCGATACGGCGGGAACGCTGTGCAAAGCAGCGCATGTTTTAAAGCAGCGCGGCGCGCGGCGGGTGTTTGCTTTTGCCACGCATCCAGTATTATCCGCAGATGCGATCAACCGTATCACTGCTTCGGAACTGGACGAGTTGATTGTCACCGATACGATTGCGCTGCGCGAAAATATGCGCAGTTGCCAAAAAATTCATCAACTATCGAGCGCCGCGCTGTTTGCTGAAACATTTTCACGCATTTGGTGCGGCGGATCGTTGATGTCATTATTTGCAGAGAGTTGATGTATTGCCCGGTCTCGGGCAATTAAATAGGAGAGTGTAATGAAAATCGTCGCGCAATTGCGCAGTCAGCAGGGTACGGGGGCGAGCCGCCGCCTGCGCCGGAGCGGAAAGGCGCCCGGCATTATTTACGGCGCAGGCATCGCGCCGCAAATGGTCGAATTAGATCATAATGCGCTCTTTCATGCGCTGGAAAAAGAGGCGTTCCACGCTTCAATTCTCGATCTTGAATTAGACGGCACATCGCAACAGGTGCTATTGCGTGATATCCAACGCCATCCGTTCAAACCGATGGTGCTCCATGTCGACTTCCAGCGCATCGAAGCAGAGAAGAAAATTCATAAAAAAGTGCCGCTGCACTATCTGAATCAGGAAACATCGAAGGCAGTCAAATTAGGCGGCGCAATCATTACTCACGTGATGACCGAGCTCGAAATCGTCTGCTTGCCTGCACATTTACCTGAATTTATCGAAGTGGATTTGTCGGATCTCAACGCAGGCCAATCCCTGCACGCCAAAGACGTATCGCTGCCGCCTCATGTTGAGCTTGCCCTCTATCTGCTCCAAGAAAATCCTGTGATCTTGTCCGCAACCGTTCCCTCTGAAGAGACCGGCGCGGAGGATACCAGCAGTGAAGGCAATGAAGCGCCTGCCGCTTCATAGAAGCTATAGAAACAGCTGGCTGAGCTGCATACCGTAGCCCGCTCAGCAAATGTAAATGATTAAGCTCATTGCCGGCCTCGGCAATCCAGGCGCGGAATATGCAGCGACGCGCCATAACATCGGTTTCTGGGTAATCGATGCAATCGCAAGCGAAGCAGGCGGCGCATTACGCTCAGAAGCGCGTTTTCACGGCTATGTCGCGCATGCCAGGTTTCATGGCCTGAGTCTGCGATTATTGCAACCTCAGACTTTTATGAACCGTTCCGGACGATCCGTGCATGCGGTCGCGCGCTTTTACGACATCTCGCCGGATGAAATTTTGATTGTGCATGATGAACTTGATCTTCCGCCTGGCACGGCCAAACTCAAGCAAGGCGGCGGAAGCGGCGGACATAATGGGTTAAAAGACATTACTCTGCATCTTTCGTCGCCAGATTATTGGCGGCTTCGTATCGGTATCGGCCATCCGCGTGATTCCTCATCAAAAGAGGCCCAAATTGGGGTTACCCGGTTTGTGCTCAAGCCGCCGCGTCCTAAAGAGCAGGCGCTTATCAACGATGCAATCCGCCGCGCACTTTCCATATTGCCTCATATTGTGACAGGCGACACCACGCACGCAATGAACAGATTACATTGCGTCAGCTAGCGCGTTTTTCAGCGGCTTGCGCGGCGCAGCGATGCGCTCGCGAAAGTAGTCATCTCACTGAAAAAGGCGCTCGCTGGGTTTACGAACCTGTTCCATATTTAAATGACCTGCTCCCCTTAAACCGCACCAAGGGGAAGTTAGCTAAATCCATCGAACTATAAGAAATGGAATGGATGACGGACATGAAAGGAAATCGATTTACAGAAGACTAAATCATTGGATTTGTGAAGCAAGCCGAAGCCGACGAAAGCAAGGCAAAAGAAAAATCGAATTTAGGATCAACTAGATTGCTGATCGCCATTTTATCCGCCGCCGAGCGCTTGATAGAGCTCCATCCGGTTATTGAGTTGGTCCAAACGGTTCTGTTTAAGCGCCGCGCGCGCGCTGCGCAGCTCGCCCTGCGCTTCCAGCCAACGCTGAATATCGGTTGCGCCGGCGTTAAATCGCGCATGGGTCTGCTGTTCAGCTTGCTCGGCTTGAAACACGATCTGCGCTTGGCGCGCCGCTTCTTCGATCAATTGCGCGCGCTTGGACAAAGCATCTTCGACTTCAGCCAATGCAGTATAGAGTTTCTTGCGGAAATGGGCGAAGGCTTCTTCATACTGGCTTTTCGATACTTTAATTTTTAACTGCATCGTGTTCCACTGAATAAACGGCAATGTCAAGCCAATCCCGAGCGTTGCGACCGGATTCTGCAACACGCGTAGCAACATTTCGCTGGCGCTGCCGAGGCTGCCCGTCAATGTAAAACTTGGATAAAAACTGGCGCGCGTCTGTTCAATATCCGCAAACAACTTGCGTAAGCGCAATTCAGCCGCCTTCAGATCCGGCCGACGCTTGAGCGCCTGCGCCGGTATGCCGGCCTCAATCTCGGGCAGCGGCGTGGCAGGCAAACGCTCAGGCGCTTCAAAAGCGTATGAAGGCGGACGGTTCAACAACACCGCCAGCGCATGGCGCGCTTCAACGCGCTGCTGATACAGCCGGCTCAACGCGAGCCGTTGATTCGATACATTTTGCTCAGCCTGCACACGATCCAGTCCTGAGAGTG
Organism: Candidatus Glomeribacter gigasporarum; assembly: GCA_001684025.1. Lineage (GTDB taxonomy): Bacteria > Pseudomonadota > Gammaproteobacteria > Burkholderiales > Burkholderiaceae > Glomeribacter > Glomeribacter gigasporarum_A. The sequence continues at coordinate 29,998 of LXRJ01000005.1, read as the reverse complement.
CGCCCGCCGCATACCGCGCATTGACTAAATCGAGTATTTGTCGGGTTTGCTTCAGATCCGCTTCGCTGTCGATGATCTGTTCGTTTAAAAGGATCAGCTTCCAATATAACTCCGCAGCCGTGCCAATCAGATCCAGCGCTGTTTGCGCGCGGTCCGCCTCAGCGGCGTGCGCTTCCCAAGCAGCCGCCGCGCGCTGATGGGCCCGTTTCCCCCAGAGATCCAGTTCATAACGCAGCGAACCGTTGACATCGGCTGAACGCGTGGTAGCGTGTGCGTCCAAATGGCGCGATCCACGCAGATCTGCGCCCGCACTGATATCCGGAGTCAGAGTGGTATTGGCCAAGCCGGCCTCTAACCGCGCGCGCTGCACGCGAATCACCGCGGCCGCCAGATCGCTATTCACTTTAAGCGCTTCATCGATCAGCGCATTTAAATGCGGATCGTTGAAATTTGTCCACCATGCTGCCTGTGGCGTTTGCTCCGCCATCGCCTTGTTGTCAGCCGGCGTGGACCAGTGGGTCGGCACCTCCACGGACGGCGGCGTCCAACGCGCGCGCGCGCAGCCAGCCAACAGCATCAGCGCGATCAAAACAGGGGCGGGCCGGCGCATGTGCATTGCCTCAATCGCGCGCTAGCGCATCGACCGGATTTAACCGCGCCGCATTGCGCGCCGGCATAAAGCCGAATACGAGGCCAATCAGTGTTGAACACAATACCGCCGTGATAATGGAATCAATTGAAAAAATCATCTTCATTTGCTCAGCCAACGCCGAGAAGACGGCGCCAATGCCAAATGAGAGCAGAATGCCGATGAGTCCGCCGCTTAAGCATACAACCACCGCCTCGACCAGAAATTGCTGCAGAATGTCTGACCGCCGCGCGCCGACCGCCATCCGGATTCCAATTTCACGCGTGCGCTCGGTGACTGAGACGAGCATAATATTCATCACGCCAATCCCGCCGACAACCAGGGAAATCACCGCAATCGACGATAGAAAAAGTGCCATCAGCCGATTTTGCTGCTGCCCGGCCTTCAGCATGCTATCCATATTGAAAATAAAAAAGTCCTTGTCGCCATGCCGTTGGGTGAGCAATTTTCCGATACTCTGCTCGGCGCTCTCACTGGATTGCCCGGCGCGCAAACGCACAGTGACCCGGCCGAAATACGATTGACCGAAAAGTTTGCTGTTGGCCGTGCTATACGGCATCCAAATCTGCAGATTCTGCGGATCGCCGAAGACATCTTTCTTCGGTTGGGTAATGCCAATCACGGTGCACGGCACCGGGCCGATCAGAATGATTTGGCCGAGCGGATTGGACATATCACTGAACAGTTTCCGCCGGGTATTTTGATCGATCACTGCCACCTGCGCCTGTTGCCGAATATCCTCGCGTCCGAACGCAATGCCTTGCGCGAGCTTCAGATTCCGAACCCGGAAAAAATCTTCCCCGACGCCGGCGACGATGGCATTCACATCCAGGTCACGATAACGCACCAGTCCCATCTGGCCTGTTTCCGGTGTCACGCTATCGACATACGGCTGCGCGCGCAGCGCATCGAGATCCGCCGGCACGAGCGTTTGATTATTGCCCAGCCAATGGCGCTCGCCGCGGTCGCGGCCTGGAAAAATAGAAAGGGTATTCGGCCCCAGTGCCTGAATCACCTCTTGCATGCGCTGCTTCGCGCCCGCGCCAAGCGCAACGATAGAGACGACCGAAGTAATGCCGATGATGATGCCAAGCATGGTCAGAAAAGTCCGCAGCCGGTGCGCGCGCAGCGCGGCAGCGGCCATTTTGAACGCTTCGCTAAAGCGGCTTAAGCGCGCAGATGTTGCGCGGACAGTTTTTTGCGGCGTATTTGTTTGAGGGTTCGATGAAACGCGCGCGCGCGTTGTCTTTAGCGCTGTGGCAGCGTGCTGCGCAGCTGCCGGCTGCGCCTGGTCGCGCACGACTCTGCCGTCTTTGATTTCAATGATGCGTTGCGCGTGCGCCGCGATCTGTGGGTCATGGGTCACCAGGATAATGGTATGGCCATTTGCGTTGAGTTCATGCAGGATATTCATCACTTCCCGCCCGCTTGTGCTGTCGAGCGCGCCGGTGGGTTCATCCGCCAGAATGATTTCGCCGCCGTTCATCAACGCACGCGCGATACTGACGCGCTGCTGCTGTCCGCCCGAAAGCTGCGCCGGCCGGTAATGTGCGCGCTCTGCTAAGCCCAAACGCCGCAGCAATTCAAATGCGCGCGGCTGCCGCGCCGCATGCGCGGTATCGGCATAGATCGCGGGGACTTCAACGTTGCCGGCCGCGGTCAAATGCGGCAGCAGATGGTAGCGCTGAAAAATAAAGCCGAAGCGCGCGCGGCGCAAGCGCGCTAGTTCATCCGGATCGAGCGCTGCGGTTTCCCGCCCGCCAATTCGATAATGGCCTGAACTGGGTTGATCGAGGCAACCCAGAACATTCATCAGCGTCGATTTGCCTGAGCCTGAAGCGCCCATGACTGCGACAAACTCGCTCGCGCCAATTGTCAGCGTGATGTCGTTCAGCACCACCACGTCTTTATCGCCAGCTGCAAAGCGGCGCGTGATATTCACCAGTTCAAGCAGTGCCTGTTGCATTTATACCTCGCCGCCGGATCAGCGATATGCTGAATATAGATGCGATTACATGGGGACTATTCTAGGCCCCGACCGGCGCGCTTTCTCCTGCGTCTCAGACGAATCCCCAAGAATGACGCGCTCGCCTTCCTTCAGGCCGGACAAAATTTGCACCTGAACGCGATTATTGATGCCGGTGCGTGCAGCGCGCGTGTGCACAGCGCCATCCGCGCTCAATACGCGCACGCGCGCGCGGCCGTCTTTATCCGGCTCGCCCAGCGCGGATACAGGAATCGTCAATGCAGCCCGCGCTTTATCGAGCACAATGCTCACCTGCGCCGTCATGCCGACGCGCAATACGCGCTGCGGATTCGGCGCCTCAAACAGCGCGTTATAAAACACGGCCTGCGTTTGCCCCTGATTATCCGGCGGCGCCGGTTCAATCGCTCTGAGCTGACTGTAATAGCGTTGGTCGGGCGCGCCCAGAATCGTGAAATACACCTCTTGACCGGGATGGACGCGAACGACATCCGCTTCCGGTATCCGGGCTTCAATGGTCATCGTGTTGAGGTCAGCGAGCTTCATCATGACCGGCGCTTGCTGCTGCGCCACCACCATTTGCCCTTCCTGAGTCACGATAGAGATCACTTCGCCATCGATAGGCGCTGTAATATGCGTGTAATCCAGATTCGCGCGCGCCGTTTCAACCTCAACGCGCATCCGCTTCACTTGCGCGCTCAGCGCAGCTAACTCGGCTTGTTTCACCTTAAGCGCTGCTTCAGCGCTCTCTGCATCCTGACGCGAAGCGGCATCCGCGGCGAGCATTTGCCGCTGCCGCCGCCTATTCAGTTCCGCCTGTTGAAGCTGCGCCGCTGCGGCGCGCTCTCTTGCCGCGCTTTCTTGCGCATTCAACTGCGCTTGCTGGAGCGCGTTTTTCGCCAGAACCGGATCAATTTCAGCCAGCGGCTGCCCTTTTTTTACGAAATCGCCCAGTTGAACGCGAAGCGTCTGCACTTGACCCGTTACCCGAGCGCCTACATCCACTTGTGTAAAAGCGCGTAACGTGCCGATGGCCTGTACGGTATCTTCAATCTCCGCGCGCACCACCGGCGCGGTCAAATATTCCGGCGCTTTTTTGCTGAACACGCAGCGGGATAGAACGATCACCAGCGCCGCGGCCAATCCAATGCCTATCACGATTCTGACGCTTTTGCGCGCGGGAGATCGGATTTTTTTCATTGTCATGGAAAAAATGGAATGGAATGGAATGGACAATTCTGAAATCACGATGAAATGCACAAGCAGGCCGATTGTATTTTAGAATGAGCAATGAATGACATGGTCCAATTTAATCGCTTTTTAGGAGGGTCGATGTACGCAATCTCGTTCGATCTAGACACTGAGCAACTGAAACAACAATACCCCAATGATTCATGGCAGAACGCCTACGGTGATATCAAGAAAGAACTCATACCGCTGGGTTTTACATGGCAACAGGGAAGTGTGTACTTCGGCGATGAACATATGAATGCGGTGAAGTGCGTGCTGGCCGCACAGGTATTAAGCAAAGCCTATCCCTGGTTTAAAAGCAGCGTGCGTGATATTCGGATGCTGCGCATCGAGGATATCAATGATCTCAGCCCTGCTTTATAGAAGTCATTTCTGAAATGACTTCTATCTAGATCGTAATCACCCCCGCTTCTGTGCACGATATTCCAATGGTTCAATCTCCCATCCGTATTGCTGTCACCGGCGCCGCCGGTCAAATCGCTTATTCCCTCCTGTTCCGGCTCGCGAATGGCGACCTGCTTGGCAAGGAACAACCGGTTATTCTGCAATTGCTTGAGCTGCCACAGGCGCAATCCGCCCTCAAAGGGGTCGTGATGGAGCTGGAAGACTGCGCGTTTGAACTGCTGCAAGAGATCGTCGTGACCGATGATCCCAAAACCGCTTTTAAAGAGGTCGATGCCGCTTTTCTAGTGGGTGCGCGGCCGCGCTCAAAAGGAATGGAACGTCGCGATTTACTGCATGCGAATGCTGGCGTTTTTAAAACGCAAGGAGGTGCACTCAACGAAGCGGCGCGCCGTGACGTCAAAGTGCTCGTGGTCGGCAACCCGGCCAATACGAATGCTTATATTGCGATGCGGTCCGCGCCGGATTTGCCGCGCGAGAACTTCACCGCGATGCTGCGTCTGGATCACAACCGGGCCTGCGCGCAGCTGGCGGCGAAGCTGGGTGAATCAGTGGCCGCGATTGAAAAACTGATTGTCTGGGGCAATCATTCCTCGTCGATGTATCCAGATCTCCGCTTTGCAACGGTTCGCGGCGCGCCCGTGCAGCACAGCATTCAGGACGAAAGATGGCTGCGCGATGTGTTTATTCCGACCGTCGCTCAGCGCGGCGCGGCGATTATCAACGCGCGCGGGTTGTCATCGGCGGCGTCCGCCGCACAGGCGGCGCTGGATCATATGCGCGATTGGATGCTCGGCAGTCAAGGGCGCTGGGTCACGATGGGAATCGTCTCGGACGGCTCATACGGGATTGCGCAGGACATCATCTATGGGTGCCCGGTGACGACGGAACAGGGCAGATTCACACGCGTGCCAGGCCTTGAGATCGATGCGTTTTCGCGCGCGCGGATGGATACGACTGCGCAGGAGTTGCTCGATGAACGCGCCGCGATTGAACCCTTGTTGAGCGAATTGCAGACTGGCCGGTCATGAATTTCTAGTATTGGAGACGTCCATGAATAAACCTTTATTAACTGCAGCGCTTGTATTCACTGTTCTGTCTTCCTCCGCCGCGGACGCAACCAATCCAAAGAAGCCATCCGCGCCATCGCGCCACATCGACTATAAAAAAAGCCAAAGTAAAAGTGTGGCGCTCAACAGCCCGCCTCTAGACAAAAACGCCGTTCAGTGGAATTGTGAACAGAATCAGGCGTTCTGGCTCAGCGGCGATTTTAAAAGCGATCCGGCGCTCACTTTATACTGGTTCGGCAAGAATTACCTCTTGCCGCGCGTGCCGACCACAACCGGCGCCGAGCGTTTTCAGGATTCAGCCAGCGGCTTGGACTTGGTCGTGCTGCCCTTCAAAGCGATGCTGTTCAACGATCATGGCGCACGCTCCCGTCTTGTCGACGAATGCAAAACAGTGGAGATGGCGGCGGCGGATGTCAACCCCAAACCCATGCCAGCCCTGTTTACGGAAGAATCCGAATCATCCGGCATTGTCGAAGGCGCATCTTCTGCGCTTGATCGGCCTGTGCATCTGCGCCGATAAACCCGCCTTCTGCGCAAACGTAAAGCGTTGATGATTCTTTATTCACCGGACAATCCTCATACCTACTATGACACATCCTCATCATCTCTATCACACCCTTCAAACATTCGATCACGGTGCAGGAAAGGGCCTGTTTTACTCATTGCCGCAACTTGGCGCGACGCTTGGCGTCGCAATTGAACGGCTGCCGGTCTCAATTCGCATCATCCTCGAATCGGTGCTACGCAATTACGACGGGACCAAAATCACCGAAACACACGTCAAGAATCTCGCGCACTGGCAACCCGTTGCTGCGCGCAACGATGAAATCCCATTTATTGTGGCGCGCATCGTGTTACAGGATTTCACCGGCGTGCCGTTGCTCGCTGATTTAGCCGCGATGCGCGACGTTGCCCAACAGATGGGTCAAAACCCGAAATCCATCGAGCCGCTCGTGCCGGTTGATCTCGTCGTTGATCATTCGGTGCAGGTAGATTATTTCCGCAGGCCCGATGCGCTCGATTTGAATATGAAACTCGAATTTCAGCGCAATCAGGAACGCTATCAATTTATGAAATGGGGCATGCAAGCCTTCGATACGTTCCGCGTGGTGCCGCCTGGCGTTGGCATCGTTCATCAAGTTAACCTTGAATATCTGGCGCGCGGATTGCATCGGAAGAAAACGGATTCATCCGCATCGGCTGACTGTATCTACTATCCAGATACACTGGTCGGCACCGACAGCCATACCACAATGATCAACGGCCTCGGCGTTGTCGGCTGGGGCGTCGGCGGGATTGAAGCGGAAGCGGGCATGCTCGGTCAGCCGATCTACTTTTTAACGCCAGACGTGATTGGCTTCGAGTTGAAGGGTCAATTGCGCGAAGGCGTCACCGCGACCGATCTGGTGCTCACAGTGACTGAAATGTTGCGCCGCGAGAAGGTGGTTGGCAAATTCGTCGAATTTTTTGGCGACGGCGCGCAATCTATTGCGGTGCCGGATCGCGCCACCCTCAGCAATATGGCGCCTGAATACGGCGCAACGATGGGCTTTTTCCCGGCCGACGATCAAACGCTCGAATATTTCAAAGGCACCGGCCGCACTGACGAAACCATCACTGCGCTGCGCAACTATCTGCATGTGCAGCGGTTATACGGCATGCCTAGAGCAGGTCAAATCGACTATACCAAAGTCATCACGCTCGATTTGACGACCGTTTCGCCTTCCCTTGCGGGGCCGAAACGGCCGCAAGACCGGATTGATCTCGGATGCGTGAAGACCGCCTTCTCCGAACTGTTTAGCCAGGAAGTCAGCAAAAACGGTTTTGCGAAAAAACCAGAGGCGCTCGAACAAAGATATCAAAGCAGCGATGGCATCGAAGTCCGGCATGGCGATGTGCTGATTGCGGCGATTACTTCATGCACGAATACTTCAAACCCAGGCGTGATACTCGCGGCGGGCCTGCTGGCAAAAAAAGCCGTGAACGCGGGGTTAAGCGTCGCGCCGCATATTAAAACCTCGCTTGCCCCCGGCTCGCGCGTCGTCACCGAATATTTAAAAGCGGCAGGATTGCTGCCCTACCTTGAACAACTGGGCTTCGCGCTCGCCGGATACGGTTGCACCACGTGCATTGGCAATTCCGGCGATTTATCGCCTGAACTCAATGAAGCGATTATCCAGAACGACATCATCGCTGCCGCCGTCTTATCGGGCAACCGCAATTTTGAAGCGCGCATTCATCCGAACATTCGCGCGAATTTTCTGGCCTCGCCGCCGCTGGTGGTCGCCTATGCGATTGCCGGAACGGTAATGCGTGATTTAATGACCGAGCCGCTGGGTCGCGGCATAGGCGCAAACGGTGCAGCGCGCGAGGTTTATCTCAGCGAGATCTGGCCGTCCAGTGACGAAATTCATCAGTTGATGAAATATGCGCTCGACGGCGAAGTCTTCCGTAATAATTACGCGCAGCTCACTCGCCCCGGCGACCTGTGGAGCACGATTGAAGGCGCGCAAGGTCAAGTGTATCACTGGCCGAAGTCGACCTATATTGCGCAGCCGCCCTTTTTCTCAGCGTTCAGCATGCAGCCTGCGGATCGCGTGCCGCCGATTCGCAGCGCGCGCGCGCTCGGCATCTTTGGGGATTCAGTCACGACCGACCATATCAGTCCCGCCGGGTCGATTAGCGAAACATCTGCGGCTGGCCAGTGGTTAAAGGAAAACGGCGTTCAGAAAGCCGATTTCAATAGCTATGGCGCGCGGCGCGGCAATCATGAAGTGATGATGCGCGGGACCTTCGCCAACATTAGGATTAAGAATCTGATGGTGCCGCCCAAAGCGGATGGCGCGCGCGTCGAAGGCGGAATCACGATTCACCAGCCGAGCGGCGAGCAGATGTTCATTTACGATGCCGCGATGCGTTATATCCAGGAAGGCGTGCCGACCCTTGTATTTGCGGGAGAAGAATATGGCACCGGCTCATCGCGCGACTGGGCGGCCAAAGGAACGCAATTGCTGGGCGTCAAAGCGGTGATCGCGCGCAGCTTTGAGCGCATCCATCGCTCGAACCTGGTCGGCATGGGCGTATTGCCGTTGCAATTTACAGCGGACGATAGCGTGCAGACGCTTGATTTGTCCGGTGAAGAAAGTTTTGATATCGATGGATTGGATACAGCGCTCCAGCCACAGCAATATGTTGAACTCATTATTCACCGCATCGACGGCGCTTCTGTCAAAGTCCCGTTGCTGCTTAGGATCGATACGCCCATTGAAATTGACTACTACCGACATCGGGGGATTCTGCCTTTTGTGCTGCGCGCATTGCTGGCCGCTTAAAAGTCATTCGGTAAATGAGTGTTTATTTGAGCGTTGCCCTATTCGCTTACCTGGTGGGCTCGGCGCCATTTGCGCTCGTGGTCAGCAAAGCGATGCGTTTGGCTGATCCGCGCAGTTACGGCTCTCAAAATCCGGGCGCAACCAATGTACTGCGCAGCGGCAATCGGCGCGCCGCTTTACTCACTTTGATTGGGGACGCAGGCAAAGGATGGCTGATGGTGTGGAGCGCTGCATATGTAGTCAAGCGATTTGGAGCATCGCTCGGAGTAGGCGATCAAGTCATTGCGCTTGCCGCGCTCGGTGTCTTCATAGGCCATCTATGGCCGGTCTTTTTCCAGTTTAGAGGCGGTCGCGGCGTTTCAACCGCAGCGGGCATTTTGTTCGCCGTTCATCCAGTGCTCGGCGCCGCCAGTGCAGCGACCTGGTGCATCATTGCGTTCTTCTTCCGCTATTCATCGCTCGCAGCGCTCGTTACCGCGGTATTCGCGCCGCTTTACCAAATTTTTATATTTGGTCCGGATGTGATATCGGCTGCGTTGATCATGATCAGCAGTTTGCTGATTTTTCGGCACCGCTCAAATATTCATCATCTCTGTTGCGGAACCGAACCTAAAATCGGCCAGAAAGCGGATGAACTAGAGGATTAGAGTATTCAATGCCTTGTAATCTGCCCACTTTTCTGACTTGGTTGCGAATTATTTTGATTCCGCTTTTTGTCGGCGTTTTTTATCTGCCCGATACCGTCTGGTCGATGACTTATAAAAACACCGGGGCGACATTGATTTTTATTCTGGCGGCCGTCACGGACGTTTTCGATGGACTTCTGGCGCGCCGGCTCAATCAGATATCCGCCTTTGGCGCATTTCTTGACCCGGTTGCGGACAAATTAATGGTGACGGCGGCCCTGCTGATGCTGGTGCAACTGAGGCGGCTCGATGCGGCGGTTGCGCTTGTGATCGTCGGGCGTGAAATGACTCTTCTGGCGCTACGGGAATGGATGGCGCAGCTCGGCGCGAGCAAGCATATCGCGGTGAACTCGCTCGGCAAAATCAAAACCGTGTGTCAGATGGTTGCCATTCCGATGTTGTTGTTCAACGGCGCGCTGACATTCGGCGCGCATCCGCCGGGATTTCTCCAACATTTTGCGATCAATACGCACAGCTGGGGTTTATGGCTGATCCATTTAGCCGCGGCGCTCACCCTCCTGTCGATGTTCTATTACATAAAGCTGGCTTGGCCGAAGATTCGTCGGTATTCCGGCGCTGCTTTTCATTCGTAATATTTTTTTCTGACTCTTCATTGAAGTAAAGGCGTAGAGAAGTGCTTTCCACCACCCAAATTACAATGCAATTCGGGACGAAACCCCTGTTTGAGAATATTTCGGTCAAATTCAGCGACGGGCATCGCTACGGTTTAATCGGCGCAAATGGATGCGGCAAATCCACTTTTATGAAAATTCTAGGCGGCGCGCTTGAGCCGTCTTCAGGTTCAGTGAGCATGAATGCAGGAACACGCATCGGCATGCTGAAACAGAATCAGTTTGGCTATGAAACAACACGCGTGCTCGATGTGGTGATGATGGGGCACCGCGAGATGTGGCAAGCGATGACCGAACGCGATGCGATTTACGCCCATCCAGACGCGCGCGATGCAGATTACATGCGCGCGGCCGAATTGGAGGCGCAGTTCGCCGAATACGACGGCTATACCGCGCCTGCGCGTGCGGGTGAATTGCTGCTCGGCGTCGGGATACCGGTCGATCAACATGAAGGCTTGATGAGTGCGGTTGCACCGGGCTGGAAATTGCGTGTGCTGCTTGCGCAGGCGCTGTTTGCAAATCCGGATGTACTGCTGCTCGATGAACCCACGAACAACCTCGATATCGATACCATCCGCTGGCTCGAAGACATATTGAACCAACGCGATTCAACCATGATCATCATTTCGCATGACCGTCATTTTTTGAATGCGGTTTGCACACATATGGCCGATATCGACTACGGCACGCTGAAAGTCTACCCCGGTCATTACGACGACTATATGCTTGCCTGCACACAGGCGCGCGCGCGCCAATTGGCCGCGAGTGCGAAGGCGAAAGAGAAAATCGGCGAATTGCAGGACTTCGTCCGGCGTTTTTCCGCCAATAAATCCAAAGCACGGCAGGCAACGAGCCGTTTAAAACAGATCGAAAAAATTAAAGTGGAAGACATCAAGCCGTCTTCACGTCAGCATCCGTTTATCCGTTTTGAGTGCGATAAGAAATTGCACCATTTGGCTGTTCACGCGCAGGGCATTCAAAAAGCTTATCAGCGCACGCTGTTTGAAAGGCTCGATGTTGCGATTCAAGCGGGCGAAAAAGTCGCCATCATCGGCCAGAACGGAGCGGGAAAAACCACGCTGCTGCGTGTATTGCGCGGCGATCTGCTGCCTGATGCAGGCACAGTGCAATGGGCGGAACACGCGCATGTTGGCATGATGCCGCAGGATACTGCTGAAGCATTTCCAGACGATCTCTCTTTAACGGACTGGCTGGCGCGCTACGCGCAAGACGGCGACGACGATCAAATCATCCGCGCAACGCTTGGCCGATTGCTCTTTTCCGGCGATGAAGCGAAAAAATCGGTGCGCGTGCTCTCCGGCGGCGAAAAAGGGCGGATGATCTGGGGCGCGCTGATGCTGGGCCGTCATAATGTGTTGATGCTGGACGAGCCGACCAACCATATGGATATGGAGTCCATCGAAGCGCTGCAAAGCGCGCTCGAACGCTTTAACGGTACGCTGATTTTCGTGTCTCACGACCGTGAATTCGTCAGTAGCTTGGCGAGCCGGATGATTGAAATTCATACTGACGGCACAGTGACTGACTACCATGGCGCTTATGAAGCGTATTTGAGCAGCCGGGGGCTTGTATAAAATAAAGAATTGTTTTGAAAACGCTGCATATTGCGCATTCTTTCAATATTCTTTTCCCATGAAAACCGCTCAGGAACTGCGCGCTGGTAATGTCGTGATGATCGGCGGCGCGCCGATGGTCGTGCAAAAAGCCGAGTATTACAAATCCGGCCGCAATGCATCGGTCGTCAAAATGAAATTGCGCAATTTGCTCGCCGATACCGCATCGGAAGCCGTCTACAAAGCTGATGACAAATTTGAGGTCGTCATCCTTGAACGCAAGGAAGTCACCTATTCATATTTCGCCGATCCGATGTATGTATTTATGGATAGCGAATACAACCCCTATGAAGTGGAAAAAGACCCTCTCGGCGATGCGCTGCACTATCTCGAAGATGGGATGGCATGCGAACTTGTGCTCTATCAGGGCAACGCGATCTCGGTTGAATTGCCCACCGCGTTGGTGCGCGAAATCGCTTATACAGAGCCTGCGGTCAAAGGCGATACGTCGTCGGGCAAGGTGCTGAAATCGTCCAAACTGGCGAGCGGGTTTGAAATTCAGGTGCCGCTCTTCTGCAATATCGGCGACAAGATTGAGATTGATACTCGAACGCACGCATACCGCCGCCGCGTTTAGGAATAGGAATTCGTATGACTGTCACAGAATCCATCCATGAAGCAACGCGCCTGGAGCGCGATACTTTCGGCGCAATCGCCGTGCCTGAAACGCGTTTGTGGGGCGCGCAAACGCAGCGCGCGCTGCAGAATTTCAATATTTCGACCGAGAAACAAGCGCCTGAACTGATTCGCGCGCTGGCGCTGGTCAAGCGCGCCGCGGCTGCGGTGAATCTTGCGCTGGGCGTTCTGCCAAACGAAAAGGCGTGTGTGATCATCGCGGCTGCCGATGAAATCATCGCGGGCCAGCATGCAGAAGAGTTTCCACTGGTTGTTTGGCAGACAGGTTCAGGTACGCAAACCAATATGAATCTGAACGAAGTGATTGCAAACCGCGCCAGTGAACTTTCCGGCGGCGGGCGCGGCGGTGAACGTGTTATTCATCCAAACGACGATGTGAACCGCGGCCAGTCATCGAATGATGTGTTTCCGGCCGCGATGCACATCGCCGCTGCAGAAGGGATCGTCAATCGAGGATTGCCTGCGCTGAAAACGCTGCGCCAGACGCTGGACGCCAAAGCGCGCGCGTTCGCCGAGATTGTGAAAATTGGCCGCACGCATTTGCAGGACGCGACACCCTTAACGCTGGGGCAGGCGTTTTCCGGTTATGTGGCGCAGCTCGACCACGGCATTGCGCATCTTGAAGCAGCGGTGCCGCATTTGTGCGAGCTGGCGCTCGGCGGCACCGCAGTCGGCACCGGACTCAACGCGCATCCAGAGTTTGCACGGCGGGCTGCGCAGGAAATCAGCCGGTTGACGGGGCTGCCATTTGTCAGCGCGCCGAATAAATTTGAAGCGCTTGCTGCCGCGGATGCATTGGTTCACGCGCATGGCGCATTAAAAACGGTTGCTGCAAGCCTGATGAAAATCGCCAACGATATCCGCTGGCTGGCGAGCGGCCCCAGATGCGGGCTGGGTGAATTGTCGATTCCTGAAAACGAACCCGGCAGTTCAATCATGCCCGGCAAGGTCAACCCAACCCAGTCGGAAGCCATGACGATGTTATGCGCGCAGGTCTTCGGCAACGATGTTGCGGTGAACTTCGGCGGCGCGAGCGGCAACTTTGAATTGAACGTATTCCGCCCAATGATCATTCATAATGTGTTGCAGTCGATCCGTCTATTGGCGGACGGCGCATGCAGCTTTAATGACCATTGCGCGGTTGGGATTACGCCGAACCGTGAGCGGATCGAGACATTGTTAAATGAATCCCTGATGCTGGTTACGGCTTTGAATCCGCATATCGGTTATGACAAGGCTGCGCAGATTGCCAAAAAAGCGCATCGGGAAGGCATAACCTTAAAAGCCGCTGCGCTGGCGCTCGGCTACGTCAGCGAAGCGCAATTTGACGCTTGGGTGCGGCCGCGCGATATGGTGGGCGCATAGCACGCCGCCCGGCGCCCCCATCACGGTCATAGGCGCGCGGTCAGATCGCGAACCGCTTCTTAATCTTTGGGGCGGAACGTAATCGTAAAACGGCTGGGCGCGCGGCCGTTCGCATCCCGCGGCATGGGGTCCGATTTTCGCACTGCGCGCAGCACGGCCTCGTCCCAAGCGGGGAAGCCGCTCGAATGCACGATACGCGCATTCAGGAGGGCGCCGTCTGGCGCGCATTGAACAGAGACAACGGTTTGGGGGTTTCCGCTGAGCGTTTGGGTATCGAAAACCAGATTGGGTTTAACGCGCTGCCGTACCTTGTCTGCATAACCAGGCGAGCCTTGAATACCTTCGCCTGCGCCGGATTTGGCTGCCCCGCTACTGCCAGTTGCTGCGCCCGCGGCACGCGCAAGCGCTTCCAGACGCGCGCGCCGTTGCTGTTCGATTTGGGCTTTTTCTTTTGCCTGTTGCGCCGCTTGCCGCTGTGCTTGCAGCGCCTTACGCTGTTCGGCTTTTTTCTGTTCCCGCCGTTGCTGCTCGGCGAGTTGCTGCTGGCGTTGCTGTTCAAACAGCTGCTGCTGACGTTGCGCGCGCCGTTTTTTTTCCTGAGCGGCTTTTTCCGCCTGCTCGGCCAGTTGCCTCTGGCGTAAGCGCTGCTTTTCCTGTTCTCGCCAACGCGCGCGCTGTAGCGCTTCCTGTTGCTGACGCCAACGCGCGCGTTCGAGTGCAATCTCAGCCGGATCTGGCTGCGCAGGGGCAGATTGAACAGGCGCAGGCGGCGCGGGGGTAGGCGCGGGCGGCGGCGTGCGCTGTTCAGGCGCAGGCGGCGTTATTTCCGCTGCGCTCCATAACTGCGCTTCTGCGCCTGTTGAGGGTTTATTTTTCCAGCGCACCCCGTATAACAACACGGTCAATAAGATGAGGTGTACCAACGCTGCATAGAGTACAGCGCGGCGGTGGCTGCATTCGCGCGGGGAGCGTATAGAGCGGTTCATTCAGGTGTCCCTGAGAAAAACTACCGGGGTTGAACCAGCAAACCAATCTTTTGAATCCCTTGCGCTTTCAAATCGGCCATCACATTCATCACGTTTTGGTACTGAATATTTTTGTCGGCGGCAATGACCACCGGCAGCGAAGGCGTCGCCCGCTGCTGGGCGCGCAGGAAAAGATGAAGCTGAGTCTTGGTCATCGTCTGTTCAAGATTCCTATGGCCGCTGCGTTTACGCACCGAGAGCGCACCATCCGCGCGGACGGTGATGACCACGGGCGGGATGCGTTGCTGCGGCGCAATGTGACCCACGCTGGGCAAATCAATCACTGACGGCACCACAAGCGGCGCCGTCACCATAAAGATCACCAGCAACACCAGCATGACGTCGATATACGGCACCACATTGATATCGGCCATCGTGCGCCGGCCGCGTGCGCGGCGCGAACTGGAACGCACAGAGCAGGTGGACATATTACGAACCTGTTTTCAAATATGGGCGGATTTATGGCGTTGCAAAATATTCAAAAATTCTTCAATAAACGTTTCAAAGCGGATCGCTAAGCGGTCAATATCGTGCATATACCGGTTATAGGCCATCACGGCTGGAATCGCTGCGAATAAACCTATCGCGGTGGCCACGAGCGCTTCGGCAATGCCGGGCGCGACATTCGCAAGTGTCGCTTGCTGGACATTGGAGAGTCCGCGAAACGAATTCATGATGCCCCAGACGGTGCCGAATAATCCGATATACGGACTGACTGAACCGATGGAGGCCAGTGTCGCCAGGTGTGTTTCCAGCGCATCCGTTTCGCGCTGAAATGCCGCATGCATCGCGCGCCGCGCGGCATCAAGCACTGCGTGGCTTGCAACGTTATGGCCTCTGGCTTTTAAAAACTCGCGCATCCCTTCGATAAAGATTCTTTCAAGCGCCCCGCTGTTGCGGCGGCGCTTTTCCGCCTGCTGGTAGAGCGCTTCTACATCGCTGCCCGACAAAAAATGATGTTCGAAATATTCAGTCTGCGCGCGGGCTGCGCGAATGACGGCACCCTTTTTAAAAATAATGGTCCACGACGCCATCGAAAAGAAGAGCAGCAAAAGCATGACCGCCTGCGCAAGCAGGCTGGCGTTCAGAATCAGTGAAAGTATGGATAGGTCTTGGGTCGTGTGCATGGTATATAGCGTTTGCAAGCGTGTCTGAACTCAGACGTGATATTCCTCAAAATCCAGAGATCACTCATTCAGGGATAACTCATTAGTTTCAGAATTCACCTTCTGGTTAAAATATGTCGCGGTCTTTAAATCAGCAACTGGATTATTTCCATAGGAGCCAATATGGACCTCATCACTGAATGGTTGTTTTCCGCTCTGATCGCGTGTCTGCTCGGCGCAGGCGGATATTTTACGCTGCGCTTCGCAGGCGTACAGGCGCGCGCATTGCCGCATAGCGTGGCAATGCTTTGGAAAAGGGCGGGTAAAGAAGGTATTACACCCTTTCAGGCGCTCACCATTGGTTTAGCAAGCCGGGTTGGAACGGGCAATATCGTTGGCATTGCGGTGGCGCTTACAGTCGGCGGGCCAGGCGCCATTTTCTGGATGTGGTTGACGGCTTTGCTGGGCATGTCGACCGCCTTTGTCGAATCTACGTTGGCGCAGATTTTCAAAGTGCCGCATAAAAATCAAACCTTTCGCGGCGGCCCTGCCTATTACATCCGAATGGGTTTGAATTCGCGCCTGTGGAGCACATTGTTTGCGCTGGCGCTCATTTTTGCTTACGGCTTCACATTTAATGCCGTTCAGACCAATTCCATCGCCGATGCATTTCATCAGGCATTTGGTTGGGAACGCGGCTTAACGGGCGTCGCGTTGGCATTGCTGAGCGCGCCCATTTTGTTCGGCGGTGTGCGCCGCGTAGGCTATGTCACGAGCGTGGTTGTACCCGCGATGGCATTCGGATATCTAATGCTGTGTGCATACGCTGTCTGGCAGCATTTATCCGTATTGCCTGAGATGGTTGGTTTGATCTTTAAAAGCGCGTTCGGCGTGCAGCAGGCTGCGGGCGGGCTGGCCGGCTATGCCTTTGCTCAGGCGGTGATGACAGGCGTTCGGCGCGGATTGTTTTCAAATGAGGCTGGTATGGGGAGCGCGCCAAATGCAGCGGCGACTGCAACGGTCCGCCATCCGGTCTCCCAAGGCCTGCTCCAAATGCTCGCAGCAGGCATTGATACCCTTGTGATATGCAGTGCAACGGCCTTTATGATTTTGGTTTCAGGCCAATACGTGGCAGGCGCACCGATGGAAGGCGCTGCGCTCACGCAGCGCGCGCTGGCGAGCGCGGTGGGCGATTGGGGCGGATTATTTATGACCTGGTCGATTTTCTTTTTTGCTTGGACAACCCTGATCGGCAACTATGCCTATGCCGAAGGCAATATTTCGTTTTTGTGCCGTAAGAAAATCGTGCTCGTACTATTTCGCTTGGCGGTGCTTGGCTTTATTGTCGTCGGTAGTCTAAGCCGTTCAACACAAGTCTGGCAGATGGCTGATATCAGCATGGCGGTCATGGCGCTCATTAATCTGGCCGCGATTGCATGTCTTGGTAAATATGCGCTCATTGCGTGGCAAGACTACAAGGCGCAACGCCGCGCAGGCATCCGTGAACCTGTTTTTAATCGGACTATTTTGCCGCCAGCATTGGCCAGCAAACTTGCAGCGGATGTATGGGAGGCCAGAGCCGCTCAAGCCATTAAAACAAGGGAATTCAATGCGAAGACGCGGCCGTTCGGGATAGGCGAAGCGCGGCGGAAAATGGTCTAGGCGGGCTAGGAGATTTATTACTGCGGGCGGGCGGAGGCGGTGAGATTCGAACTCACGGAAGGGCTTCCCCTTCGCTGGTTTTCAAGACCAGTGCCTTAAACCGCTCGGCCACACCTCCAAAAAAGCGTTGATATTGTAGCGCAGGCGAACCGTTTAAATGACCCAGTTCCATGGAGCCACTCAAGTCAATAAACGTGCAGGCCAAAACGGTGAATTCAGTTAAACATTTGTCAGCCTCATTCGCCGTTTTTCTCTGCGGGTGCGCGGCTTTCTTGAATTTATATTCACCGCAGGGAATTTTGCGCGAGATCGCATTGGCGTTTCACATCAGTGTGGCGCGCGCCAGTTTGAGCATCACGGCCACAACGTTTGCGGTCGCGGTGACCGCGCCTTTTGTAAATATCTTCATAGGGCGCTTTGAGAAGCGTGCAGTCATTTCATTTGCCGCCATTTTGTCGGCGGCGCCGGCCCTCTTCGCTGGGGGAAGCGGGACTTTTATTGCGTTTCTTTTGTCTCGGTTTATCCAAGGGCTTGTGATACCGATATTGTTTACGGTGACGATTGCCTTTATCGGAGAACAAAAAGAACGGTGGAATGTGATAGAAATGACGAGCTTCTACGTTGCCGGCACAACGCTTGGCGGCTTCGCAGGACGCTTCGTTGCGAACATGATGGCGGCGATGAGCACATGGCGCCACGGTTTTGCCGCCCTTGGCGGCATCGCTCTGATTTTGGGAATAGGTATCTACACACTGTTTCCTGGGTCAACGACAGCCACAGTCCAGTCTCCCGAGCGATCACAACGCAAACTCAGTCAAGCTGGACTTAAGCAAGAGCTAAAAAGCCCGGCGATACAGGCCGCATTTTTCGTTGGCGCGTGCATTCTCTTCGCACAAGTCACGACCTTTACCTATATCAGTCTCTATCTGAGTCAGCCGCCTTTTTGCCTGAACGCCGCGGCGATCGGCTCAATCTATGCGGTGTTCCTGCTTGCCATGATCGTCACGCCAATGGCGGGCCGGCTTTCCAAGCGGCGGCCGCATTCGGATTTGCTTTTGGCCGCTATGGCGCTCGGCATGATCGGCTCACTGTTGACGCTTCGACCAACGCTGCCTGAAATCTTGCTGGGCTTGGCTTTGAGTGCATCCGGCACGTTCGTCGCACAGACCGCCGCGAATTCGTTTGTGGCTCACACTGTCAAGCGTGCGAGGGTTGTCGCGGTTGGTTTATATTTAACTTCTTATTATCTTGGCGGAAGTGTCGGCTCGATTGCGCCTATGCCTATTTGGAAACGTTTTGGTTGGCATGGCTGCGTAGCGCTTATCATCTTGATTCAATTGCTCGCTATTTTTATTGCGCGCCTCTACTGGAAACCGCCAGCGGATCCAATCAGGCTCTGAAGTATGGAGGGCAGCGAAGTCGGTGACGGTGCGCTATCTTGCTCATTCACTGGGAGAAATAGAAATGCCAAATCTAACCGCGGCAGGCGCCATGCAGGCCATTATTGAAACAGCGCTTCTGGAAATGCCTACAGGGGTATTGCGTCAAGCGCTCGTTGACGCATTTCGATCAGAGCGACAGTCGCTACTCGACATCGAAGACGCATTTCGGGAATTGACGGCGAGAAAACACGCGCCGGCCAACCTAAGACGATTTTTTGCGAGCTGGGCCAAGACGAATCACTCCGCCGCAAGCGTTGCTGGACTCGCAAACCGGATCACGCTGCTGGTGCGCTCGAACGCGGGCTGCGCCGCTTTGCAGAAGCTTTATGAAGTGTGCTCCGACCTTCAGCGCATTACCGACGAAGACCTTGGGGCGCTCGGCGGTGTTTTGCACGCCGATCTGTTCTATATCATGGCGAGCGCGCTTTGCGGCGATGACGAGTGGTTGCTCAAGTCAAACTGTTTGCCCTCGGCGCATCAATTCAAGGACTGGACGGACCAGCAGCGTCTTCGCGCGCGCGATTTGATCAAAGGCCTCCTCACCACTTTAGTGCATGAAGTCTACACGCACGCAGAAGTTGAATTTATCCATCCTCTTTACCAAATATGGTTTGAACAGCACATGGGAATTGAGCCGGAGCGGGTGCGTTACATCGTAGCGTGGGTCACAGTCCATACCAACGGGACCGAGAAAAATCACTTCGGTCATGCCGTGAATGCAACCACCGCATTTACGGATGCGATGCAAACGGAAATTTCCGCGCCATCGGCGCGGACATTGTTTACCGAATACCTGCGCCGCAAAGCGGACGTTATGCGCGATTGCGCCGCCTCGCTTCATTAGGTGTTTATCCTTCTCGTCGCATGATGCAACAAGAATGAACACATCCGGTTATTTATGAAATGACTTCTAGAAGTTTATGGATCGCCGTAAAATAACGAGTTCAAATCTTCTGGAGAGTTTTATGAGTGCAGCGCTTGATTCTTCAACGCTTGAAACCGGGTCGGCAGCGCTGACTTTTACCGATAGCGCAGCCGATAAAATCAAGCAGTTAATTGACGAAGAAGATAATCCCAAGCTGAAGTTACGCGTCTTTGTCCAGGGCGGCGGATGTTCCGGTTTCCAATATGGCTTTACTTTCGAAGATAAAGAAGAGGATGAAGACCGGAGCGAGACGGAGGATGACGATGAAGAGCCGGTTGGAGATTATGTATTCACTGCGAAAAACGGCGTCCAGCTATTGATTGATTCGATGAGCTATCAGTATCTGGTCGGTGCGGAAATCGACTATAAAGACGATCTCAATGGCGCCCAATTCGTGATTAAAAATCCAAATGCAGTGACCAGGTGCGGGTGCGGTTCGTCATTTTCTGTTTAGAACAACAATACGCAGGCCGATAGAGACGCGGAACGCGCGCGGATACCAAATAATAATGACCTCTAAGTGTCGGACTGCGTTTATGGCAAACGCAATTCGTATTCTAGCGATCGATGCGATTCAAAAAGCCAACGCTGGACATCCCGGCATGCCAATGGGCATGGCCGAGATTGCGCTTGCACTATGGCGCCGCCATTTAAAACATAACCCAGCCAATCCGCATTGGCCGGATCGTGATCGCTTCATCGTCTCAAACGGTCACGGTTCGATGCTGGTCTATGCGCTTCTGCACCTTTCAGGCTATGACTTATCCATCGAACAATTAAAACGCTTTAGACAACTGCATAGCCAAACGCCCGGTCATCCCGAATTCGGGCGCACGCCGGGCGTCGAAACAACCACCGGGCCGCTTGGACAAGGTTTAGCCAATGCCGTCGGCATGGCGCTGGCCGAAGCGCTGCTCGCGCGCGAATTCAACGATGAAGCGCTCAAGATTGTCGATCATAGGACCTACGTGTTCGCGGGCGATGGTTGTCTGATGGAGGGCATTTCGCACGAAGCCTGTTCTTTGGCGGGCACATTGAAACTGAATAAGCTGGTCGTGTTGTATGACGACAACGGCGTTTCCATCGACGGCCGCGTCAAACACTGGTTTTCCGACGATACGCCGCGGCGTTTTGAAGCCTACGGCTGGCATGTGATCCGCGCTGTGGACGGCCATGATGTCGAAGCCGTCGATGCTGCGATTGCGAGCGCCCGGTGTTCCGCTCAACCCACTTTAATTTGCTGCCGAACCGTGCTTGGCAAAGGCGCGCCTAATAAAGAGGGGGGGCATGACATGCATGGTGCGCCGCTGGGCGCTGAGGAAGTGGCTGCAACACGCGCAGCGCTTGGATGGCCCTTTGAGCCTTTTGTCATTCCAGATGAGGTTTATAAAGCCTGGGATGCGCGGGAGGCGGGTGCATGTGCCGAACACCGCTGGCGGGAACGCTTTAATGCCTATCGGACAAAATATCCTGCCAAAGCTGCTGAGTTCGAGCGCCGTACCGCAGGCGAATTGCCTGCAAACTGGGGCAAAGCGGCGCGTGCACTGATTGCGCGCGCCGATCAACGCGCTGAAGCGTTGGCAACGCGTCAAGCATCGCAGCAGACCATCGCCGGTATCGCGGCAGCGCTGCCTGAACTGCTTGGCGGTTCAGCCGATCTGACCAGCTCGAATCTCACCCAATGGCCTGCAGCCAAGCCAGTGCGCTCGGATGCGAACGGCGTGCAATGGGGCAATCACATCAATTACGGCGTGCGCGAATTCGGCATGAGCGCCGCGCTGAATGGGATTGCGCTGCACGGCGGTTACTTGCCTTTCGGCGGCACTTTCCTGACTTTCTCCGATTACAGCCGCAATGCCATTCGCATTGCAGCGCTGATGCGTGCGCGCACTATTTTTGTGTTCACTCATGATTCAATTGGATTAGGCGAAGATGGGCCGACGCATCAGGCGATTGAGCATTTGGCAGCATTGCGATTGATACCGCATCTCGACGTTTGGCGGCCAGCGGATAGCGTTGAAACCGCGGTGGCATGGACTCAGGCGATTGTGCGCCAGGCGCCGAGTTGTTTGGTATTGAGCCGTCAGAAAGTGCCTTTTATCACTCGCGGCGGGGCGCAGCTGGAGCAGATCGAGAAGGGCGGTTATATTCTGCGCGATTGGAAGATCAAGGCGACTTCAGATGAAAACACCCGAAAAATCATCCTGATTGCCACCGGATCGGAAGTTGGAATCGCGCTCGCCGCGATTGAACCTCTGGCGTCTCGCAGCATCGCGACGCGCGTCGTATCGATGCCGGCGACGACGGTATTTGATCGTCAGGATCCGCAATGGCGGGGGAACGTATTGCCGTGCGGCGTTAAACGGGTGGCAATTGAAGCGGGCGTCAGCGATTTCTGGCGTAAATATGTCGGGCTTGAAGGCGGTATCGTTGGCATCGACACGTTTGGCGAATCCGCGCCGGCGCAGGCGCTGTTCGAGTATTTTGGCTTTACCGTAGAAAACGTGGTGAATACGGTTCTTAAGACAATTTAGAATGGATACTTAAGGCATTTTGATTTCATAGGAAAAAAATACATGACCATTCGCGTTGCCATTAATGGCTATGGCCGGATTGGCCGTAATACGCTGCGCGCATTTTATGAAGGCGGCAAAAAACACGATCTCGAAATTGTGGCGATTAACGATTTGGGCGATGCGCATACGAATGCGCATCTGATGCAGTACGATACAACCCATCGCGCTTTTCCGGGCACGGTAGCGGTGGACGGCAATGATCTGCTGGTCAACGGCGACCGGATCCGGGTGTTTGCGCAGCGCAATCCCGCCGAATTACCGTGGGGCGCGTTAGACATCGATGTGGTGCTGGAATGCACGGGTTTATTTACCAGCAAAGCAAAGGCGCAAGCGCATCTGCAGGGCGGCGCAAAAAAAGTGATTATTTCCGCGCCCGGCGGAAAAGATGTCGATGCAACGATTGTCTATGGCGTTAACCATCACACTCTCAGAAAAGAACATACCGTGATTTCAAACGCTTCATGCACGACGAATTGCCTGGCGCCGCTGGTTCAGCCTCTACATCAAAAAATCGGTGTTGTCAATGGTCTGATGACAACGGTGCACGCCTATACCAACGACCAAGTGCTCACCGATGTCCGCCACGCGGACTTGCGCCGCGCGCGCAGCGCAACCCAAAGCATGATTCCAACGAAGACCGGCGCCGCGGCGGCGGTGGGTCTTGTGTTGCCGGAACTGAACAGCAAGCTGGACGGCTTCGCCATCCGCGTGCCGACGATCAATGTCTCGATCGTTGATCTGTCTTTTATCGCCGCGCGCGCGACGAGCGTCGATGAAGTCAATGCCATCGTGCAAGAAGCCGCCGCTTCAGAGCCCTTAAAAGGCATCCTAGCCGTCAATACGCTGCCGCTGGTGTCGATCGATTTCAATCATCATCCTGCCTCGTCCATCTTTGATACCACCTTGACCAAAGTCTCTGGCCACCTTGTCAAAGTCTCCAGTTGGTACGATAACGAATGGGGATTTTCAAACCGGATGCTCGATGTCGCTGTGGCGTTCGCCGCTGTGGAATAAAGAGTTGACTCAATGAAATAATAAGGGGGAAGCGGCGCTTCCCCCCAATAAGGATTCTAATCCTTCTTTTTATCTATTTACCATTTATATCCAGCGCCAACGGCTCCGCCTACCGTGCCACGGAAGTTGGCAGTTCCGGATAATTTAAATACCCAGCGATTGTCCTGAGTAATTGTTGAGAGGCCCAGCGCAATCGCCCCTTCCCCTCGATAGACCCCGCTTGAAACGGCAACCATGCTTTCGCCCGCGGCGGTGGCTTGCGGCAGTCCTGCAATCGCAATGGCCGACGCTGCGCCGGCTTCTGAGTCGCGTCGATGTTCATTAAACTTCTCATCTGTATATTGCCGGGCTTTTGCAAGCGTACTACTTAAACCTTGATTCAGCTGATTGACGTTGACGGCGTCAGTCCCCTGTGTGCCCGCCGCCACGTTCGCAATCACGCGTTCGCGTCCTGCGGCACCTACCGATACCGTATTGTCACGGTCGGCAACGGAATCTTTGCCCAGCGCAACGGCATTTGCCGCCGGCGCTTTTGCATTCTGACCCAAGGCGAGCGAACCGGCGCCGGTTGCACTGGAATTCTGGCCGAGCGCGGTCGAGTCTTTACCGGAAGACAATGCATTTTGGCCGATTGCGGTTGAGTTATCCCCGGTGGCGCGCGCATGTTGGCCGTCTGCTTTTGAATTCAGACCGGAAGCGATCGAACCTTGGCCATTGGCAGTGGAGTTATCGCCCGTTGCCTTGGAGCCTTGGCCGGTTGATGTCGAGTTTTCTCCGGAGGCTTTGGCGTCTTGACCTAATGCGGTTGAGTTATCGCCCAAAGCATCGGCATTATCTCCATCTGAAAAAGAACCATTGTCACCATTGTTTCCGCCGCTGCGACCACCGTGGCTATCACCGACCCGATTGTTCAGATCATGGATGGATTGTTCTGTATCCTTTACCCGGTCATCCAAGGCGCTGACTTGCTGCTGTAACGCGAAGAGTTGGCTGCCATTGACCGCCTGCATACTTCCGGCGGAGACATCACCTTTTGCAACGTTTGCCAGCACGGTGCCGGTTGCGCCGCCGAAAGCGACTTGATCTTTGGCCGCATTGTTGTACACAACCGCATTTAGAATGTCACCGTTAGGGCCCGTCAAACCGGCTGCTTTGAGTTGACGGATATTGACCGCATCCATATCGCCGCGACCGTCCGCGATATTGTGCAGTTGGGTGCCGTTTGCGCCGCCGAAGGTGATATTATTTTCAAGTGGATCATCATAGACCACAACGTCTTCAATTTTGCCCACCTTATCGATGATATGCGCTTGTTGTAACTGATCCACGGTCACTGCATCGTTACTGTTCGAACCATTTGCAACACCAGTCAAGACGCGGTTGGCCGGTTGTTGATCGGCGTCTAGTCCGGTGAAATCAACGCGCGCACCATCCAACCCTTTGGCAACCGTAATATCTTTAGATATCGGATCCTGCTTGACCAGGCCCACGCCCGCTTCAGCAATTTTCTCGGTGAGGTGCGTAATTGCGTCGCCGACGTTATCGGCCGTTTTGCCATCGATCGTATAGTTGGGTTTTATCACTTTCCCTGTCTCTTTATCCAGTCCTGCGCCGCCTCCCAATCCAAGCAAAGTGCCCTTGAGCTGGCTGACATTGACCCCGTCGGTATCGGCGGTACCATTCCCCAGATAGATGATTTGCCGCGGCGCTTTAGATGTTCCGACTGATACCGCATTCGCACGGTCTGCGATTGACTTTGCGCCTAACGCGACGCTGTTCTCGGCACGTACTTCAGCCCTAGCACCCAGCGCAACGCCATAATGAACAGGCCGTTTTTCTTCTCCTATTACCGTATGTATACCTAGCGAAGCGCCTTCAATTCCATATAAACGTTCCCCTTCCCCAATTCCAGTTGAACCCTGATGTTTTGTACCTGACTGGACAATGACGTTCTCACCAATTGCCGTATCACCGGGTGATACGGCTTGCGTAGTAATCCCCGCTGGCACAGGGTTAACTTTGAAGTACTGACTATCTGCTGTCCCCGATTGAATGTTTGCCAGCGCATCGCCGACGTTGCCATACGTCTTATTGCCTACCTTATAGCTCGGCGCGATGATATTGCCGTCCTTATCCAGCCCTGCACCGCCGCCCAGTCCGTCCAATGCGCCCTTGAGCTGGCTGACGTTGACGGCGTCGGTATCGGCCGTGCCTTTATTTAAATAAATCAGTTGCCGTAGCCCATCGGGTCTACCGATGGACACGGCATAGCCGCGGTCTGCCTGGCTCCTATAACCCAGCGCGACCGCGCTCCTCTCAGTCACGGATGAATACGCGCCCAACGCCRTGCCRTGATCTGTTCTCTTTTTGCCATCGACGCTGCCAACAAACGCATGGGTGCCTATCGCTACGCTGTTTGCGCCGAAACCACGCGCTTCCTCGCCGATGCCAACCGCGCCCGCGTGATGCTGGCCGTCGTCTTGCGTCTGTGAATCCACAATCGCGCCCGGGCCAATCGCAATATCGCCGGCGGCTCTCGATTCTGCGTCGGGTATACTTTGTACGGGTAAAATTTTGACGTAGTGATCTATTCCAGGCTCTTCCCGCATATTTTCCAGCGCATCTTTCACATTGTTGTAGGTTTTACCGTTGACGGTATAGCTCGGCGCTTTGACCTTGCCATCCTGACCCAGCCCTGCGCCGCCGCCCAGTCCGGCCAAGGCGCCTTTTAACTGGCTGACGTTCACGGCGTCAGCGTCGGCCGAACCACTGGCCAAATTGGTGATCTTATTATTGTTGAAATTTGCATTCGCAGAGAAGTTTGTCTGATTGAGCAGATTGATTCCGGATTTTCCAAGCAATTCCAGAATGCCATCTGAATAGCCTGCGATGTGCACGGCATTAGGGATATCATGACTCTGCCCCCCATAGTTGTACATCACGAAAGCGGCTTCTTTGCGCAGCCAAGCAGCGCAGTTGGTGAGTGGAATGGCGCCGGTAACTCCACTATTCCCGTAACCCTTAAGGGTCCCCGCCTGACAGTAATGAACCCCGCCTAGAGTTTGGGCGTGCGCATCGCTTAAAACAGCGATGCTTGCTGCAGTGGTCATCCACGCAATAAAAGAGAATTGTAATAACCATCGTGATATGCGCCGTATCATCAAATGAATATTATTCACCTAGCACTCCTTGAAAATTGGGATTTACGGACGCGGCGCTTTTTCCAAAAAAGCCCCAAAAGCTTGGCCGCATTTTGGATTCTATTTGGATTTACAGATTGTGAAATCAGGTCAACAACCTAGTGATTTTCTGGGGATTGAAATTGAGGAGAGTAGATGACCATTCGCGCCGCCATTAATGGCTATGGCCGGATTGGCCGTAATCCGCTGCGCGCGTTTTATGAAGGCGGCAAAAAACATGAAACAGTTCAAGATAGTCGGTATGTTGATTTCGGCATCTGATCGCTTCGTCATTAGCGCCTCTCAAATGCTGATTTCCGCGTCGTTTAATCATTTGTCCTCTGAAGAAATCAGGCGTCAACTTGACAGTTTACAGATGAAGGTTAAGGTTTTCTGAAGATGTCCAAAATGCTCGTTTGCTCGGCTTCACGTGATGAGTCTGGGTTTGTATTCTCATCCTCGGACGGCGGTGCAAAATTCACGTCGACGCCTCTGACGAAGCCGTGTCCAGGCGTGAAATGGTCGAAATAAAACTCGCCGTCGATCTCGACAATGCCCGCCGGACGCGGATATGAATATTCTGGGATGCCGCGCAGCGCGGGGCCCATGTAATCAATCCAGACCGGCAGCGCCAACGCAGCGCCGACGGCGCCTTTACCCAGGTCTTTCGGCTGGTCATACCCCATCCAATTGACCGCGACAAGCGTGCGCTGGAAACCGGCAAACCACACATCCCTTGAGTCGTTCGTCGTGCCGGTTTTACCAGCGAGATCGCTGCGTTTGAGCGCATTGGTGCGCGCGCCGGTGCCATGTTGCGCAACCGTCTGCAACAGATTCGTCATCAGCCAGGCATTGCGTTCATCAATCACGCGCGGCGCGTTTTTGCCGGCGACGAGCGGCTGTGCGCGTGAAATCACCGCGCCGCTTTGATCGCTGACTTCAAGAATCAGATAAGGATTGACCCGGTAGCCGCCGTTGGCGAATACGGCAAAGCCGACCGCCATTTGCATCGGCGTGACCTCTCCCGAACCGAGCGCCATCGGTAAATACGCCGGGTGCTTCTCAGCATAAAAGCCAAAGCGGGTGAGAAACTTTTGCGCGTACTTTGGACGGATGGCGTTCAGGATGCGGATCGATACCATATTTTTCGATCTTTTGAGCGCCGTGCGCAGCGTTATCGGGCCATCATAGACGCCGCCGATATTTTTTGGCGCCCAGGGTCGTCCGCCGGTCTGCGCAGCGCTAAAAAACAACGGCGCGTCGTTGATCACGGTGGCCGGCCCAAACCCTTTTTCAAGCGCTGCCGAGTAAATGAAAGGTTTAAAACTTGAACCCGGCTGCCGCCACGCTTGGGTGACGTGGTTAAATTTATTTTTGTTGAAATCGAAGCCGCCGACCAGCGCGCGGATTGCGCCGTCCTGAGGCGTCATTGCAATCAGCGCGCCTTCGAGTTGCGGCAATTGGGTGATCGACCATGCACCTTGGGCATTTTTCCGAACCCGAATCACTGCGCCAGGCCGGATGCGGATTGCATCCGGCGCGCGCGCCGAGAGCGCGGGCGCGGCAAAACTTAAGCCTTGATCTTGAATGTTGAGAGTCTCTCCGCTTAATAATTTGGCTTGGACAGAGCGGGTATTTGCAGACTCGACGACGGCGGGAAGCAACGCGCCGTCATCGTGATATTCCAACAGCGCATTTTCAATGATCTGATCGCGTGCGGCAGGCGTATCCGGCAGATGAATAAACGCCTCCGGCCCGCGATAAGGGTGCCGCTGCTCATACGCGACGATGCCGCGGCGCACCGCGTGATAAGCAGCGATTTGATCCTCGGAATGAAGGGTGGTGATCACACTCAAGCCGCGCGTATAGGCTTCATCCTGATATTGCGCCACCATTATCCGCCGCACCATTTCGGCCGCATATTGCGCGGGCGCGCGGAACTCCTTACCAAGACCCTTAAGGCTCAGATTCTCGTTCAACGCGGCTTCATACTGCGCTTGATCGATATAGCGCAGGT
Organism: Candidatus Glomeribacter gigasporarum; assembly: GCA_001684025.1. GTDB lineage: Bacteria > Pseudomonadota > Gammaproteobacteria > Burkholderiales > Burkholderiaceae > Glomeribacter > Glomeribacter gigasporarum_A. Next base: position 1,411 of record LXRJ01000005.1, on the reverse strand, counting down.
TAAGCATCCGCTTCAGGATATACGCTTGTCTGACCTTGGCCCGCTTCGGATTCACGATTGGATTGAACGCGGATGGCGCCTTGGGTAATCCGGCCAGCATAGCCGCCTGAGCAAGCGTGACGTCTTTTAGTTCCTTGCCAAAATACACGCGCGCCGCCACCGCGAAGCCATAAGCGCGTTGTCCCAGATAAATTTGATTCATATAAATCTCAAGAATCTGATCTTTGGTGAGCGCCGACTCAATCCGCCATGCCAGCAGCGCTTCGTATAACTTACGGGTATACGTTTTTTCACTCGTGAGAAAGAAATTACGCGCGAGCTGCATCGTAATCGTGCTTGCGCCTTGCGATGCGCTGCCATGCAAAAGGTCTGCCAGGCCCGCGCGTGCAATGCCCAGATAATCGACGCCGCCGTGCGCGTAAAAACGCGCGTCTTCAATCGCCAGCACCGCTTTTTTCATCACGTCCGGAATGTGTTTTAAACGCACGGGCTGGCGCCGCTGCACGCCGAACTCTCCAATCAGCACGTGATCCGCGGTATAGATACGCAGCGGCACGGCGGGGCGGTAATCGATGAGCGCATCCAGCGGCGGCAGCTTCGGCACCATTACCACCAGCGCGTATGCAACCAGCAGCGCGCCGCTGACGCCGACTGCAGCGACTGTGATGCTTAACCAGAGCATAAAAGCGCGCCAAAAACCGCGCGCGGCGGGTTCGGGCGGAAAGGAAGAATCGTAGTCAGGCATAGCGTTATAAAGACAGACGACACGCTGGATTATAGGTTGGCTCAATCCTCAGCCGCCGCCTCGAGCGCATTTTTCAGCGGCGCGCACTGCGCAGCGCTGCGCGCGCGTCCGCAGCAATCTCACTGAAAAATGCTCCAGGGGCCGTTTGACCATCCGGCAGAATAGCTGCGCAGCCTATCCATCACCAGAATAAATGCTTTTCTGGGAAGGCCGAATGCAAAATTTACTGACGAGATGGATACGCCGGTGCGCGGTTGGGATCGATCTCCATCCTGCGGCGGTGCGCGCGCTTGTATTAAGCCGCAGTGTTTTTAAGCCGCACCGGGTTCAGATTGAACGCATGGGGATTAGCGCATTGCCCGAAGGCACAGTCAACGGCGCAGAATGGGCCAATCTGGATGTCGTCTGTGCGGCGCTGATGGAGGCCATCTTTGCTGAGCAGCGCTCGTCCGCACAGGCAAATGTTCTGAGAACTGCGCACGTTGCGATGGCATTACCGCACGGCGCCGCGGCGCAACATTCAGCCTCCATTTCCGCGCTCGCTGCCGGCGCGGGCTTGACAAAGCCATCCACAACTTCGCTTGATGCGCTCGAATCCGCAGTATTGGCCGAGTCCGAGCGCGCGCTCGGCATTGAAGCGGCTGAACTAGCCGCAGACTGGCGGCG
>LXRJ01000093.1 GCA_001684025.1 Candidatus Glomeribacter gigasporarum | reverse complement strand
GCGCTTTACCCGCGGCATGATCCAAAGCGGCGAAGCGATGAACACGCTCACGCAAGCGATTCGGCAAGCGGCATGAGCACGATGCCTTATTTCGGGTTGAAAAACAGGAAGTTGGGAATGTGGGGAAGCGATGCGCCTCATTCCTCAGGCATGAGCGCTCTGTGGCGAGGCATGCAGTTGCAGTCCGAGTGCGCGGACGACTTTAAGCACGGTCGCAAACTCTGGATTGCCATCGGTAGAAAGCGCTCTGTACAAACTTTCGCGTGCAAGTCCAGTATCACGCGCGATTTGACTCATGCCTTTAGCGCGTGCGATGACGCCGAGCGCTTGAACTGTCAACTGTGGATCGTTCTCTTCGAGCACGGCATCAAAATAAGCAGCCACGTCTTCGTCGGTTTTCAGATATTCAGCAATGTCATATCGAGTAAATTTTTCGCTCATGTTGAGTTACTCCTTCCATTGTTTGGCAATGATCTTCGCTCGTTCAATATCGCGGCTTTGAGTGCGCTTGTCTCCGCCGCACAACAACACAACAATTTGCCGTTCGCGCTGCATGAAATAGACCCGATAACCGGCTCCGTAGTGAATACGAGCCTCACTCAAACTTTCGCCAATAGGTTTCACATCGCCAAAGTTTCCGTTTCTCATCCGGTCAAGCCGGATATGGATGCGCGCTCGTGCCTGCCGATCTTTCAGACTGTTCAACCAAGTGCTGAACGTAGCGCTTTGGATAATTTCAATCATGAAGCCATTATAACTCATAAGTTACAAACAAGCAAATGTTTGACCTGCTGCGCTGAGCACGCCTATACTGCTCAACAGGTGTTCAAAACGCCTCTACAAGCGGTAGGCCGCCCCGTCAGTCATGCGGCTTTTTGTTCGTCCATTGGTTTTGCTCCTATGGGCGGGCGTGCGGCTAATACAAGACCCTTCGGGGAAATATGCCCACCGACTTGTAGCGGTTTTGAGCGCCTGCCCGCCCCGTTTCAAAAACGGGATTTAAGTCTCTCTACAAGGAGCAAAGCCATGTCAAAAGTTAAAAGCACATCTGCACTTATTCCCTTTCAATTTGAAAACCACGAAATTCGCGCCCTGTTGATTGACGATGAACCGTGGTTCATTGCGGCGGATGTTTGTGCTGCGCTTAAGTTAAGTAATCCTAGCGAGTCGCTCAAAGCGCTTGATGACGATGAAAAAAATACCCTAAATTTAACTGAGGGTATTCGTGCCGGTGCTGGAAATCCGAATGTCAACATCATCAACGACTCGGGCCTGTACACGCTGATTCTGCGCTGCCGCGATGCGGTTAAAGCGGGTTCTCTGCCGCACCGATTCCGCAAGAAAGTCACTGCTGAAATTCTTCCTTCGATTCGTAAGACGGGACGGTATGAATCTGCCTTAGACGATTTCACTAAAGAATATTCGCCACCTGTGCTTGATGGTCAGCTCATTGTTGAGCGTTACAACGATGGCACCCGAAAAACGAGTATTACTGGTGATTACCTTCGTGACCCTGAAATAGCTATGTCCGATGCAATAGGACTGGCGAATTTTGCTCGCACACTGTGGGAAAGAGATCGCACGGATATTCTGCCTAAGCTACTCTTTGAGCACGGYSCTCTACAAAGAGTTCGTGCTGCGCCATAGCGGCGTCTGGGCGGCGATGATCGACTTCGTGAAGRCGCATGCAAAAGCCTGTGTCGATCAAGGCGCGCCGCTGCGGGTCATCGTCACTGCYGAGGAACGMAAGMGMMACGYGGARCAGAAYCGCTAYTACTGGGGCGTRGTRYTGCRSYAMATYGCCGARCAAGCCGAAATCGGTGGCAGGCGCTACGACAAGGATGTCTGGCATGAATACTTTGCGCGCAAATTCTTCGGCCTGTGTGATGAAGTGACCTTACCCGATGGAGAGATCGCGCTGCGCCGCCAGTCAACCACGCGGATGAGCGTGGGCGAGTTCTCGGACTATATCCATGCCGTACAAGCCTATGCGGTGATGCGCTTAGGAATAGAGTTTGAATGATGCTGCGCAGCGCAAAACTCCGCCGCGCCGCCGCTCGCCTGCCGTGCCTGTACTGCGGTCAGCGGGGGCAAACCCAGGCAGCGCATGCGAACTTTCAAGCCTTCGGCAAAGGGATGGGGATTAAGGCGAGCGATGCGGCGCTGATGGCGCTGTGCGTGCGCTGCCATGCGGAATTGGATCAAGGCGGGGCAATGGCGAAGGAAGAGCGGCGCAATGCGCAGTATGAATGGATCGCGAAGACGTGGTGGGTAGCGCTTGTGGAGCACGGGAAGGTGGCGGTGTGAAGAGAGAACGAAATCAGAAATGAAGCGGAGGATTGAACTCAACGGTGCTGTTCTATTTCCAAATTCGGGCGATTTTGGAAATGACTGCCTCTTTCATTTCCGGTTGTGAAAACAGAACGCGCGCTCTTTAATGACGGATGAATAAAAACGATTTCGCTATTCCCGCTTGGCTCGACGACGCGCTGCAGAACTGGGTGCGGTGGCACTGGTTAGAGCGATGGCAGGGGCCGGGGCCGTCTGAGCGCTGCGGGTCGGCGGAAGGCTTGTACCGCGCGCCGAACTGTTGGGGGGAGACAGAGCCGTATCAGCCGCCCCCGAACGAAGCGCACGCGCAGCGTGTTGAGCAGGCGTATCAGCGGATGGATGGGCGAGAGCGGCAAGTGAGCTCGGCTAAATACTTGCGTCCGTGGAGCAATGAAGACGCGAAAGCGGTTATCCATTTATGTCCGAGTTGGAAAAGCTGGAAATACCGGGTCAGTGGATCGGGGCGTTGGCGCTATGGGAGGGTCGGCGCGGCGTGCTCCTTACGGATGTCCTTGAATTCGTATGAAACGCTCTTACGGTGCGCTTGTTTGAAGGTTGAGCAGGCGTTTGGCCAATGAAATATGCGCAAGAGATTATCGATTTGATGGGCGCGTATCCAGGGCGGGAATTCCAGATGCGGGAGGGAGATTGTGAAGTATGTTGCGGGGAAGAAGGCGGGTGATAAGGAGCGTACTGGAATTAAAAAGAGCGTCCACCGAGCACTCCAACAATTAGAAGAGATTGGCACGATTGCAATTTTTGAGCAAAAGAGAAACGGGGCACCTGCATACTATGTTTGGAAGAAATAAAAAGCGGGACATTAACTATTGAAAAGCGGGACAAAACCGGGACAATATCGCCCAGGGCCATTGCGTCCACAGTATTCAGAAGCCCGCTCGGCGTTAAAACCGGCGGGCTTTTTGTGCTTATGCGCGTTCGTTTTGGGACTGCATCTCGCGCTGGGCGGCTACGGCAAGAAACGCTGATCGGCTTAGGTGATGTGATTTTACATAACTATCAATTTTGACTAATAGTCGACGGGGTAGCGTGATGTTGATTTTTTCTGCCCGTCCATCAAAACGGGCGGTGTCAACTTCAACTATCGCCCAAACGCCACCGGCAAAATCAGGATTAACCTGATGTTCAGCGATATAACGAGGCAGTGGAAGCTCACCGCCCTCTTCGGCAATCCCCTCAAGATGCAGATCGATTGCCTCACAAACGGAGTCTAGCGCATCGTCGAATGAGCCGCCTGCCGAAAAGCAACCTGGAAGGTCTGGAACAGTAACGCCGTAGCGAATACCATCATCTGTATGTAGAACAACAGGAAAACGCATAAAACCTCCTATTTCCAGCCCGCTTGCTTGCGAATGCTGTTCAATGTCTTAATCGGGATATCTCCATCGGGATGCTTGACAGTTACTAAGCCTGGCTTAGATGGATGTTTGAACTGGTGATGCGAGCCTTTTACGCGAGCCAGAGTCCATTCATTCGCTTCCAGTCGCTTGATGACTTGTCTGCTATTCATGGTGGTTATTATAACTACCAGCTTAGGATGAATAACACCATACCCATAAAAGGATTGATTGTTTGAAAACAATCAAAGGAAATCAAACATGAGTAGAGGCGGCGCACGTCCTGGCAGCGGACGCAAAAAAGGGGCGGCGACACAGCGTTCGCGTGAAATTGCAGATCATGCGGCTGAATACGGCGTGATGCCGCTGGAAGTGATGCTTGAGGCGATGAATAAAGCGCGGGAATCGGGTGATTTGGAAAAGGCCGCCTTCTATGCTAAGGATGCTGCACCGTATATTCATCCAAGGCTGTCCGCTGTGAGCCTTGATTTGACCCAGGTAGCAGATGACGACCTTACCGGCTTGGCTGAGCATCCTTCCTCCTGATTTAAAAAAGGCCATCGCTCGAAAGGAATTGAACCGGCGCTATCCGAAACAAGTGAGGCAAAAGCCCAACCCAGAAGTTCAACATGCGCGAGATCCCTGACGCGATTCGCTTCCTATGTATCACCTGGCACTGTCCCAGCGCGCCATCACCGGTTGCTCATCGACAAATTGGAAGCGATTGAACGCGGTGACATTACCCGCTTAATGGTGTTCATGCCACCCGGCCATGCGAAATCAACCTACGCCAGTATCTTGTTTCCGGCCTGGTGGATCGGTAAGAATCCGCACAAGTCAATGCTGGCGGCCAGTTATGCAGACGATCTGGCGCACAGCTTCGGTCGGCGGGTGCGGAATCTGGTGGGTTCGGACGAGTTCAACGCCATTTACGGATTCGGTTTATCCGAGGACAGCAAAGCGGCGGATCGATGGAGCGTGCAAGCGCCCGATAAACGCGCAGGAGAACAAAGCGGTGAATACAAAGCGGCGGGCGTGGGCGGCGCGATTACCGGACGGCGCGCCGATCTGGGTTTGATCGACGATCCGGTTAAAGGACGCGAGGAAGCCGACAGCGCGACGATGCGCGAGAAGACGTGGCAATGGTATTTATCGGACTTTCGCACGCGCTTAAAGCCAGGCGCGGCGATGATCCTGATTCAGACGCGCTGGCATGAGGATGATTTAGCGGGCCGCATTTTGCCAGATGGTTATGACGGGCGCAGCGGCTGGCATACAGCGCGTGACGGCGAGCGGTGGTTCGTACTGTCATTACCGGCGATTGCAGAATTCGACGATGATCCACTCGGACGTAAACAGGGTGAGGCCCTATGGCCTGAATGGATGAGTGCGGCGGCGCTGGAACAGGAGCGTCTTTCCCAGGGGCCACGCAACTGGACTTCGTTGTATCAACAACGGCCTGCGCCGCACGAAGGCGCACTGTTCAAGCCGGAGCGCATCAAAATTATTGAGTCCTTGCCAGTTAATTTGACAATGGTGCGCGGATGGGATTTAGCGGCCACCGAACAAATGGGCGCGAATAATCCCGATTGGACGGTTGGCGTGAAACTGGGACGGGACGCCGAAGGACGCTTTTATATCATCGATATGGTGCGGCTACGCGGTTCTCCAAATGAGGTAGAAACTGCTGTACTGAACACGGCCTCACAGGATGGGCGTGGTGTGCGAATTTCGCTGCCGCAAGACCCAGGGCAAGCAGGCAAGGCGCAGGCGCTTTACTTTACGCGCCTGCTTGCTGGCTATTCGGTGCAGGCCAGCCGGGAAAGCGGCCCCAAAGAGACGCGCGCAATGCCGCTCGCCTCACAGGTTGAGGCAGGCAATGTCGTCATGAAGCGCGCGCCTTGGAACGACGTTTTACTTGAAGAGATGCGCACCTTTCCAAATGGCGCGAAAGATGACCAGATCGATGCACTCTCACGGGCATTTGAAATGCTGATTGCGCCGCCTCAATCGATGCACAGAACCACCATCCCGTTTATGACCGTTGACGATGTTTAAGACCCTTTTGAAGAAACTACCGCGCGACACCGACTATCCAGAGCGGCAATTCCGCATCGATGCGTTGACCAAAGTGCTGCGTGGGGCGATCTATGACCATTTGACC
>LXRJ01000068.1 GCA_001684025.1 Candidatus Glomeribacter gigasporarum | reverse complement strand
AATAAKGGCGGCGATGCGTTAGCCACTGCAACGGAATTACATCAGCAAGGGGTATCGGTAGAAGTCTGTATGCCTATCTGCGTGAAAACCGGAGATGCGCGCCATGCGTTGGAAATCGCCCGCGCGGCGGGGGTGCCCATTACGGATGCGTTCCCCAACCGGGAATGCCATACATACGAATGGGCAATCGACGGTTTATTCGGCATCGGTTTGACCCGGCCGCTTAAAGGGATATATGCGGAACTTGCCCGGCGGCTTTCCCACTACACGGAATCTGGCCGTTCAGTGCTTGCGCTCGATCTCCCAAGCGGGCTGAATGACGAGACGGGCGCGCTGACGGGCGGCGGCAACGCCGTCAAAGCCACGCATACGCTCACTTTCATCGGCGCCAAAGCCGGTCTCTATMCCGCCGATGGCCGTGATTACGCAGGCGAAATCTGGCTCGCGCCGCTGGGCCTGGAAGCAGCGTATCCACCGGCGGCTTGCGCCTGGTCCAATCACCTGCTTTGGCTGAACGCTCCGACGCTCTTTAGCACGCATCTGCCCGTGCGTTTACACGCTTCACATAAAGGAAGCTATGGCGATTTAATCATTCTAGGCGGCAATACCGGCATGATGGGCGCGCCGATGCTCGCCGCGCGCGCCGCGCTTCTCGCCGGCGCAGGTAAAATCCGCGTTGCGTTGATCGGAGAGGGCGGCCCGGCTTACGACCCGCTCTATCCGGAACTGATGCTCGGCAATACCGATACATTTGACTCTTCCAATGTAGATGCATGCGTGATCGGCTGCGGCATGGGACGGGATACGCGCGCCCGCGCCGCATGCGCGGATGCATTGGCGCTGGATACGCCAAAAGTCATCGATGCGGACGCGCTTAACCTGATCGCGCAAAACGAAGACTTCGCAGCGCGTCTTGCGGCGCATCCAAGCACTGCCGTACTCACCCCGCATCCGCTTGAAGCCGCGCGGCTGTTGCACTGTGGTGTCGATACGGTCCAGCGTGACCGACTGGCGGCCGCCCGCGCGCTCGTTGCACAGTATCGTGGCATCATTGTTCTAAAAGGTTCCGGCACTGTGATTGCAGCGCCGGATGGACGTCTCGCCGTCAATCCGACCGGCCATGCCGGCCTTGCCGCCGGCGGCAGCGGCGATGTGCTGAGCGGKTTGATTGGCGCGCTGATCGCGCAACACATGCCGCCTTTTGAAGCCGCGCTTGCGGCGGTTTTTCTGCACGGCCGCGCCGCCGAAACGTTAACGGATGACGGCATCGGCCCCGCCGGTTTGAACGCGGGCGCACTCGCGCCCGTATTCCGCCGCCTGTTCAATGCGTTGTTGCGCGACCGCTGCACGCATCCGGCAGCGCCTAAAATGAACGCGAAATGAACCCGTCCTAGCCGGTTTTTAAAATCACCATGTCTGCCACCGCTCTCCCCGCTTGGCGCGCGCTTGCCGCACACTTCGAGACGATTCTCGATGCGCGGATGCGCGATTGGTTCGCCGCTGAGGATGCGTATTCGCCCGCGCGCGCGCAACGCTTCACGCGCGCCGGCGGCGGCATCACGCTCGACTTTTCAAAAAACCGCATCACCGAGCACACATTTGCATTGCTGGTCCAACTCGCGCGCGAAGCGGAGATTGAACAAAAGCGCACGGCGATGTTCGCGGGCGAAATCGTCAATCCCACGGAAGGGCGGGCAGCGCTGCATACCGCCCTGCGCGCCGGCGATGCAAAGGCGCCGCACGCTGCGCTGATTCATCGCGAACTGGACAAAATGACCGCGTTCGTTGAACGCGTGCGCAGCGCGCAGTGGCTCGGCTATACCGGCAAGCCCATCCGCTCCATCGTTAATATCGGCATCGGCGGCTCGGCGCTCGGCCCGAAAATGGTCTGCGAGGCATTGCATCCTTTCGGTGCTGCCGATCTGGAGGTTCATTTTGTCTCCAATGTGGATGGCGCAGAGATACAACACATCCTCGCATCCATCGATCTTGAAACCACGCTCGCCATCGTCGTTTCCAAAACCTTCACCACGCTTGAGACGATGAGCAACGCGCGCACACTGCGCGCCGCATTCATCCAGCGCGGCGCGCCTGAAGCCGCGCTTGGCCGGCATTTCGTCGGCGTCACGGCCAATCCGCAGGCGGCGGTTCAATTCGGCATTGCGCCTGAACACGTATTTGAGATGTGGGGCTGGGTCGGCGGGCGTTATTCACTGTGGTCCGCGGCGGGGCTGTCGATCATGCTGAAGGTCGGCCCGGCGCATTTCAATGCGCTGCGCGCCGGCGCACAAGCGATGGACCAGCATTTCCTGAACGCGCCATTGGAGGACAATCTGCCTGTCATTATGGCGCTGCTGGGGATTTGGTACCGGAATTTTTTCGGCGCGCAAAGCTATTTGATCGCGCCTTATGCATCTGCATTGCGCGAACTGCCCGCCTATCTGCAGCAACTTGAGATGGAAAGTAATGGTAAATCGGTGGATTTGGACGGCCAGCCTGTCCCCTATGCCACCGCGCCGGCGCTCTGGGGCGCGCCCGGGACAAACGGTCAGCATGCTTTTTTCCAGATGCTGCATCAGGGCACCACGCTTGTGCCGACTGATTTCATCGCCGTACTCAAACCTGAGCATTCTTTGATCGATCATCATGTCAAACTGTTAGCCAACTGTTTCGCGCAGAGCGAAGCGTTGATGCGCGGCCAAGACGCCTCGCGCGCACCGCATCTGCGTTGTCCGGGCAATCAGCCCAGCAATACCCTCCTGCTCGATGCGCTCATGCCGCGCGCACTCGGCGCGCTGCTCGCGCTTTACGAGCACAAAACCTTTGTCCAGGCCGCCATTTGGCGGATCAATCCGTTTGATCAATGGGGCGTGGAACTGGGTAAACGGCTCGGTATTGCAATTGAACAAGCGCTGAACGCAACCGCGGCCTTAGAGGAAGAGGATGTGCATGACTCATCCACGCGCGCGCTGATTGAGCGCGCAAAACAATGGAGCGCGAAATGACCCCGTGCAAGCCGCTGAAAAAGGCGCTAGGTTGTTTGGAAATCTGCCTATGGATCATGCTCGCGCTCAGCGTTTCCGCACACGGCCAGACGCTGCGCAATCAAGCGTCTACTGAACCGTCCGGCTTTGAAAATCACATTGAACAGAAGGCGAAGAAATTCACGCTGACTTCGCTGAGCGCTCAGAATCGGAATTGGCTGGCGCGCTTGCCGCCCTTAAGAGTCGGCGTCTATCAATCTCTATCCAGCAATCGCCATCAAAATGATGAATTAAATAGTCTGGCGGATACCTATATCGACTATTTTGAACGCGCATTGCGGTTGCGCTTCAAACGGATTCCGGTCGAAAGCGACGCGCAGGCCATCAACCTGCTTCGCTTAGGCAAACTGGATCTCACCACCTCGGCGATTTTTGACGACCTCTCCGGCCTATTCGACTTCACTGTTTCATATGCATCTGACCCGCTGATGATCGTCGCGCGCCAAGATGCGCTGCCGCTCGAACGCAAATCCGATTTAACCGAGCGCCGCGTCGCGGTCATTAATGATGCGGCCGAACGGGCGCTTGAACAATTCGTTCCCGAGATTCGCATGGTGCGCGCGCCGTCGACTTATGAGGGTATGCGGCTAGTCGCGCACAAATCGGCGGACGCTTTTGTCGGCAATCTAGCCAGCATCGATCTCAATATCCGCCAAGCCTTTGGCGACTCCCTGTCTATCTCTGGATCGATGGGCCTCAAGCAAAGGCTCGCCTTTGCGGTCGCCAAACCCTATCGCCGCTTAGTGCCGATTCTGGATCAGGCGCTTGGCGCACTGCCTAAAAAAGAGCATCAACGGATCCGCAACCGATGGCTGGCCGCGCACCATAATGTGAATTGGTCTTCCGTGTTGCGCAAACTTGCGCCGGTCGCGCTCGCGCTCTTCGCCATTATTGCCGCACTTCTGTATGGCTATGCGCGGCTCCAACGCGAAGTGAAGCGGCGGCGGCGCGCCGAGCGCGCCAAAGACGCTTTTCTGGCGATGATGAGTCATGAAATCCGCACGCCGATGAACAGCGTGCTTGGCCTGGTTGAAATTCTGCGCCATCGTCAAACGGATGCCGAGCAGCGGCAAATGCTCGATATGGTGCATGAGTCCGCGGCGGCGCTGCTGCAAATTCTGAATGACATTCTCGATTTTTCAAAAATAGAAGCCGAGCAGCTTTTGATCGAAAACCGGCCCTTCGATCTGCGCGTTCTGTGCGATAGCTTGGCGGGCCTGCTTGCCGGCCAAGCGCATGCCAAAGGACTTAAATTGCGCATCGTCGTGGCCGCAAGCGTCGCTGCGCAGATGATTGGAGACCGGGGGCGCGTGCGGCAAATTTTGGTCAATCTGCTCTCCAATGCGATTAAATTTACTGACACCGGTCAAGTCTGCTTATCGATCACTGCCGCCGCGGGCGCGCACCCAGCATCGCAAAAATTGACGTTCCAAGTGTCAGATACCGGGGTGGGGATTGCGCCCGATGCACTGAAATCGCTTTTTAAACCTTTTGTACAGGCGGGGCCATCGMYCMSCCGCCGTTACGGCGGSRCCGGRCTGGGGCTTTCCATCTGCGAGCGGCTGGTAAAGTTGATGGGCGGCGAAATTTCTATCGAAAGTACGCCCGCTTATGGCACCACAGTATGCTTTACGGTTGAATTTCCGATTCATATGCAAGCGCATGCCGCACATGCAGATCCCGCGCCGCGCATTTATTTGGATGTGAACGACCGTGAACAAGCCGATACGCCCTATGCCGATTGCCCGCCTGTCAATGCGCCGCGGATTCTGGTCGCCGAAGATCATCCGGTCAACCGGGCACTGCTACAGCATCAGTTAACACGTCTTGGTTATGCGTGTGATGCCGTGGAAGATGGCGCGCAAGCGCTCAACGCGCTTGCGCAACGCTCTTATGCGTTATTGATGACCGACTGCCAGATGCCGAATATGGACGGTTATCAACTCGCCGCGCAAATCCGCGCCAACGAGCACGCCGTCCATGCCGAACGCGCATTGCCGATTCTCGCCATCACCGCCAATACACTGCGTTCGGAACGGGCGCGTGGTTTTAAGGCCGGGATCAACGATTACCTGATTAAACCCGTCCAGCTGGACGAATTGGCACAGCGTATTCGCCAATGGATTAAGCCTTCTGAAGGACATCCAGAGCCAGATGCCGTTCAATCGGCGACCGCCGATCAAGACAACGGCGAAGTAGACGCGCTGATCCAGTCGCTCAAGCCGCTTTACGGGGACAATCCCGCGCAGTGGCAAGCGCTGATCTCCACCTTTGCAGAGTCGCTGCGCGCGGATTTGGCTCAATTGCGCGACCCGCTCGATGCGCCGCAACCTCTTGATCGGGCGCTATTGCGGCAATGGATTCACCGGCAAACCGGGGCATTCGCCGTTTTAGGCCATACGCCTTTTACGACGCAATTCGATACGTTGCGCGCTAGCGCGCAACACGCATCCGACAACGCGGTGCGCACTGAGGCGCGCGCCCTTGCCCGCGCGCTGGAACTTTTCACGCAGCGGCTTGAGTTACACGGCATGCGCATATTCGACGACCAATTGCACGCTTGAGACGCCATTCCAATCCCTGCGCGCCAGCCGGTAGACAAACCGCGCGCGCGCGGGCAAAGGCTCAGTCCGGTTGAACCAGATCGCGGCATAACGCGCCTGCGCGCGTCTGAGTTGCAGCCTTAAATGCCGCTCCTTCACCAACCCTTGCGTCACCACTTCAAACTCGGTCGAAAAGAGCGGCGCGGCGAATCCCTGGCCCCATACGGCGGCATCCAGCAAAGCGGCGAATCGCGGCGTGAAATAGGCGTCTTCCAAATCGCCGTCGGTTTCAATCATGCGCGCTGGCATACATTCGCCAAACCAGGCGCGGCCCGCCATTTCAAACGCCGCGCGCAAACGCGGCACATCTTCCATCCGCATCGTCAACCCCGCCGCCATCGCATGTCCGCCGAATTGCAACAGCAGCCCGGTGTACCGCTTTGAAATCCAGTCAAGCGCATCGCGCAAATGAAAACCGCTCACCGAGCGGCCTGAGCCTTTGACCAGCGCGCCCTCCTGATTGGCCGGCGCAAGCGCGATCACCGGACGGAAAAAGCGTTCTTTCAAGCGCGCGGCGAGAATGCCAATCACGCCTTGATGCCAACCGGGATCGAATACGGTCAGCGTCGTTTGCGTATCCATCTGAAGCTGCGGCATGCGTTCCAAATGCGCGAGCGCATCCGTTTGCATGCCGGATTCAATTTCTCGCCGCGCGCGGTTGATTTCGTCCAATTGCTGCGCAAGCCGCCACGCGCGCCCCACGTCATCGGTCAACAAACATTCGATCCCAAGCGACATATCGGCCAGTCTTCCGGCGGCATTTAAGCGCGGCGCGAGCGCAAAACCGAAGTCAAGACTCGATGCGCTTCTCGCCTCGCGGCCGGCGGCGCGGAACAAAGCGGCCATGCCGGGCTGCACTCGGCCCGCGCGGATTCGCTTCAAACCCTGCGCGACCAGGATCCGGTTGTTGATATCCAGCGGAACGAGATCGGCAACCGTGCCCAGCGCGACTAAATCGAGCAGATCGTCGAGCCGCGGCCCGCAGCGCGCTCCAAATGCGCCGCGCGCACGCAAGCGCGCGCGCAATGCCAGCAATACGTAAAACATCACGCCCACGCCGGCCAGACATTTGCTCGCGAATGGACAGCCCGGCTGGTTGGGATTGACAATCGCGCGCGCGGCGGGCAACGCCGCGGCCGGCAAATGATGGTCGGTAATCAGCACATCGATGCCGAGCGATTGCGCGCTTGCGACGCCTTCGACGCTCGCAATGCCATTATCGACCGTCACCAGCACATCGGGACGGCGCTGCGCCGCCGCCGCGACAATCTCCGGCGAGAGGCCATAGCCATATTCAAAGCGGTTCGGGACGAGATAATCGACCTGGGCGCCAAACCGGCGCAGCCCCCGCACCGCGACCGCGCACGCAGTTGCGCCGTCGCAGTCATAATCCGCAATCACGCATATTCTCTTGCGCGCATCGATCGCATTTATCAACAGCGCAGTGGCGTCATCGATGCCTTTGAGCGTATCCGGCGGCAGTAAATGCGACACATCCGTCTCGATCTCCTGCACCGCGCGAATTCTGCGCGCGGCGTACAGCCGCGCCAGCACTGGATGCAGGCCGCTGCGCTGCAACACTTCGGCGTGTGCGGGCGAGTAGGATCGGACCAGAATGCGGGTCATGTTTCAAATAAGGCATTGAACGCACGCCGACGCCAGAATCGATAGTGATCGGCGCGGGTCGCTGTCAGTGTGATTGTGCTGACTTCACCGCTCAGCGTGAGCGTCAATCTGCGCAATGCGCCGCCGCGCAGCGCCGCGCAGGCGGGCGCAAACCAGCCGCGCTCCAACTCGGCCAATGCAGCGCGCCAGGCGGGCCAATCGCGTGCAATAAAAGGTTGAGTCAGCGTATCCAGTTCGGCAAATACCGCTACGCACGGCGTGGACAAGACATCAAACCCTTCGGGCAGCAGCTTGACTTCAGCGCGCGCCGCAAGCCCCAAGCCGCGCGTGGTCATTTGGTTGCTATAGAGATGCGAGAAGGAGCGCTCAACCAATTTCAAGCGGCCACAGCCGTGCAGCCAAATCGAATTCACAGGCAGCGCGCCGCGCGCTTCGCGCGCGCGGTTGACTGGATGTTCAAACCACGCCATTTGCACTTCGTTCTGTAATTTCATCCAGGTAAGCGAGCGCTCGCCTGTGTCTGAACGGGCGGGCAGCCAAATCTCAATATTGCGTCCAGCGGCGACCTGCGGCGATGCGCAATTCAGCGTTGTCAGGACTGGGTCACGCACATACCAGCGCAACGGCGTCGGCGCTTCAAGCGCGACGCCCAGTTCAGCAATGACGGGACGCGCGGCGCTCAGCAATTGAGCCGCTTCATTCGATGAAAGCGCGAGTTGAGACGGTTCCGTCAAAACCAAATGGTCATGCGCGATACGCATATGCACCGGCTCGATGCAACCCCAGGCGGAACCTTGAATATCCGCGCGCGCCTGCGAAGCCGATCCGCCCGCCTCGATATGGTCCGCCAGCCGCATATACGGCG
>LXRJ01000104.1 GCA_001684025.1 Candidatus Glomeribacter gigasporarum | reverse complement strand
ATATTTCTTCTAGTTCTTCAATATTTTGCTAGTAAATTGTCTTGTGGTATTTCTTCAGGTCCTTTGCTGTTTACTGTGAATTGTCTTGTGATATTTCTTCTAGTTCTTCAATATTTTGCTAATAAATTGTTTTGTGGTATTTCTTCTGATCTTTCAGTATTTGCTGATAAGTTGTTTTGTAGTATTTCTTCTAATCTTTTGATATTTTGCTAGTAAATTGTCTTGTAGCATTTCTTCTGTTCTTTCAGCATTACTGTTGAATTGTCTTGTAGCATTTTTTCTGATTTTTTAATGTTTTGCTAGTGAATTGTCTTGTAGTATTTCTTCTGGTCTTTCAGCATTTGCTAGTAAGTTGTTTTGTTGTATTTTTTAATATTTTTTGGTAAATTGTCTTGTGATATTTCTTCTGTTCTTTTAGCATTTCTGGTGAATTGTTTTGTAGCTGCTTCTTTGGGTAGTTTTATACTATCNTTTTTTTTTGTAGAATTTCTTTTAGTGTTTTTTTCTGATGTTCTTCTTCTATTTCTTCAACATTTTGTTAATGAACTGTCTTGTAGTATTTCTTCTAGTCTTTTGGCATCTGCTAGTGAATTTCTTATATTCTGGTCTTTGGCATTTGCTGCTAAATTGTCTTGTAGTAATTCTTCTCATTTTTTGCCATTTGCTATAAATTGTCTTGTAGTAGTTCTTCTGGTTATTTAACATTTTGTTGGTGAATTGTTTTGTGGCATTTCTTTTAGCATTTGCTAGTAATTTGTTTTGTGGTATTTTTTTGATATTTTGCTAGTGAATTGTCTTGCAGTATTTTTTCTGTTAGTTTTCTTCTATTTCTTTGATGTTTTGTTGGTGAATTGTTTTGTGATATTTCTTTTAGTCTTTTAATATTTGCTTGTGAATTGTCTTGTATTATTTTTTTCTTTCGGTGTTTTGCTAGTAAATTGTCTTGTGGTATTTCTTCAGGTCCTTTGCTGTTTACTGTGAATTGTCTTGTGATATTTCTTCTAGTTCTTCAATATTTTGCTAATAAATTGTTTTGTGGTATTTCTTCTGATCTTTCAGTATTTGCTGATAAGTTGTTTTGTAGTATTTCTTCTAATCTTTTGATATTTTGCTAGTAAATTGTCTTGTAGCATTTCTTCTGTTCTTTCAGCATTACTGTTGAATTGTCTTGTAGCATTTTTTCTGATTTTTTAATGTTTTGCTAGTGAATTGTCTTGTAGTATTTCTTCTGGTCTTTCAGCATTTGCTAGTAAGTTGTTTTGTTGTATTTTTTAATATTTTTTGGTAAATTGTCTTGTGATATTTCTTCTAATCCTTTGCCATTTGCTGTGAGTTGTAATAGTTCTTCAATGTTTTACTGATAAATTGTCTTGTGGTATTTCTTTTGATCTTTCAGTATTTGCTGGTAAGTTGTCTTGTGGTATTTCTTCTGATCCTTTAACATTTTGCTAATAAATTGTCTTGTGGTATTTTTTTTAGTTTTTTTGTGTTTGCTAGTAAATTGTCTTATAGTTACTTCTTTAAGTAGTTTATACTACCCTTTTTTTTTTTTGTAAAATTTTTTTTTAGCATTTTTTCTAACATTCTTCTTCTGTTTCTTTGACATTTTGTTAGTAAAATGTCTTGTAATATTTTTCTAGTCTTTTGGCATTTGCTGATAAAGCGTCTTGTGTTATTTTTTTTGNTTTTTTTAGTATTTTGCTAGTAAATTGTCTTGTGGTAGTTCTTTGGTCTTTTGGCATTTGTGGTGAATTGTCTTGTGGTATTTTTCTGATCTTTTAATATTTTGCTGATGAATTGTTTTGCAATAATTTTTCTGGTTCTTTGCTGTTTGTTGTGAATTGTCTTGTGATATTTTTTTGGTCCTTTGCTGTTTGCAGTGAATTGTTTTGTAGTATTTTTTCTAATCCTTTAAAGTTTTGCTACTAAATTGTTTTGTGCATTTCTTTCAGTCCTTTGCTGTTTTGCTGATAAGTTGTTTTGTGATATTTTTTCTAGTTTTTTAATGTTTTGCTAGTGAATTATCTTGTAATATTTCTTTTGGTCTTTCAGTGGTTGCTAGTAAATTGTCTTGTGGTTACTTCTTTGGTTAGTTTTATATTACNCTTTNTTTTNTTTTTGTAGAATTTCTTTTCAGCATTGTTTTTTCTGGCAGTCTTCTTCTGTTTCTTCAAAGTTTTGTTAATAAATTATCTTGTAGTATTTCTTCTAGTCTTTTGGCATTTGCTGGTAAATTGTCTTGCATTATTTCTTTTGTTTTTTTAGCATTTTGCTGGTGAATTGTCTTGTGGCAGTTCTTTTGATCTTTCAATATTTGCTGATAAATTGTCTTGTGGTATTTCTTCTGGTTATTTAATATTTTGCTGGTAAATTGTTCTGTAGTAATTCTTCTAGTCCTTTGCCATTTGCTGTGAATTGTCTTGTGGTATTTCTTCTAGTCTTTTGACATTTTGCTAGTAAATTGTCTTGTAGCATTTCTTCTGATCTTTTGACATTTTGCTAATAAGTTGTCTTGTAGTATTTCTTCTGATTTATCAATGTTTTGCTAATAAATTGTCTTTAGTATTTCTTCTGATCTTTTGGCATTTGCTAGTAAATTGTCTTGTGGTTACTTCTTTGGATAGTTTTATACTATCCTTCCTTTTCTTTTTTTTGTAAAATTTCTTTTTAGCATTTTTTTTCTAGTAGTCTTCTTCTGTTTTTTTAATGTTTTGTTGGCGAATTGTCTTGTAGTATTTCTTCTAGTTTTTCAGTATTTGCTGATAAATTGTCTTGTATTATTTCTTTTGTTCTTTCAGTGTTTTACTGATAAATTGTCTTGTAGTATTTCTTTTGGTCCTTTGTGAATTGTCTTGTAGTATTTCTTCTAATTCTTCAATAATTTGCTAGTAAATTGTCTTGTAGCATTTCTTCTGATCTTTTAATATTTGCTAGTAAGTTGTCTTGTGATATTTCTTCTGCTCTTTTGACATTTTNCTRGTGAATTGTCTTGTGGTATTTCTTTTRATYTTTCAKTATTTGCTGGTGAATTGTCTTGTGGTTACTTCCTTAGGTAGTTTTATACTACTCTTCTTTTTTTTTGTAAAATTTCTTTTAATGTTGTTTTTTTTAGTGGTCTTCTTTTGTTCCTTCAACATTTTGTTGATGAATTGTCTTGTAGTATTTTTTCTAGTCTTTTGACATTTGCTAGTAAATTGTTTTGCATTATTTCTTTTGTTCTTTTGCATTTCATTGGTGTGGTAGTTCTTTTTGTCTTTTGGCATTTGCTAGTAAATTGTCTTGTGGTATTTCTTCTGATCATTTGATGTTTCGCTGATGAATTGTCTTGTAATAATTCTTCTGGTCCTTTGCTACTTGCTATAAATTGTCTTGTAATATTTCTTCTGGTCTTTTAATATTTTGCTAGTAAATTGTCTTGTGCTATTTCTTTTAGTCCTTTGACATTTTGCTAGTAGATTGCCTTGTGGTATTTCTTCTAATTCTTTGACATTTTGCTGATAAATTGTCTTTAGTATTTCTTTTAGTCTTTTGGTGTTTGCTAGTAAATTGTCTTGTAGTTACTTCTTTGAATAGTTTTATACTACTCTTCCTTTTTTTTTTTTTTGTAAAATTTCTTTTTGATGTTTTTTTTTAATGGTCTTTTTCTGTTTCTTTAATGTTTTGTTAGTAAATTGTTTTGTGATATTTCTTCTAATCTTTTGACATTTGTTAATAAATTGTCTTGCATTATTTCTTTTATTTTTTCAGCATATTACTGATAAATTGTCTTGTGATATTTCTTCTGGTCCTTTGTAAATTATTTTGTAGTATTTTTTCTGATTCTTTGATGTTTTGCTAGTAAATTGTCTTGTGATATTTCTTCTGATCTTTTGACGTTTGCTAATAAGTTGTCTTGTGATATTTCTTCTGATTCTTTGACATTTTCTGGTGAATTGTCTTGTGGTATTTCTTTTAGTCTTTAGGTATTTGCTAGTATATTGTATTGTGGTTGCTTCTTTGGGTAGTTTTATACTACTCTTTCTTTTTTTATAGAATTTCTTTTTCTGTTCTTTTGACATTTTGTTGGTGAACTGTCTTGTGATATTTCTTCTAGTCTTTCAGCATTTGTTGATAAATTGTCTTGTAATATTTTAGTTCTTTCAGCATTTCGCTAGTGAATTGTCTTGTAATAGTTCTTCTGTTTTTTAGTGTTCACTAGTAAATTGTTTTGTAGTAATTCTTTTAGTTTTTTGCTGTTTGCTATAAATTATCTTGTGGTATTTTTTCTGGTCTTTCAACATTTTTCTGATAAATTGTCTTGTAGTATTTCTTCTGGTTCTTTGATGTTTTGCTAGTAAGTTGTCTTATAGTATTTCTTCTAATCCTTTAACATTTTGCTAGTGAATAGTCTTTGGTATTTCTTTTGGGTTTTCAGCATTTGCTAATAAATTGTTTTGTAATTACTTTTTTGAGTAGTTTTATACTACCCTTCCTTTTTTTTTTGTAGAATTTCTTTTTAGTAGTTTTTTTTCTACCAGTCTTCTTCTGCTTCTTCGATGTTTTGTTAGTGAATTATTTTGTGATATTTCTTTCAGTCTTTCAGTATTTGCTAGTGAATTGTCTTGCATTATTTTGCTATTTACTATAAATTATCTTGTGATATTTCTTCTAGTTTTTTAATATTTTGCTAGTAAATTGTCTTGTGGTATTTCTTCTGATCTTTTGATATTTGTTAGTAAGTTGTCTTGTAGTATTTTTTCTGATCCTTTGATGTTTTGCTAGTAAATTGTCTTGTAGTATTTCTTCTAATCTTTTGACATTTGBTAATAAATTGTCTTGYAKTATTTCTTTTATTTTTTCAGCATATTACTGATAAATTGTCTTGTGATATTTCTTCTGGTCCTTTGTAAATTATTTTGTAGTATTTTTTCTGATTCTTTGATGTTTTGCTAGTAAATTGTCTTGTGATATTTCTTCTGATCTTTTGACGTTTGCTAATAAGTTGTCTTGTGATATTTCTTCTGATTCTTTGACATTTTCTGGTGAATTGTCTTGTGGTATTTCTTTTAGTCTTTAGGTATTTGCTAGTATATTGTATTGTGRTWKNTTCTTTGGGTAGTTTTATACTACTCTTTCTTTTCTTTTTTTTGTCTTTCTTTTCTAACTTGTCTTCTGTAGTCACTCTTCTATCTATCTCTGATATAACTATCTGTTATTTCTATTACTCTTCTAGTTTCTTTAATACGTCTTAATATGTTCTTAAGTAGTTTGATTAGTTCTCGCAGTTTTTCTTTTTTGTTA
>LXRJ01000845.1 GCA_001684025.1 Candidatus Glomeribacter gigasporarum | reverse complement strand
ATGATGTCAGGCACAGAAAAGATATTAAAGAAAAAATAAAAAATTCCTTTTTAGAAAAGTGGGCGGATCATTTCAAAAACGCTTTTTTAAGCTCTCGCTAGGTGGTGAGATAACCAAACTGTTTTGCAAGGGACTCTATTTTTTCCTGCCCCGCCCACTTTTCTAAAAAGGAATTTTTTATTTTTTCTTTAATATCTTTTCTGTGCCTGACATCAT
>LXRJ01000843.1 GCA_001684025.1 Candidatus Glomeribacter gigasporarum | reverse complement strand
CAGTAACCGGAAATCAGTGATTGCTTTTTTTTCAAATTTCACATAATTTTGCAAACTGCAATAAATATATTATTTTCATAAAATTTGTCAACTATATCTATGCTCACTTAAAAATCACAGCAACCGGGTGATTTTATGGGTGTACATTAATTTGATCAATTATACAAATCACAATTTTAATATAAGACAATAGTTTTAATCAAAAATGTAACCTTTCATG
>LXRJ01000842.1 GCA_001684025.1 Candidatus Glomeribacter gigasporarum | reverse complement strand
TAATCATCATTTATTTAATATTTATATTTTTTATTTTTAAATACATAAATAAAAATATTTATATTTTTAATTTAAATACATAAAATAAAAATTAATGATTGGGATGTGTTCGTCTATTATATCCCACTTTATTACAGATGCTACATTTGATTGTTCTTTTTTTCTTTGGTTGGTTTTTTCTTTTGTGATAACCAACTCGCACATGTGTACGTTTATTATA
>LXRJ01000841.1 GCA_001684025.1 Candidatus Glomeribacter gigasporarum | reverse complement strand
TGAAGCTACTGAATTTTAAAAAATTTAGCCGATTTGTTGCCGAATGTTATTGTAATTCGACCAGGTCGAATTCATAGTTTTTGACTAGTGCATTAGAACCAGAAAGGCCTGATAAACAACTTTTATTAAGATCACAAGAAATATTTACTTAATAAGAATATCTATTACAGAGCACTTTGTGATATCTGTGGGTGGCATTAGCAAAAATGGAGATGGAAATA
>LXRJ01000840.1 GCA_001684025.1 Candidatus Glomeribacter gigasporarum | reverse complement strand
GTAAAGAGTTCAGGATGGAAGAGGGATTGGATTGGATGCCTTCTAACTTCTTAGGTACTTGGGCTAAAGCCCCCAAGGGTTGAGTGATAAATACCGGGCAGACTGGGATTTGAACCCAGGAATGCGTTGAGCATTGCCCCTTTTCAAGAGAGGCACCTTTAACCAAACTCAGTCACCTGCCCAGATTTTATACCCCTTGGGGTTAATTAAGGGGGGGAATT
>LXRJ01000835.1 GCA_001684025.1 Candidatus Glomeribacter gigasporarum | reverse complement strand
TGGTTTTGCGATTTTGCGGCTGAAGCNGGAAACGGCTGAAGCTGGAAATTTTAAATATTTTATTATGAAATTTTCAAAATTTTTTGGGGTGCATTTTTTTAGCTTTTTTTTCATGGTTAGATTAGGATTTAGGGTTAGTTTTGATAATGAAAGAGTATAAGTGGATTTTGGCAGGGTTTATATTTTTAAATCAGGGTYCCTGATTTCCAGCTTCAGCCGTTTCCAG
>LXRJ01000833.1 GCA_001684025.1 Candidatus Glomeribacter gigasporarum | reverse complement strand
GGGAGAGTTAAAGGGGTAAYGTAAACCRCCGAATTGAATAACACTGTGCTGTATCTTCAGTTATATCTGGCCTTATTCCATTAAAATATCCCAAATAAGATGATTATTGAGTTCTCTATCTGAAATGCCAATGTTCCAGACAATATTTTCCACATGATTATACCAAACGAATAGATATCTGATGCCAAAGTATATAATTTTGTGTTAAAARCCCATCATATTTTATT
>LXRJ01000832.1 GCA_001684025.1 Candidatus Glomeribacter gigasporarum | reverse complement strand
TTAGAATAAAATATTATAAATATTACAAAAATACCTTAAACATTACTACAAGATAGGCATATGTGTATTCAATTATCTAATTAACTATTAATTATAAAAATTCTTTACTTCGAT
This sequence comes from Candidatus Glomeribacter gigasporarum, assembly GCA_001684025.1. Taxonomy (GTDB): domain Bacteria; phylum Pseudomonadota; class Gammaproteobacteria; order Burkholderiales; family Burkholderiaceae; genus Glomeribacter; species Glomeribacter gigasporarum_A. The sequence continues at coordinate 113 of LXRJ01000832.1, read as the reverse complement.
TTTATATTCAAACTAAATCTAATTTTGAGCCCAAACTTCTCATTTATAATCTATTATTTTACTAGTATAATACGTATATATTTACATTCTAAAAAATATACCCAGCTCAAATC
>LXRJ01000034.1 GCA_001684025.1 Candidatus Glomeribacter gigasporarum | reverse complement strand
TGGACACCTATTCTGATGATCTAAAGCCTGCTTTTATACAAGGCTTTTAACCGGACGCTTACACTTAAACAGCAAAAAAGCACAGCAGAAATGCAATCGACGCACGCCTTGCTGACCTCAGTTCCTGGCGTGGGAAATTTAATTGCCTGGCATCTGATCGCTTTTTTGCCGGAGCTGGGTCGGTGCGCTCATAAGCCGCTGGCGGCTTTGGTAGGCGTTGCGCCATTCAATCACGATAGCGGCAAACACAAGGGTAAACGCTTATAAGTGCGCCGCGCTTCACGCCGTCCGATCTTGCCATTGCGAATGTCGGTACACCGTTGCAGCTTGATATCCGTGAGCTCTTCTGAAAACTACGTGATGATTGCTCATAGCATGATTCTGCTAAAACGATTTGCATAACCTGTGAAGACTGGTTCTGACTCACCTGCCGAGCGCGCTTGGCTTCGAACTGATTAGGTGATAAATAACCCAAGGTTGAGAGTAAGCGTTTAGTATTGTAGAGCGCCTCAATAATTATGTTTTCTAGCGTACGCCCGCCGCATCCGGGCTTGCCCGCGTCATTTGCCGCTGCGCCTGTTCAGGTGTCAAACTGAACAACTCTAGCAAACGGCTCAAAAGCAAACGCTCCAGCGCTGGCTCACGCGCACGCGCCTGCCAGCGGGTCGATTCCTGGGCGCGGCCAACGGCTACTTCCTCCATGCCGCGATGTGTAATCGAAATCACGGTTGCATTGTTTTGACCGCGCTCAACCAGCATTCGGAACTGATCCCGCGTTCCTGACGAATAGAGACGATCTGCAAGTCTTCCGAGCTCCTGACGCAACCAATCATTGGGAATCTTGGCACGGTTTTCAGCCCAATCGGTCTCAATTAAACCGATATCGGGCCGATCTTGTGCCAGCGTAAATCCCAATTGCAGCCAGAATTCACGCAAATGCGGCCACAACTGTCCAGGCATGCGGTTGCGCACCGTGAGCTGGCATGGATCACGTGTGCATTCAATCACTAGATCCGAAAGCGTCGGAGCTGCGCCGTTGCGATTTAGGCCTGCGGCGGTCGAGGAGGGCGCCCCTAGATGCTCATTAGGATCCGAGGTAGCGGGCGTCAAATCGGCTGGAATCGATAGAGATGGCGCGGATTGCGCTTTTCTATAGTCCACTCTCTCAGGTTCAAACCAGCTTCTCATCGCACTGCAGGCGCTTAAAGTCAACATTGCGATCAGCGCGGCTGTTTGCGTGAGGTGCCGTATACACAGTTTATTTATTAAATAACTCATCGGAATCTGAATCTACAAAAGCTCTGCAATCTGTAAAGCATCCAGCACTGCGGGCTGATGGCGCGGATCCAGCGGCGTCAGTGGCAAACGGATCCCATTGCGTATTTTTCCAAGCCGAGCCAGCGCCCATTTGACCGGGATCGGATTGGATTCGATAAACAGCGCGCGATGCAAAGGCAGTAATTTTAATTGCAGCGCGCGCGCGTGTTGCACATCGCCCGTGAGCGCCGCGTCGCATAGCGCGTGCATCGCACGCGGCGCGACATTGGCCGTTACTGAAATATTGCCGTGACCGCCCATTAGCATCAGCGCCGCTGCGCTCAGATCATCGCCGCTATACACAGAAAAATGCGCTGGCACGGAGCGGATTAATTCCATCCCGCGCGCAATTTGTCCGGTGGCATCCTTGATCCCGACAATACCGGGCAGTTGCGCCAGTTTCAACACCGTCTCAAGGCTTAAATCGGCCACAGTACGTCCCGGCACGTTATACAGAATGAGCGGAAAATCGACCGACTCCGCAATCGTCTCAAAATGACGGAATAGCCCGTGTTGCGTCGGTTTGTTGTAATACGGCACCACTTGCAGGCACGCGCTAGCGCCCGCTTCTTTCGCGTAACGCACCCATTCAACCGCTTCTGAAGTTGAATTGCTGCCCGCGCCCGCAATCACCGGAATGCGTCCGGCGGCATGTTCAACCGCCGTTTTAATCAATAATTGATATTCCTCAATACAAATGGTCGGCGATTCGCCTGTCGTTCCAACCACGACTAAACCATCGCTGCCCTCAGCAATGTGCCAATCAATGAGCGCGCGCAGGGCGGGTAGATCAAGCTGACCGTCTTCGAGCATGGGCGTCACCAGTGCGACGATGCTGCCGCGCACTGCGAAAGAAGTGTTTTCGTGCGTCATTATTTGGATAGATTCATAGCGCAATGCTCGTTAAGCAACTGCTGAATGCGTAACGCATTTTCAGGCGATTGGTCCGGCGCATGTTCCAATAAAGCGCGTCCGGCGGACACATCTTGATGCTCGCATAAAAAGCGGGCGTAATTGAGCCGCAATGTAAAATCATCCGCGCCACCGGTTGCATTGAACACCTGCTCAAAATACCTGCGCGCTGCGCCGGCGTCGCCCTGAGCCAGTGCGGTCAAGGCCAGCGTATGCAGCGCATCGCGATGTTCGGGCGCTAATGCCAGCGCGCGTTGCGCTTCAACGCGGCCTGCCTCGGTTTGTCCTTGATTAAGATAAGCCAGCGCGAGCGCGGCGTGCACATCCGCCCGCTGACGCAAATGATTCTCCGCCGCTGGATTTCCAGATATCAAAAGATTCTGGTTCGAACAGGCGCTGCTCAGCATGCATATCATAAGCGCCATTACAAAGCGCCGTGTCATTGTGGATGAATTTCAATGGTCTGGCGCACGGCTTGAGTCCGCGCCGGCCGGCTGCGCGTCGCAAGGCGGGTACGGTCGTTCACAATCCCTGCCAGCTGCCCGCACGCGGCATCGATTTCATCGCCGCGGGTTTTTCGGATCGTGGTGACAATACCGTGCGCGCGCAGAATCTGAGCAAAGCCCCGGATTTGCTCAGGCGAAGAACTGGCCAATCCCGATTCGGGAAATGGATTAAATGGAATCAGATTAAATTTGCAGGGAATCTCTTGCACCAGTGTGACGAGTTGCCGCGCATGCCTTTCTTGATCATTGATTCCCGCCAGCATGCAATATTCAAAGGTAATGAAATCGCGCGGCGCGGCCTTCAAATAACGCTGGCAAGCGCGCATTAGCGCGCGCAATGGATATTTTTTATTCAGCGGCACAAGCGTATCGCGCAGCGCATCTTCCGGCGCATGCAGGGAAACGGCAAGCGAGACCGGTAACTGCTGCGCCAGCCGGTCCATCATCGGCGCTACGCCGGATGTCGATACCGTGACGCGCCGGCGCGATAAACCGTAGGCATTGTCGTCGAGCATCAGGCGCAGCGCGCGCACTACGGCATCAAAATTCAGCAACGGCTCGCCCATGCCCATCATCACGACATTCGTCACGATGCGCGTTGTTTGGGTGTCGGGGCGCTGCGTTTTACGCAGCGCAAACTCGGCCATCCATAATTGTCCGATGATCTCGCCTGCGCTGAGATTCCGGTTAAATCCCTGTTTTCCAGTCGAACAGAAACGGCAGTTCACTGCGCATCCGGCTTGCGATGAGATACACAAGGTGCCGCGCGTCTTCTCTGGAATAAAAACCGTTTCAATGGCATCGCCACTGCCTATGTCAATCAACCACTTGCGCGTGCCGTCTGCGGCGGTATAGTCACGCAGGATGCAGGGAGATTGAATCGTTGCGCGCGCTTTGAGTTTTTCGCGCAATGTTTTGGAAAGATCGGTCATGGCGTCGAAATCAACCGCGCCCGCTTGGTGAATCCAGCGTTGAAGCTGCTTGGCGTGAAAGGCTTTTTCACCCAGACCGGCGCAATATTCAGTCAGGCCGTGCGCGTCAAGATCGAGCAGGTTGGTGATGTCAGACATAGATAAGCCGCTGCACCGTGTTTTAGCGTGGATAAAGCGCCATTTGCGCGAAGAAAAAAGCAATTTCGGCTTGCGCATTTTCTGGACTGTCCGAGCCGTGGACCGCGTTTGCATCGATATTGTCCGCAAAATCCGCTCGAATCGTGCCTGGAGCCGCTTTTTTTGGATCCGTTGCGCCCATTAACCGACGGTTTTTAGCAATGGCATCTTTGCCTTCCAGCACCTGAACCATCACCGGCCCCGAAACCATAAAATCGACCAGCGCGCCGAAGAACGGCTGCGTCCGGTGAACGGCATAAAAATGTTCCGCGTCTTCGCGTGACAAATGAACCATTCGAGCAGCGATGATTCTCAAACCCGCATCCTCGAAACGGCTGTAAATCGCGCCGATTGCATTTTTTGCGACCGCATCTGGTTTGATAATGGACAAAGTACGCTCAAGCCTCATGAAAACTCCAATCAATGTTACAGTAGCTAAAGCGTATTATTTTATGAGCAACTGCTCAAATTCAGGATATTGCCAAAGGCATAAGGCCAGAATTATTTAATCAACTTCAGGTGCGCGCCCCGTCTTTTTTCCGCCGTTTGAACTGAGCGAGAAGAGGCTTGTTCGGTGCGATCGGCAGATTCATCGGCCGCAGTATCATCGCTTTCTGCGCCCTCGTTCTCGAACGAGGGCCGCTCTTCGACTGGAAAACTCATTCCTTGTCCATTTTCGCGCGCGTAAATCGCCAGTACATTACTCACCGGTATTTCGAGTTTATGCGACCTTCCAGAAAAACGCGCCTTGAATTCAATCCAGTCATTATCCATTTTCAGTCGATCCGTGGCGTCAAAGCTGATGTTCAAAATGATCTCACCATGACGCACAAACGCCCGCGGAACGCGCGTGCGCGCGTCGACACGCACCGCAATATAAGGCGTGTAGCCTTGATCGCTACACCATTCATACAACGCGCGCAGCAAATAAGGTTTAGGCGGATACGGTTGCATCAGCGAGTTCTCCTGTCATTGAAATCAGCGGCGCATCACTTTTTCAGAAGGTGTCAGCGCTTCAATATACGCAGGGCGGCTGAAGATGCGTTCCGCATACTTCATTAAAGGCGCGGTATGATTCGGCAATTCAATCCCGAAGTAGTCAAGCCGCCACAGTAGAGGGGCGATGGCAACGTCGAGCATTGAAAACTCATCGCCTAACATATACTTATTTTTCGCAAAAATCGGCGCAAGTTGAATTAAACGTTCGCGGATTGCAGCGCGCGCTTTGTCAGCCTCTTTACCTTTGTCACTTTCAAGCGCATGCACATGGATAAAAATCTCCTGCTCAAAATTGCATAGAAAAAGGCGAACGCGCGCTCGCTGAATAGGGTCAGCCGGCATTAATTGCGGATGCGGGAAACGTTCATCGATATATTCGTTGATGATATTGGACTCATACAGAATGAGATCGCGTTCGACCAGGATGGGTACTTGGCCGTAGGGATTCATCATTGCAATGTCTTCCGGTTTGTTGAACAGATCTACATCCCGTATTTCAAAATCCATACCCTTTTCAAATAAAGCGAACCGGCAACGTTGAGAGAATGGACACGTCGTGCCGGAATATAAAACCATCATTTCTTGATTTTCCCAAAAAGATTCAAAGAAGACTGTTTTACTTGAAACAGATTAAATTTTAAAAGAGTGATTTAAAATGAGCACTAGGCCGTGTTAACAATTTAACAATTGAGCAAGCCGCTGGAAAATACTCTAAATCAGGGATTTAACTCTGGCAGCGGATACATTTTTACGCTTGAACGCGCGCGCAGCGATGCAAGGTACGCATCCCATTCAAGCTGTCCGGTGAGTTGAGCCAGTTGCCGCTGTATCGCTTCGGCTTTTTGTGGCTCCAAAGACGGCATGCGAACGGCGTTGATCCGGTAAATCGCATATCCGCCGCCTGATTCATCTCCTAGTTTAACGCCGACATACTGCGGGAACCGGCGCGTATCTGTTTTAAAAAGCGTATTGAGCGCTGTTTCCGGCATGCCTTGCGGGTTCATGCGCGAGACTTTAAATGGCGCGGAAAAGCCATCCGTTGCATATGTGCTCCGCAGAACTTTGAGTTGTGATTCTCCCTCTTTACGGGCCGCTTCGAGAGCGTGCAGAGCGATGATTTTCTGTCGAATGTGTGGTTTCACCGACTCAAACGCGTGTCTGAAAGACGGTTGATAATGGGTCACATGGGCCGCGATTAAAGTGCTGCCGCCTATGTCAACCGCGGCGGTATTGGATTTTCCGTTCAATACTTCTTGGTTGGAAAAGACGGCTTCGAGAAATTTGGGGTAATTCAGCGGATCCGTTGCACTGAGTGACGGGTTGGGTTCATGCCCCACTTTTGCCGTTTGAATCTTCAAACCGAATCGCTCCGCCGCAGGATTCAAACGACGCGCCTGCTCGTAAACCAGATTGGAAAAACGTTCCGCCGCTTCGGAAAAACTCTGCGCGCCGTACTGTTTTTTCAGATCGGCGATCAGGCGGCTCTTTACCGCGTTAAACGCCGGGGGCACCGCTGGCTTGATATCCGTCACTTGAATGATGTGATAGCCGAATTCCGACTCGACCAAATCGCTGATTTCATTCTTCTTTAACTTGAAAGCCGCTTCCTCGAACGGCTTGACCATCATCCCGGCGCCAAAATAACCCAGATCGCCGCCCTGCTTTGCGGAACCTGGATCTTGCGAATGCGCGCGCGCGATTTCCGCAAACCGCTCCGGTTGAGCGCGCACCCGGGCCAGCACGGCGCGCGCTTTTTCCAGCGCCTGATGGCGCGCCTCAGCAGTGGATTTGGGCGGCCGCGCAATGAGGATATGACGGGCGCGAATCTGTTCGCCGCTGCGGTCGTTGATTATTTTGTCCTGATACGCTTTTTCAAGTTCCGCCTCAGAAGGCGAAAACGATTCAGCGAGCGCTTCCGGACTCAAAACAACATAATCAATTGTTGCCGTCTCCGGCACTTCAAATTCGCTCAAATGTGCATCGTAGTATTCTTTGAGTTGTGCATCGTCCAAGAGTGTCTGTTGTACTTTCGCCTCATAGTCCAGTGGACGAAATAGTCGGACTTGTACTTCCCGTTGTTGCTCAAGCAAAGCGTTCAGACGGCGCGCTGCGCCTTCTGGCGCAAATGCGCTCGCGGCAATGCTCTGAGCGATTTGCGCCGCGGCTAAGCTGTGCCGCACGCGCGCATCCAGTTGCTCAGGCGTCATCCCTTGCGCAGCCAATAATTGCCGGTATTGCTGAGAATCGATGGACCCGTCGGGTTGGATCAGCGGCGCAATCGCTGGAATGCTCAAAATCGCCTGTCGGACGGAGGCATCCGATACGGTTAAACGCTTGCGTTGCGCCTCAGCGGCAACTAAACGCTGCTGAATCAGTTGATCCAGCACGTTGGTTCGTATCTCGGACATCTCCGCCGCGTCCGGCGTTTTGCCTGAGATTTGCCGGATCTGATTCAGCACATCACGCAGCGCCGCGTCATATTCCTGGCGGCTGATCGGCTGGCCATTCACGCGCGCGACATTCGCATCCTGGCTAAAAAAACTGTGGAATCCCTGGATACCGACCAGCCCCAAACCCGGCACGATAAATAAAACCAGGCAAATCAGCATCAAGCGTTTATGGTTACGAATGAAATCAAACATGCAATAGTCCGCGACAAATGACAGAATTCACAAGTATACAAAGCGTCGCGATGTCTATCGCCAAAAGAGGTCATTTTGAATTCAGCTTCAGCGGTGACTTCGGCGGCATGCTGAGTAGCATATTTAGTGGCGCTTCGGTCGCATCCACGGTGCTTAAGAGTCGAATTCTTAAGCGTTGAATTAAGAAAATGCGCTTTATTGATTTGGAATAATCTGATTCTTCTATTTTCCATTGACTTTCAAAATCGCGTTCGATATTTTGCCAGCACCTAATCCAAGCGGAACATTTTTGGTTTAGGGTGCAAAGCTCAAATGATTCTGTTTTATGAACAAATTTTCTGAAAGGGACGCGCGCGGTGCAGAACAAAGAATTCGATACGCTGAACCATAAAGTGCAAAGTACGCAATCCGAATGGCGCCCGCTCGATGAACAAATCGCTAGCCAGAAGCAATTGTTTGCATTGGCGGCGGATAGCGCGCCCGCCATCAGAGTCTTTTTGCGCAAGACTTTATTTCCAAGGATCAATGGCAGCAAAAGCAGTCGGAAGCGCTCGAGCAGCGCATCAAGTTGCAGACTCTGCAACGCGATCGCAGCAATGTTGCGCAGCTGCTGAATGCGCTGAAGTCCCTGCATCCTACATTGGAATTTCGATCACTTTGTCGTTTTAAAAGCGGTTGGCGCCAATCACATTGTGATTCACGATCCGGCGCAGGGCATGCACATCCTTTCTTTTTCCGAGGCATCGGCGTCTTTTACCGGCGTTACGCTTGAGCTGCGGCCGACTTCCCAGTTCCAACGCCGCGCCGCGCCGCCGTCGGTCAAGCTGCGCCATATGATGGGGCAAGTGTCCGGTCTGTACCGGTCGCTCGCGCAGATTCTGCTGCTTGCTTTTGCGCTTGAAGTCTTTGCGCTGCTGAGTCCATTCTTATTGCAGTGGATCATCGACCCTGTGATTGTCGGCGCCGATTGGGATCTGCTGACAACGCTGGTGCTCGAGTTTTTCCTGCTGCTTTTAATGCAGCAGGCGGTCAACGCGATTCGCGCCTGGGCGCTGATGCATATAGGCAGCACGCTGCATGTGCAGTGGTACGCCAATGTGTTCGCATCTGCTGGAACTGCCGGCGCAATACTTTGAAAAACGTCATCTGGGCGATGTGGTATCCCGTTTCAATACGGTTGAGACCATTCAGCAAACGCTGACGACCGCATTCCTGACGGCTGTTCTGGATGGGGTGATGGCGGTTGTGACGTTGGCGATGATGTTGGTCTACAGCCGTTTGTCGGTTCGATTGCGATTGCGGCAATGGCGCTGTATGCCTTGGGCCGCTGGCTCTGGTATCGCCCGTTACGCGCGGCGAATGGGGAGTACATCATTCATGAGGCGAAACAGCATAGCCATTTTCTGGAAACCGTGCGCGGCATCAAGGCGGTCAAGCTTTTTTCGCGCCCCAGGATGAACGTCGTTCAAGTTGGCTGACTTTGTTGGTCAAGCAGATCAATGCCGGTCTGCGCGCCGAAAAGTTACGGCTGTTGTATCAGCAATTGAACGGATTACTGTTCGGGGTTGAAAATCTGCTGATCTTCTGGCTGGGTGTGCGGATAGTCATCGACGGGCATTTTACGGTCGGCGCGCGGATGGCTTTTGTCGCGTATAAAGACCAGTTCGGCACCCGTGTGTCCAGTCTGATCAACAAATTCTTTGAAGTCAAAATGCTATAGCTGCAAGGCGAACGTCTGGCGGATATCGTCCTCACTGCGCCGGAGGCGCAAGCGTCGGATATGCAGGATCAATACCATCCTGCCGCCGACCCGCGGCCAAATTCAGATGGGCGGCATCGGGATTTCCCGTCTAGGCATTCAATCCTTGCGCCGGGTCACAGGTACGGTGATGCAGGATGATGTGCTGTTTGCAGGATCGAGCGCCGACAACATCCGCTTTTTCGATCCGCAGGCTGATCAGGCATGGATCGTCGAATGCGCGCAACGGGCCGCGGTGCATGATGAGTGATATTGAGCGCAAAAAGCAGGTCAATGCCGCCATTCAGTCGCTTCACGTAACGCGCATCAACCGTTGAATTGGCCGACGAGCCACCGCCTCCCGATGCGGATTTTGCTGCGGCAGTCGATACATTGATCCAGGAAGCCAAAAATGCGCATCCAAGTTTGACCGCTGCGCAGGCGAAACTAAAGGCGGCGCGTGCGCAGCTCGAGGCCGCGCGCGCACAAGGGCGTCCGTTGATCCAATTGAGGGGCCGGCTCGGCCAGCATGATGGCAGCGGTCAGCATGCGTTTACGGATCAGCCAGCATTTTGTGAACAGCGCAGAACAATCATTGAAAATCGCCCGCGGACGTTATAAAGCAGGCGTAGGGACGATGACAGAGTTGCTGAACGCGCGGACAGCCGCCACGCAAGCGCAATATCAGCGGGTCCAGATCCTTTCGGCTTGGCGCAGCGCTCGTCTGAAACTGGCGGCCAGCCTTGGAACGCTTGGATTTTGGGCTTTGGATTCAGTGTTCATGGCATCTGCGACCCTCTCTGAAAATGAATTTTGTGACTCAATCTTCGCGCCGCAGATGCGGAAATAAGATGACATCGCGGATACTCGAACAGTTGGTCAGCAGCATCACCAGCCGGTCGATGCCGATGCCGCAGCCGCCCGCGGGCGGCATGCCGTATTCAAGCGCGCGGATGTAGTCAGCATCAAAGCGCATCGCTTCATCATCGCCGGCATTTTTCTGTTCAACCTGTTTTTTGAAACGCGCCGCTTGATTGACGGGATCATTCAACTCGGAAAAACCATTCGCAATTTCGCGACCTGCGATAAACAGTTCAAAGCGCTCGGCGATATCGGGCCGCGTATCGGATGCACGCGCCAGCGGCGAGACTTCAAGCGGGTAATCGATGATATAAGTCGGTTCCCAACATTTTGATTCAGCCGTTTCTTCAAAGAGTGCCAATTGCAGCGTGCCAACGCCCGCGTTTTTAAATGCTGCGGCGTGGATATCCACGCCTAATTTTGCCAATTCAGCACGCAGAAAATCGGCTTGTTCCAGCGGCGCGTCACAGTAAACGGGTGCGTGTTCGCAGATCGCTTGAGTGAGAGTCCAGCGGCGGAACGGTTGTTCAAGATCGAGCGCGCGGCCTTGGTATTGAATGATCGCGGTGCCGAGCGTATCGATGGCTGTTTGGCGAATCAATTGCTCGGTGAAATCCATCATCCAGCGGTAATCGGTATACGCTGCATAGAACTCCAGCATCGTGAACTCCGGATTGTGTCGCGTCGACACGCCTTCGTTGCGGAAATTCCGGTTGATTTCAAAGACGCGTTCGAAACCGCCGACCAGCAACCGCTTTAAATACAGTTCGGGCGCAATGCGTAAAAACATCGGCATATCAAGCGCATGATGGTGCGTGGCAAAGGGCCGCGCCGTTGCGCCGCCCGGAATTGGGTGCAGCATCGGCGTTTCGACTTCGATAAAGCGCGCCTGTTCCATCTGATGCCGGATCGACGCGACCGCTTGAGCGCGCGCCAGCGCCGTTGCGCGCGCGGCGGGCGTTACAATCAAATCGACATAACGCTGCCGCGCGCGCAGTTCCGGGTCGGCCAGTCCGTGAAACTTGTCCGGTAAAGGCCTTAATGCTTTTGCCAGAATACGCACTTCAGTGCAACGTACCGATAATTCGCCTTTATGGGTCCGGAACAGCACGCCGCGCGCAGCGACAATATCGCCGAGGTCCCACTTTTTGAAGGCTTCATAAGTCGCCTCTCCGACATCGTTGAGCGCAATGTAGAACTGAATCTGCGCGTGCGCGTCCTGAACCGTTGCAAAGCTGGCTTTGCCCATCACGCGCTTGAGCATCATCCGTCCGGCGAGCGCAACATTCAGCGCGCGTTTATCCAGCATTTCTTTGTCGCAATGCCCGTACTCCGCATGCAGATCGGCGGCGCGATGGGTCGGATGAAAATCGTTCGGCCAGGTGGGGCCGCTCGCGCGCAATGCGTTCAGCTTCTCATATCGTTCTTTGATAAGGGCGGAGGTATCTGCTGCATTCATGAACGGTATGAGTCTCCTGGAGCGCTTCTAAATCGTGTTGCAACAAGGAGCAAGCGCGAAGACAGTATAGAGATCGATGCGGGCGGAGCAGATCTCCATCGCGAAGCGATGGAGGCTCCCCTTGCTGCGAGCTCATACGACGAGCGCGAAGCGACACAGTTGCAGCGCGATTTAGAAGCGCTCTAAACGCGCTGCTTGAGGCTCTCGACAATAAATAAATCAATATCCCCATCAAGCACCGCGCGCGTATTGCTGGTTTCAACGCCCGTGCGCAAATCCTTGACGCGGCTTTGATCGAGCACATACGAACGGATTTGATGACCCCAGCCAACATCGGTTTTTCTGGCTTCGAGGGTGGCTTGTTCAGACTGGCGTTTGCGGATTTCGGCTTCATACAGACGCGCCCTCAACATCGCCATTGCCTCGGCGCGGTTGCGATGCTGCGAACGGTCGTTCTGACATTGCACAACGATGCCGCTCGGCAGATGGGTCATCCGGATCGCCGAATCGGTTTTATTGACATGCTGGCCGCCCGCGCCGGAAGCGCGAAAGGTATCAATGCGCAGATCGGCTGGATTGATCTCAATATGGATTGAATCATCAATTTCCGGATAGACAAACACCGACGCAAACGAGGTATGCCGTCCACCGCCTGAGTCGAATGGCGATTTGCGCACCAAGCGGTGAACGCCTGTTTCAGTGCGCAACGTGCCGTAGGCATACTCGCCTTCCACCTTAATCGTCGCGCGCTTGATACCGACGACCTCACCTACGGCTTCCTCAAGCAGCGTCGTTTGGAAACCTTTACGTTCGCAATAACGCAAATACAGCCTGAGCAGCATCGCCGCCCAATCGCACGCTTCGGTGCCGCCCGCACCGGCTTGAAGATCGATAAAGCAATGGTTCGGATCGGCGGGCTGGTCAAACATGCGGCGGAACTCAATTTCAGTCACGCGCACGGCCAGCGCAGCCACTTCCGTGTTGCTGGCCGCCAGCATTTCTTGGTCGGCATCGACGTGCGCTAGATCGAACAATTCGCGCGCATCGCGAAGCTCTGAATCGAGCATCGTCAGCCTCACAACCGTGTTTTCAAGCCCTTTTTTTTCTTTACCAAGCGCCTGTGCGCGGGCGGAATCATTCCAAACGGCTGGGTCTTCAAGTGCTTTGTTCAGCGCGTCCAAGCGCGCCACTTTGGCATCGACGTCAAAGCAACCTCCATAATGCATCGATGCGCTGGCGTAAATCTAGCAATAGAGTATCGATGGCATTTAGTTGTTCCGCTTCCATTCAGACTTGCCTGTGAAAATCAAAAAGCTGTGCATTATAAAAGTCTGAGGATACATGAATATAAGATGCCGGCTGCAGGACTTGAACCCGCCACCTGATGATTACAAATCATCCGCTCTACCTGATGAGCTAAGCCGGCAAACTTTAAATTGTAAGGGATTGCGGGCGATTGAGCTATTTTATGTGTTCCGCAATTCTGTGTTTGTTCCGCAATTTAGATTATTTAGTAGGCGTGACCAGCTTACCTTTACGATGCCGAACATACCGCTGCGTCATTTTTTCATCGGCATGTCCAAGTTGATCTCTGGCTGCTGCCATTCCATCTCGCTCTTCCTTGTCCGTACCTGCTTTAGCGCGTAAATCACGAAATTGAAAATCTTGTCTGGGGATGCCCGCAGCCTTACCAGCCTTACGCGCTGCATCAAATCGAAATCTTAAGGCTTCGGCAGTCAGATGCTGACCTTTCTCGTTGACGATTAAAGCTGTGCTTATCACTTTATATCCGCGGTTGCGCGCTCGGATACGGTCAATTACGGCAGCTAAATCACCTTGCAATGTAATCTCGAAGTTTCTTTCCGGTCTTGTTCTGTGTAATCCACAGTGCGCCCTCTCGAATGTCGCGCTCGTCAAACTTAAGGGTGTCAGCAGGACGTTGGCCCGTTAGATATGCTAAATCCATTGCATCACGAGTTGGCAAATCAGCCTTATCCCATACTGCCTGAAAAATAGCGTCTTCCACGTAAACGTTTTCGTGCCCAGTTTCGCTATATCCTCGAATACCAATACATGGATTAGGGTGATCCGTTAACCCCCACCTCTGGCCTTGTTCCAGATAATGGGAAAACAAAGCCTTTTCACGATTTGCGCCTACGGGAGTTTTTTTGCGCCAATCTAGATATTGGCGAATATGAATGGACTCAATTTTGTCAAGAGGGGCCGGTGGCATATCAAAAAATTCGTATAGCTTAGCCAGTTCTTTCAAATTTGCCCGCTGTGTCTGTGGGGCCTTCTGAAATGTAATCAGATCAGTATGCCGCGACTGAGCACTCACCATAAGTTCCGCCCACTTTTTAACGGCCATCGCATAGTCTGAACCGAGCGCAATTTCGCGCCGCGGCATTCCACCTGTATCCAGATAGTAGTAAGTGCCCGATTTTCTATGCCGCGCACGCATGCCTTGTGGCAAATTTTTATTCCGGCTTGGTTTGCGTCCCATGTGATGCGGTTTTTAAGGCTTGTGGTTTCCAAACGTTCACCAGTTTTTGTCTTACTTCAAGACCGCCTTCAATCGCTGCGCGGGTTACAACTGAATGACCTGTTGCATTGACAAAAAACAGAAGTCCCATGCGTCTAAGTGCATTGATTTGTGCGCCTTTATTCTTGCGAGCAGTGAGATAGAAAATCTCGTCGTTTGTCAAAAAAATGGGAGCGCTCATTTTTGTTGGAAAATTCCCTGCTAAATATGTTGATCAAATTTAGATTTTTTAGATGTGTCATGAATTCATGAGAGCTGCGCGAGCAGGATCAACGCAGCAGTCAAGGTGATGGCCCCGCCAATGCGGGTGGCGATTTGCGCATTCTTCAGACCCCATGATTCGGATCCTTTATTTGATCTGTAACGATTGGCTTCTGACCAGCCGCGCGCCAGGGATCTCTTGTCCGGCTTCCAGTACTTCTTTAATGGCTTTTTTATCGGGCGCGGGAGGCGGCGGCTCTAGCGGGCGCATGAATGCAGCGGGAATCTGCCGTGCATCGCCGATCTGAACCGCGGGCGGGTTGTCCTGGAGGGCGATGCGGAAATAGGGACAATCGATCTTCTGAATCCCTGTATGCTGCATATTGTTCAGAATGTATTGACGGATGCGCGCCGCACGGTTTTCCAAGGCTTTTCGACGCTTCGCCATCCGCGCCTCAGCCGTTCTGATCTGCTCGGCGGTCGTTTCCAGATTGCGGACGCACATCGCGACGTTGCTTGCCTTGACCGTTAACTCACCGCCAATGGATTCCAGCGTGTCGGTGAGGGTTTGCTCGTCCAGATCGAGATCAGCYAATTGTTCAGCGGCTTGGCGGTATTCGCCCGCCAGGACGTAAAGGGCGGTGCTCATCTTCGATCTCCTCAGAACGGGATATCATCGTTGGGGATGTCTTCAAAGCCGCCGTGCTCTGTAGACGGCGCACGAGAGGAAGAAGAAGGTGACGGCGCACGGTGTTCCTCCTGCGTGCGTCCACCCAACATTTGAAGGGCCTGGCCGTTGATTTCGGCCATGTAGCGCGTAATGCCTTCCCGATCTGTCCACTTACGGGTACGCAGTTTGCCTTCGACATAGACGGGCGCGCCTTTCCTCAGGTATTCGGCGGCGATTTCAGCCAAGCGGTCGTAGAACACGATGCGGTGCCATTCGGTCTGTTCTTTCGTCTGACCCGTGGCTTTGTCCTTCCAGCGGTCGATCGTCGCCAGGCTGAGAGTGGCAATGGCGCGTCCATCTGGCATTGAACGCGATTCAGGGTCTTGGCCGAGATGGCCGACCAAAATGACTTTATTGACCGAGGCCATTAGGCGGCCTCCTGTTGTTCAATCCATGCGGAATTGGCCTGTTCGGAGTGGGAGGCGTATTTCGCTTGCTTTTTCTGTTTGAAGGCGGTAATCGCCGCGATGGCTTCCTCCAACTTGTCTTGCGGCAACTCGCCGACATGAAATAGGCCGTATTTCTCGCAGAACTTGAGCGCGGAGAG
>LXRJ01000831.1 GCA_001684025.1 Candidatus Glomeribacter gigasporarum | reverse complement strand
TTTTTGCTCATTTTGACTCGGAAACTAAGGTAATGATTGATACTTGGTTTAATAGGTTAAATGGTAATGATAAGCAATGCCAACTTTGGTGGCTGAGATAGTAGCGTAAGAACCTTGTCTGGTAGTAATTGGGTCCCACAGTTGCAGTAGTGGTGCAAGAACCTTGTTTGGTGGTAATTAGGCACCGCGAATATAGTARCAATACAAAGACCTTTGTAAGATAGATTTT
>LXRJ01000830.1 GCA_001684025.1 Candidatus Glomeribacter gigasporarum | reverse complement strand
GTAACATTTAATCGATTAAAATCCATTGATTTGCTGCAAAGACCTGATTAAGTTTTCCGAAAGCAAGTGATGTCAAGAAACAGAACTTCTTTAACCATTTATAAATTTAGTACATCACGATATGGACTTGTTATTTCAAATATGGCACCATATCCCAATTTTTCATAACCTCACAGAATTTATATTTTTTTACAACTTTGATCAAAGATATCCCGGCAACCATTTCATGA
>LXRJ01000829.1 GCA_001684025.1 Candidatus Glomeribacter gigasporarum | reverse complement strand
GTAAGAATAGCTTCACAGGAGGCTMCWWGATAACCAGAAGCCAATCCTTATTTTAACCAACTCCTTTGTTTAAGCCTCACCTACTTAACCGTTTAGATTCTTGCATAAAAGCAATAATGCTTTTATTCCTCTTATTCTTCTCTTTAGAATAGAAAGGGGTTATCCTTGGTAGGTAAGGTTACCAACTCCTCCCTTGGGTTATTTTAAGGGGGGGGAGGAAGTAGCACTTCA
>LXRJ01000828.1 GCA_001684025.1 Candidatus Glomeribacter gigasporarum | reverse complement strand
ATTGTCCTTGGTTCGGTTAAAATGTAATAGTACATTTAGGATGGTTTCGTTCTGGATTCCAGTTGTCATTTTGTTGATTCTGGTTGTTAAATGGATACCGGCAATATTTATAGTTCTAATGATAATATCTAGAATTATCTATTATTCTATCTTATTATTGTGTTATGAAAATATCATATGGTTACTCTTATTCATAGTTTGCRGTGAGATCTTATCATATTCTTACTAAAT
>LXRJ01000825.1 GCA_001684025.1 Candidatus Glomeribacter gigasporarum | reverse complement strand
TCTTYTTTGWTATTTTTGGTGCTTATGATTAGATCTTTAAAATAGACTTTTAGTTTTGCTTTTTAGCATTCTTTTGTATAAGTATCACTTTTTTGTTTTTTTATATAATAATATATTAACTTAATTTTTTTTCTTTTGAGTTCTAGCTTTCTTTTTTGTTTTTTGTTTTCTATAGTTAAATCTTTAAAATAAACTTTTGGTTTTACTTTCTGGTATTCTTTCATATAAGTATTA
>LXRJ01000823.1 GCA_001684025.1 Candidatus Glomeribacter gigasporarum | reverse complement strand
TATTTTATTATATAAATATAAATTAATCAAAAAAAAAANNTCTNWAAAAAAACAAAATGCGGACTACACATGAAATTCGTAATTATTTTCATATTAATACTTTAAAAACAAGACTAATCTGTAACAAATGTGAAGCAAGTTATCCTATTGATACCAATTTAACAAATCTAAAAAACCATTTTGCAAAACGACATGAAAAAGAATATCAATTAGCTATTCAAAAGGAAAAAGGTCAG
>LXRJ01000822.1 GCA_001684025.1 Candidatus Glomeribacter gigasporarum | reverse complement strand
CTGTATTGATGTACCGGCGGCTTTTTATCCATTAATTGATAAGGAGGTTCTTATCCAAGTCTTGCATATCAGTTTGCAATTGGCTCTAAAGTCCACAAATAAGTATAGTAACTTAGGATGGAGGGTTACTTTGACTCTAATCGAGAAAGCTACTTACAGCTAATTGGCAGCCCAAACCGTTAGAGATTATGAAGGATTAAGAGAAGATTCAAATGGGCTTTATTAGTCATTAGGGGG
>LXRJ01000821.1 GCA_001684025.1 Candidatus Glomeribacter gigasporarum | reverse complement strand
ATCTTGTCTGGGTCTGGAGAGATTCCTTTTTCTTCTATAATGTGWCCAAGAAAAGGTAATCGTTTCATCCAAAAATTACACTTTTCTATATTAAGCTTTAATCCAGCTTTTCTGATTCTGATAAATACTTCTTTTAAGTGCTTGATATGATCATCAAAAGTTCGAGAAAATACATTAGTGTCATCGAGATAAACTACAACGTATTTGTAGGCTATTCCTTCGTAAACATGGTTCATAA
>LXRJ01000820.1 GCA_001684025.1 Candidatus Glomeribacter gigasporarum | reverse complement strand
TGATCCATTGTATATGCCTCCAACCGGATCTGAGCATATAAAATTATTTGACAGACAAACATCTATCCAAGAAAAAAACAAAATTTAACAACAGATTGAAATATCACAATCGAGAAAAGGAAATCAAATGATACTAGGATTTGCAAAATGAATACGTAAGGATCATGGGATTGAATTGGATCCAGATCGATTTTATTATTATATAATCAAACAAAAAGGAGTTGAATTAAATTCAAATA
>LXRJ01000178.1 GCA_001684025.1 Candidatus Glomeribacter gigasporarum | reverse complement strand
CTCAAGACGGAAAACTGGCAATTTTTGGACCCTGACAGGTGGAAACTTTTGCACGCTGATTGACACTTATATTCTTCTTGAAATCCGTCATATGATCGATGAGCTTGCGATGATCCACTTTGCAGAATATAGGAGGCTCGGCAAATACCTGTTCCATCTCCTGAACATATTCAGAAAAATCATGATCGTAAAGAAACTGTTGCAGGCAGACTGGAACACAGTCGGGAATGCTTTTAGCACCGCCGACCTGTACATAGGGCATCAGAAAGCTCAGCAGCGAGCGAACATGGGTAACGAGCGCGACCTTCTTTCGATGAATGTGCAGCGCATCAATTACCCAGTCATCAAGCAGCGAGACCGCTGCACGTGGAGTTGCCAATAGGGGAATCTTGCTATCCGCAGAGAATTTTTGCGTGATGCGGAATTGGGCCATGCCAATCAATGGGCCAGTTTCATTTAAGCCAAAGCAATCTGCAAGCGTTTCCCTAACACTTCAATAGCATGCGCAATACGTGGTATTTTCGAGCCCTGTCCAGGATCCAGCATCCGGCGGACTTCCTTTTCATCTACACCGAGCCGTCGGGCAAGCTCAGATTTATTGACCTTAGCTTCCATCATTGCACTATAAAGCGCCGCTTTCGCAAGCGTCTCAACAGGCGGCGCAATTAAAACTTCTCCTGCCTGGRSMKGACTGGGTRCAGGCAGTGTCATCCCATAACGGATATACCCTTCCARGGCRGCCTGCAAACATCCTGACGCGATCTCTGCGCAATTCTCATYGGCAGCTGCCTGGGAGATCGCCTCCGGCAAATCCCGACAGGYSATGATCCAACCTYCRTCCTCGGCTGGCGTAAATCTAAATGGGTATTCGTAAGTGCGCATAATCCCCTTCACTCATTTATAAAGCYCGTGTTCTTCAATCCCCAACTGCTTGAGCATTYCCTTGAAAGTGCCYGTCTTCAACTCGTCCTTTAGGCTTCTGASCACTGTAAATCGCCYATTCACGCGCAGCGTGCCGTGACTACCYTTGCCTTGCGCCGCGTGCYATTCATATTCCCAGCCCTTCCTTTTGGCGAGCGCTTTAACTTTCTTGAGAAACTCATTGCCTTTCATTTATAAAGTATCGGACATTTTTGTCCGAATATCAAATCCCTCTAAATATTGAACAGCAGCGGACATCCCACCGAAACACGCCATCTGCGCTATCCTGCTCCACCCTTGAACAGCGGGGCTTGTTACGCACCGGCTTATCAAGCAGCGAATCACCGCACGCGGACTTGCCGATAGAGGGACTTTGCTATCCGCAGAGAATTTTTGCGTGATGCGGAATTGGGCCATGCTCAAACGGATCAGAATGCTTCTTCCCAATCTTCACATGCCAGCCCCTGCACCCGTTTAAACTCACTCAGATTGCGCGTCACCAGAATCATCTCACGCGCCTTTGCCTGTCCTGCAATCAACACATCATACGGCCCGATAGGCGCGCCTTGCTTTGAAAGCTGGGCTCGGATGCGGCCCGCTTGCCGGGCATCCTCCTGATCAAAAGCCAGCGCTTCAAACTGAAGGCGGTCCACCAGCGCCGTATTGTGTTCCACCCGCCGACTTTTGAATGCACCATAGAACAGTTCATGCAACACAATCGAGGAGATATAGACTTCTTCGGGTCTGCGCTGACGTAGACGATTGGCAATGGCGGAATCCTGGCTGTTTAAAAGGGCAATGACCGCGTTGGTATCCAATAAATAGCGGCTCATTGAAACAATTCGTCCAGCTCAGGCCGATCCTGTGCACTCGGCTGCTCAGCGGCCGCACGAACAAAATCCACATCTAATTCGCCGACGAGGCTGTCCAGCCACTGCCAATCCTCAGCCAGCGGTTCAAGGATGACCGTCTTGCCATGCCGACGCACGCGCACCGTCTTACCGTCAAAACGGAACGCTTTAGGAAGCCGCACGGCTTGGGAGCGACCCGACCAGAACACTTTTGCTGTATCCATAAACACCTCAAAGAGATATATCAAAAGTATATTGCGTCTTTTCTGCGGCTGCAAATTCAGTCCGCCCCCGTATCGGGCTTGACCATCTTCCCCGCCTGCTTCCTCAGCCTATCCACATCTACCCCTTCCAACCGCCGCTGCGTCCGTTCCAGCACCGCCTTCCGATCCCCCTCCGTGTTAAAGGGACTGCCCTTGCCTGTCAGCGCCTCCGGTGTCAGATTGCCTGCTTCCGGGAAATGCCCGCTGCTCTGCAAAATCCCCAGCCATTCGTCCAGATTGACCTTAGCCCAGTCCACCTCCGACATCCGCTCGACCGGAATCCCGTCGCACTGCGGATGTTCCGCATCCCCAAAAGACATTCCCAGCTGAGGCCGTACCTGCTCCTGAATGATGCGGGACAGCGGCGAGCTGAAACAGCAATACGATTCCCGTTTCTCTATGCACAGCCCGATGGCATCCGTCTTGCAGTACGAACCCAGATAGGTGCAGCTCTTCAAATGCCGCTTGGCGTTCATCTCGAACTCTTGCTTTTCACACTTCCAGATGAGCTTAATCATCATCAGAGTCACCACATAGGCGGTATAGGCCGTCATCGCCGTTGTCAACAGCAATTTAAAACTGACCCACTTTAATTGCTGATCAGCAACTTAAATTTGACCCACCGC
>LXRJ01000819.1 GCA_001684025.1 Candidatus Glomeribacter gigasporarum | reverse complement strand
CTAACAGGTATTAAAAATACTTATTAGAAGAGTTTATTAAAAATTCATTAATATAAAATATCAATTTATGAAAGATTTTATTATAGTAATTGTTATTATACTTCTAATAAAAGTTGTGTTAAATCGAAAAATAATGCTAGTTTCATAGAATGGGTTTTGTTATTTCATTAATAAAAACTTGAGTAAAATCAGATATACAATAAAAAAAACATTGTAACGAAGTTTAAAGATACTAATAA
>LXRJ01000818.1 GCA_001684025.1 Candidatus Glomeribacter gigasporarum | reverse complement strand
ACAGCTAAAATTGGGATAATGTCATGAAACTCTAGTTGACTAGTTTATAGAACTATCAGGTTAATATCGAACAATATGAATCAAGACAAATCAAAATGATATTAGAGTTTTCTTATATAACAAACTGGCGTGTCGATTATACATAAATATGATCAGTGATGTAATCTTTTTTATGTCTCAATAGGAATATATAGATCACTTGACTTTGAGGACATATATAGTCTTGGCTTGGCAAAAAA
>LXRJ01000817.1 GCA_001684025.1 Candidatus Glomeribacter gigasporarum | reverse complement strand
CAATATGCTTATAACAAAAAAAATTTTTTTAAAAACTAATATATATATTTAAAATTATTTTAAAAAAATCTAAGTTTTAAAATATTATTTAATATGAATTTTATTAAAATTTTAACCTTGTATAAAAAATTTTACTAATCTTCAACTTCTTCAATTTCAGAATCTTCATAATCACTTTCAACTAATAATACATTATCACTAAATTCTTTATATTTTATAGCTTTATCAAGTGATCTTTTCC
>LXRJ01000816.1 GCA_001684025.1 Candidatus Glomeribacter gigasporarum | reverse complement strand
TTTAAGACGACACATTTTCATTGTTGAAAAATGCCCGATCTCCAACCAGCCTAAATCTTTCTCTTGCTTCTTCTCTTTTGCCACCCGAAAGCGCTTTAACTGCCAGTATGAGAGCACCTAGAATCACTGAATTATCCTCGCTGTCTAACCCTGCCTTGATCACCAGTCCACCCAATTGAATCTTTCTGCGCGTGTCCTGCTGTTGATATGCATCGAAAAATGAGCCACTAAAAGGGAAATG
>LXRJ01000815.1 GCA_001684025.1 Candidatus Glomeribacter gigasporarum | reverse complement strand
CTTGAATATAATGTGGTATATGGAGATACCGATTCAATTTTTTACACATTACCAGAATCGATGTTTGYAAATATYGACAAARAATATGAAATTAAAAAAACAATATCTCCATTAGTCCAAAAGAAGATAAAACAATTATATTGGCATGAGATGATAAAGAAAACGATAAAACAATCAAAGGTAGTAGAAAAAAAGATWAATCAATTTTTACGAGATCGAACAGGACCTTTTCTTAAAGTGGCATA
>LXRJ01000814.1 GCA_001684025.1 Candidatus Glomeribacter gigasporarum | reverse complement strand
AACAAAATTTTTGATTTTGTGTTTTAGTGATTTAGCATTTTAGTGTTTTAGTGATTTAGCATTTTAGTGTTTTAGTGATTTAGCATTTTAGTATTTTAGTGTTTTAGTGTTTTAATGTTTTATTGTTTTAGTGTTTTAGTGTTTTAATGTTTTAGTGTTTTAATGTTTTAGTTTTTAGTATTTTAGTGTTTTAGTGTTTTTAGTGTTTTARTGNWWWWAGTGTTTTAATGTTTTAATGTTTTAGT
>LXRJ01000812.1 GCA_001684025.1 Candidatus Glomeribacter gigasporarum | reverse complement strand
GTGTTTGTTTCAACTCTGTTTCTAATTTCTTTATTTCTTTAGATATGTTTGAAAGTGGCTGTTTGACGAGCTAGCTAGTCTTTAAGATAAGTAGTAGTATATAATTGTTTTGTTTTTATTTTTTTCTTTTTAATTACCAATACTAACTTCTCACTTCTTTAGGTAGGTTTGAAAATGACAACTGGATTCAAAATAGGCCAGAAATAGTCTTTAAGTATCAATAATTTTTTCCTTTTAGTTTCTTTT
>LXRJ01000811.1 GCA_001684025.1 Candidatus Glomeribacter gigasporarum | reverse complement strand
TAAAGGGCGATCTACCGAGCCATGCCTCAATCTCATGTTAACGCCAGTAGGGAGATGATGTGAAAATCGTTTCAAAACGTCTATTAAATGCTTTTCGTTTATATTCTATTAAATATGGTTCCATAGGTAATCAAACCTTTACGTGGTTTTTTGCCGCACTCTGCATTTCTATTTTAATAATTTTTGCGGGAATGATTCCTTTTGGACGCTGGCATGATGAATGGGCTTTGTTCCCAGCACTCATTGA
>LXRJ01000810.1 GCA_001684025.1 Candidatus Glomeribacter gigasporarum | reverse complement strand
TGCATCATAGAGCACAATAAATAGTATAGAAATAAGTAATTTATAAAAAATTAGATATACATTAGCGTTATCTTATATCGTTATTATATAGCGTTAAATATTAATAAGAAATCACTTCATGATTTTCGGAATAAATCATCATTTTTAGAATCGGCTCTATCCTAACTAAGAATGGATAAAAAAAAGTAAGTTATTAACTTTTTATTCATAATTGGTCTGATGATAATGTCTATTTATTAATGTGCTAG
>LXRJ01000809.1 GCA_001684025.1 Candidatus Glomeribacter gigasporarum | reverse complement strand
ACCTTGCCATTMMWRATAAWTRAAGTGTTAATACTATAATAATAAAGAATAAATAAATAAATAATAGTAAATAATAAATAATAAATAATAAATGAATAAATTAATAAACTAATTTTCATAATCTTCTGTTTTTCATTCACCAATCATCGATGCATTAACAAAACTTGATTTATATAATTGTTGTAATCCAAATTTTTGATATATCATATAGATTTGAATAGCTTGTTTCTATAATCTACCAGATTTAGTT
>LXRJ01000095.1 GCA_001684025.1 Candidatus Glomeribacter gigasporarum | reverse complement strand
CTATGACGTCCAAGACCGCCAATTGGTCGTCAATGAAGCCGAGGCCAAAACGGTGCGCCGCATCTTTGCCGATTTTGTGCGGCTGCGTTCGAGCACGGAATTGGTGCGCAAATTGGCCGCTGAAGGGGTGACGACCAAGGCGCTGAAAACCCGACACGGTATCCAGCGCACTGGCCAGCGCATCGACAAGAAATATCTCCATCGGCTGTTGCGCAACCGTTTGTATCGAGGCGAGATTGTCCACAAAGGCATCGCCTATCCCGGTCAGCACGCGGCCATTGTTCCGAAGCCGTTATGGGATTCGGTGCAGACGATATTGGCGGAGAGCTTCAAAGGACAAGGTGCACCGGGTCAGCCGCGCGGTCAAACCGAAGCACTTTTGCGCGGGCTGCTCTTTGCGCCGGACGGCGAGAAAATGCAGCCGACCTTCACTCGGAAGCCAGGAGGCAAAGTGTACCGCTATTACGTCTCGACACGGGATCGGCGCTTTGGCGCGGGCGCCGGCTCGATGGGAATGCTGCCCGCTTCTGAGATCGAAGAGTTAGTGCTGGCGCAGGTACAAGCGGCGCTCGCGGCCCCAGAAGTCGTGCAGTCGGTGTGGCAACGGGTACAGGCGGTCGAGCCAGACATTGGAGAACCGGCCGTGGTGCTGGCGTTACGCAATCTGTCCACCCTGTGGGCGCAGCTCTTTCCCGCTGAGCAGCAGCGCATCGTGCAGCTGTTGATTGAACGGGTGCAATTGCGTGAAGGTGGCATCGATATCCAGTGGCGCGAATCGGGCTGGCAGCAGCTGGCCGGTGAGTTGACCGCTGGCACCATCGGCGGAGAATTGCGCGCCTGGGAAGCGGGGCGGGCGACAGCATGCGGCTAATCCGACAGGTGGACGCGGCCGCTCTGCAGCGGGTTGTGGACGGGACGGGCGTCAAACTCACCACTTTTATTCCTGTCCAGTTTAAAAAGCGCGGAGTACGCACCGTGATCGTTCCACCCAATGCAGATTCGGTTCAAACGGGCCCTGCGACGCTCGGAAAAATCCCACCGTCCTGCGATACCGCGCTGCTGATTGCGCTGGGTCGCGCCTTTCACTGGCAGAGGCTTCTGGATGAGGGCATTGCAACCAGCGGCTCGGAGATCGCGCAGCGCGAAGGACTGCACCCCTCGACGGTCAACGAGTTGCTGCGGCTGAACCTGCTTGCCCCAGATATTGTGAAGAGGCTAATCGCGGGCCGGCAGCCGAGAACGATGACCTTGCTCTGGTTTCAGCGACATCCTCTACCTGTGGATTGGGAAGCCCAGCGGGAGATTGTCAGCAGGTTCGGGCGATAAAGCGTTTAGCCCGGCGCGATGCTTCGAGACACCTCCACACCAGTTGAGTCCCAGATATGCTTTTTAAAATAAAAAAGATATGCTCCTTTGATATTGAAATCCAGTCTGGACTCTAGCCGCATGACAGGGGGACACCGATGTTCAGCAGTACTTCTTCCCAAGCCCTAACGGCAGACAATGCGCTGGAGCTGGCGCAAAGCTATTTAGACCAGGCCCGGCAGCAAAAGACGGCGCAAAAATGGGAAGCAGCCTTGGGTAGCTACGACCAGGCGAAAGTCACCTTTAAGGTAGCAGCCGCGCACCAGATCGCCCCGTCGCTATCCGAATTGAAAATCGCGCTTAAAGAAGCGCGTACCCCGCAGACAGACGAAGAAAAAACGCTGTATAGACAGATCGCCGAAGCCTATTTCGAACGCGCGGAGGTTTTGGAAAAATTGGGAAATGCCGCTAAAGCGCAGGCTAGTTACAAAAAGGCGCAGGAATGGGGCCATCCCGACGCTGAGCAGCAATTAAACCGCTTAGCCGTCCCGACCCCTTCGCCCTTCCCGCCGCTGTTGCAGCACGTGAGCCATTATCTGCGGTCAGCGCATCAATTTCTGATGACGCCCTTAGTGGTTCCCTCGCACGCCGCCACGCACACCGTCTCCCCGGTGCCGAACGCTTCCGCCACCGTCTCCTCGAACACCGCCGACGACGCTGCGCACAGCCTTATCCCGCCTGAGTCAGACCCGCAGTATGAATTGCCTGACGTGGGTGGTCTCTTTAAAAACACGGCTCAGCTTGCGCATTGTCTGACCCTATTATCCCTCGACAAATCAAAGGTCTCGCATCAAGAAGGGCAGGCATGGTTAGAGAAAGTCGATGGCAACGAAACCGAAAAAGCGCGCTTAAACACGCTGGCGGAAGAGATCGTCAAAGCCTTCCTCAAGGAGGAGTTTAAAAACGCGGAGATCGTGGCTGAAGTGGTTACCTTAACGCCAGTTCTGCAGAAAGAAACGTTTAGAAGGGTGTTAGAGCAGTTTATTGGCGAATTGAACCGGGCGATCTTGTTGGATTTTCATTTGCTTGCCGGTGTCAGTCAGTTGATCCAAAGCGCGAAGACCGACTATCTGGAAGCGGATGATCTCGTCAAAATCCTCACCGTCTTAAGCACGCGCCTCCAGGCGACCCATGCACAGGGAACGGAAAACCGCTATCAATTGACCCGCGCAGTCTCGCAGGTGCTCGATGCGATGGCCCAAACGAAGGTCACCGGCTTAGACACAGCCGCCCTCGCTACACCGCTTACCAAATACCTGAAAGAATTAAAGAACAGCGACGATGTGCATCTTGTCTATCAAGGGACTTACGCCTGTCAGGCGTTACGGAAGATCTCCGAAGAGCAGATTTCGCTCAAGACGGTTGCAGGTGAAGTCTGGACACTCGTCAAAGGCATTTCAAGTTTCGTGAGTGCGGTCAAAAATTTCGATCTCGGCAGTGTGATAGACAGTCTTGAGACCTTGCGGGACACAAGCGTTCAGATGATAGAAAACGCCCAAGCGCTTTATGCCGACATCCAACCACTCGCGGAAAACGAACACGCCTTGATCGACGATCTGAAAAAAAACTTCACCCTGCAAGGGAAAAGTGCAGGATGGTATTCAATGCTGCGCGGCGTAGATACCTTACTGGCAATCAGTCCATTCGCCAGCTTTAAGAAACAGATAAGCGGTCTCACCCGCGCCGATTCCTGCCACCCCGCCTTTCTGTTTGGGCTGTGTGAACGCCTGGGCGGACTAGCGGCCAATCCGCTTTTGGATACTGAGGTTCAACACGGCGCGCTCGACTTTTTAGTCGAGATGTATCGAGAGGATGCCAAATGGGGCCAGCAGCCTCCTGTGAAACGCTCGATTATCAAAACCCTCAAGGCGCTTGCCGACCAGGTAGAGATCAGCGACGTGGCGCAAAAGCAGGCCGATGAAGCTAAAGCCCGCTTAAACGCTTTAGCCAAAGTCGGGAATGCGGAAAGGCAAGCGCTTTATAAAAGCTGCCTGCAAAACCTGGAGAAAAGTTCAAGCTATCCTCTGTCCACCGCCCCGCTCAAAACAAGCGGCTCCAAGCTGCTCAATCGCGTCCAGAGTAAGCCACAGGACATTGAAACCATTTTAAGCCGGCTCAAAGCCGAAAGAGGTATCCAACCGTTTCACAAAGAGCAGGCGATCTATATTCACCCGCGTGGCAAAGAGATGATTCAGCAGATCAAGACGTCCGATCAGCAGATGGGCGACCCCGTTCAGGCGGCCGGCCACGCCGTTCAACAGCCCCCCGTCGATTTATGGCCGGAAGTCGAAGCGTTTCTCAAAGAGGACAACGAGAAAAAGGTGTTATTGCTGCGCGGCGATTCGGGGGCCGGTAAATCAACCTTTAACCGATTTGTCGAAGCCCGGTTGTGGGACAAATATCAAGCGGGCGGGTCGATCCCCTTATTTATCACGCTGCCGAATATCGACAAGCCGGATCAAGATCTGATTGCCAAACAGTTGCGCCGGGACGGATTGACCCCGCCGCAGATCGATCAACTCAAGGCGAAAAAACGCTCGTTTGTGTGGATTTGCGATGGCTACGATGAGACCCGGCAAACCCAGAATTTGTATACAAAAAATGAGCTCAACAAAGACGGGCAATGGCAAGGCAAAATGATCATCAGCTGCCGCACCGAGTATCTCGGCCAGCACTATCAACACTTCTTTCAGCCGGCTGATCGCAATGAGGAGGGCCCCTCCTCTTTATTTCAGGAATATGCTATCGAGCCGTTTTCAACAGAAACCATTCAAGACTATCTCGCAAAATATGTGAAGACCCACCCAACCGGTTGGGAGATGGCGGACTATCAAAAAGCCCTGGGGCTAGACCCGCATCAAGAGGCAACCGAGAAAATACCCCACTTACAAGACTTGGTGCGCACCCCCTTTTTACTGCGCATTGTGCTGGACGCTTTGCCGCGCCTGGAAGACAAAGGAAAAGACAAGCCCGCCGTTCAGTTGCGCATGGACCTGTATGACCGGTTCGTCGAAC
Source organism: Candidatus Glomeribacter gigasporarum (assembly GCA_001684025.1). Lineage (GTDB taxonomy): Bacteria > Pseudomonadota > Gammaproteobacteria > Burkholderiales > Burkholderiaceae > Glomeribacter > Glomeribacter gigasporarum_A. Next base: position 1,340 of record LXRJ01000095.1, on the reverse strand, counting down.
AATGGTTTGAGCGCAACCTAAAACGCCTCAGCGAACAAAATTTAATGGGGCCTAAAAAGGAACTCTTTAAAGATTTACTTGATGACGACTTCACGCAGCACGGCATCCGATTGGTGCAGGACCTGGCCGTGAGTCTCTATAAAGAGAATGCCGGCAAGCCGGTGGTCGACTATTCGCTCTTTAAAGACGAAGGGAGCTGGAAAGATAAATTTTTCGGCCCAGAGGACAAGAAGTGGCTGCTGCGCGAAGCGTGGCCACTGACCCGCAGCGGCAATCAATACCGCTTTATCCATAAATCATTGCTGGAGCATTTTGCCGCGCGCGCACTGATCGAAGCATTGAACGACGCATCGGCGGCGTCCGGAACCCGTAGCCGCCGCGGTAGCGCCGCCTCAAGCTACAGCTTTGAAAACCCAACCGAACAGCCGACCCAAACGCGGCGCGACTTCCCGTTGGCTCCCCAGCATTGGATCGGCGAACCGGCCATCGTGCAACTGTTAAGCGAACGCGTCCAGCAAGTGCCAGCGTTTAAGGAAAGGCTCTGTGCGATCATCGAGCGCTCAAAAACCGACCCTGAAGTGCGCCAGGCCGCCGCCAATGCGATCACGATCCTGGTCAAGGCGGGCGTTTATTTTACCGGCCAGGATTTGAACGGCATTCGCATCCCCGGCGCGGACTTAAGCTACGGGGTATTTGACTCGACGCAGCTCAAAGGGGCGGATCTGCGCACTGTCAATTTCACGACGACGTGGCTACGCAACGCGCAGTTGAATGACGCGCGGATGGAAGGGGTACGCTTTGGTGAATGGCCCTTCCTGCAGGAAACCGCCGAAGTGAGCGCCTGCGCCTATTCACCCGATGGATGCTGGTTGGCCATTGGTACGGGGGTGCACATACAGCTGTATGATGCGAAAACCCTGGAAAACAAGCGCACCTTCCAGGGCCATACCTTCCCTGTAAGTAGCGTCGTCTTTTCGCCGGACGGCAAACAGATCGCCTCCGGCAGTGAGGACAATACCGTCAAGCTGTGGGCGGTCGACGGCAGCGTGGATGCCCTGAAATCATTCCAGGGCCATACCTTCCCTGTAAGGAGCGTCGTCTTTTCGCCGGACGGCAAACAGATCGCCTCCGGCAATTGTGACTATACCGTCAAGCTGTGGGCGGTCGACGGCAGCACCGAGGCCCTGAAATCATTCGAGGGCCATATCGGCTGGGTGAATAGCGTCGTCTTTTCGCCGGACGGCAAACAGATCGCCTCCGGCAGTGATGACAAGACCGTCAAGCTGTGGGCGGTCGACGGCAGCGTGGATGCCCTGAAATCATTCCAGGGCCATACCTCC
>LXRJ01000807.1 GCA_001684025.1 Candidatus Glomeribacter gigasporarum | reverse complement strand
GAAAGTGAGGCTGATGAAGGTGAAGTTTTGGTGAAAAATGAAAGAAGTTTGTTAGAGGAAAATGATGTGGTTGTGTTGAAGGATAGTGACAAGGAAAATGAAATACAACCAATATCCACAGCAGATGAAGCACCTGCAGCACATGAAGGAGTCAAAGTTTATACATCACAATCTACAACTCCCAATCAAAGGTGAGTACTCCTCTTCAATATTGATGAACTATTTGAAGTWTCAATAGATGAATTCGATTACG
>LXRJ01000806.1 GCA_001684025.1 Candidatus Glomeribacter gigasporarum | reverse complement strand
TAAATATAATTCTATCTTTCACATGAACAAGAAGTTTGCTTTGCTCCAAACACTTAACTCTTCAACTCTAAGAAAAAACATGGTAGCTATTTTGTTAATAAATGTTTAGCTTTAGTGCATTTTAAGATTTCAACAAAGCTCTTTTTTCTTTACCTTTTTCAGAATATCATGTCTAAGCTAACTTCTCTGAATACGTGATTATAAATGATTAATTTTAAAGTTAACTTTCTAGCACTCTTCTGAAGCTAGAAATGA
>LXRJ01000804.1 GCA_001684025.1 Candidatus Glomeribacter gigasporarum | reverse complement strand
CAAGTGTCTTTTGGATAACTCACCAATGAACTATAATCAGCAAAATACTCCTGATCAGCAAACAATACAATTGCTAAAAGTTGTAGCACATATATTAATACAGCCTCAACAATCCTATACCAAAATAAATGAATGAAGCATAGTAAAAATTTTAATGTTTATTGGAAAAAATTAGGATCCTATTAAATGATTGGATGCAATAATATAAGCATTCAAGACAAATAATATTGTAAGAACAAGGTGACAGGCAGTTGTT
>LXRJ01000803.1 GCA_001684025.1 Candidatus Glomeribacter gigasporarum | reverse complement strand
ATTTTTAATCATCGTGTCGATATTTATTTATAAATTTGTAAAATTAAATATATACATTTTAAATTAACAAAGTAAAAAAATAAACAATAAAATAATAAAATTATTTATACTAAATATTTTTTTGCGTATTCATATAAATCATCTAAATCTAATAGATAAAAATGATTTTTAAAATGTTTATTAAAAATATTTACAGATTCTTCAAAATCCTCTTCATATTTTAAAACCCTTCTTTCCCATAATAATTCATCAGGTTTA
>LXRJ01000802.1 GCA_001684025.1 Candidatus Glomeribacter gigasporarum | reverse complement strand
ATTTGAAATCAGCTAAGGCAAGTAATTCTATGGGAATTTTTAAGACTGCCATTTGTTACAGATACGGAATTGGTGTGGAAAAGAGTTATGACAAATATCAAGATTGGATTACAAAGTAAGTTATGAATTAAGCTTCAATAGTAGATTTGAATCTGACATTTTAAAATTAGAAATCTTAAAACTATTTAATTCTTTAGGGAGTAAGTATAATAATCAATTAAGTATAAAACCATCTTGTTGGCAATAGTCCACAATAACT
>LXRJ01000800.1 GCA_001684025.1 Candidatus Glomeribacter gigasporarum | reverse complement strand
GATATATATCAATTAACAATTATCGATATATATCGATTTAACTGCTATATATCGATATATATCACTAACAATAAATAACGATTAATGATATAAACGATTAATAACGATTATATCACTATCGATTAATAACGATTTTATAAAATTCAACAGATTTTTTTAAAGTTTAACATTAATTTTCTCGATATCTTATTATTCAAATCGGCTCAAACTTTTACTATATATAGATTATATATTCAATAATATTTTATTTAAATTTTAGC
>LXRJ01000799.1 GCA_001684025.1 Candidatus Glomeribacter gigasporarum | reverse complement strand
CTAATTCTTGGATCATTGTTTCTGAAGTTGCAAAGGATATATTTTCAAATTCACCGAATGATAGAGATGGCACATGAAGCAGTTCCAGTTCTTTCGTCTTGAGAATTCTGAGTAATGATTTATGTGCATACAAATTTGAACAGAGTACACTTATAGTAACCTTTTGTAATCTCTTTGATCTGTGTACCATTTGAACAAGAAGCTCATTTGAAACCGTGCATGAATTATTCGAGTTTAGAAGCATATCAAATGTCTTTATTAT
>LXRJ01000798.1 GCA_001684025.1 Candidatus Glomeribacter gigasporarum | reverse complement strand
AAAAATCTTTGATAATACTGCAAAAAGCCAGAACTTAAAAAAAAAAGAAAAATTAARTTARTATATTATTATATAATAAAAAAAAAGAAAAAAGTAATACTTATAAGAAAGAATACTGTTAAGTGAAACTGAAAGTCTATTTTAAAAAGATCTAATTATGAATGCTAAAAATAATAAGAAAGAAAACTAAAACTTAAAAAAAAAGAATAAAGTTAGTATATTATTATATAATAAAAAAAAAAAGTGATACTTATAAGAAAAAA
>LXRJ01000796.1 GCA_001684025.1 Candidatus Glomeribacter gigasporarum | reverse complement strand
TTCCTAAAGGGGTTGTCCTATTTCCAGTGATATCTACAACACGAACGTTACTTGGTCCATCAATTTGTTTTCCTATYCTATCCAGAAATTGTTTAGCAATTACACACCCTTTTGACCCAGTGTCAATAAGAACATTTACTTCATAACCAAAGATTTGAGCAGTAGAGAATAAAGCATCTTGTACAACTTCCTTTTCTAACTTCTCTTGTTCTAAGCTATGATTTAATCCTCTAATTTCAATAATTTCATCATCATTTTCCTCTCC
>LXRJ01000793.1 GCA_001684025.1 Candidatus Glomeribacter gigasporarum | reverse complement strand
TATATATGTTAGAAAATGAACTTTTCTTGAAGCAGGGAAAGCGAAAACAACAATTGATTCTCACAATGCTCAGATCTGAATATCAATCTATTGTATTGCATGCAATAATGCACATGGGCGTTATTTTGAAATTTCTACTTTTTGAAATTTATATACTTGGTTTAAAATAACACCCATGTGTGTCCAAAAATAACTCTCCCCTACCATATTTGAATCTAATTGGATCAACGTATGAGTGCCGTCAAAGGAAAACCATCATTGGGCTTTTAA
>LXRJ01000098.1 GCA_001684025.1 Candidatus Glomeribacter gigasporarum | reverse complement strand
CCAACAGACTGGGATCGTATTGGCCGTATTGGACCAAAATTCTTTTGACGTCGTCGCGTAGGGTTTTTGAATCGATGTGCATGATTTCCTCCTTTCAATTAAGTGCCTAAGAACACCTCCAGTAACGCGCTTTGGGGCTTGGAAGCCAAGCCTTTTTTGCAGAAATCAAGAACATTTTTTCGGTCGTTTTTTTCATCAAAAAGGCTTGGCTTTTAAGCCCCGCAGCGCGTTACTACGGGTGTTTTCAGGTACTTAATGAAAGGAGGACAAGATGAATATCCGTGAAGATTTAGCCTTTGAACACGTGAAGGCGGACGTCGGTCTTGAAACCGAATCGACCGCTCTGACGCCTGATCCTGCCGCTCTTCCCGTCGTGCCTGCGGCTCAAAATCGGACGCGGGGCTGGGGTGAAAGGGGATTCTGGGGCGCGATGAAAGATCAGGCTGAAGTCGCGTGGCCGCTGGCGTTCTCCGCCATCGCCCAGACGACCGGGGCAAGTTCAGAGGCGGCTCGCCGCTTCCTGGATAGCCGCCACGGGTGCCGCTTTGCGCGGCATGTCCGTGGACTGCGGGACGATGCCCTTTACAGGATGCACAGCAGGATGTCTTTATCAGACGCCATTGATCGGATGATCGAGGATTGGACAGAGATGAAGATCGATGCAGAGACGGAAGCGTATTACGGCATTCCCTGTGACCTGCCTTATCTGAAAGGCTGGGTCTGGCATTACGAAATCGAGTTGGAAAATCAGGCTGGCTGAAGCGGGCCGCGTGTCTTAAGGGACGGCGTTTTCTTGCCGTCTTTTTGAAAGAAAAAATCGCCAAAAAAATCTTTTGATTTTTGCAAAAAACGCTTGGCTTCTAGGCTCTAAAGCGCGTTACTACAGGTGTGCCAAGGCACTTTTAAAAACTTTTCAAACCGGAGGCAATGATGAAAAACATCCCATTAGAAACCCTAAAACCCCATGTCAAAAATGTTTTGACGGGCTATGGCCAACGCGATCCGCGCGTTTTACAGCCCTTGGCGGATTACGCGGACTGGCAAACCCAGGCGCAATTGGAAATTGCCAGACGCGCGACGCGCTTGCTGGATAGCCTGCACATTGAGGAATTGACCGCCGTCGCCCAGGGCGAAGTGGATATCGCGGCGCTGGCGGGCGAAGTGGCGCAGAGCCTGGAAAAACAGACTGACTAATGCGAGAGAGACGGGTGCCCGCAAGGGTGCCCGTTTTTTGCCGCTTCCGCTGCTCTTGGCACTCCCCCTCGGCCAAGCGATGGGTGTCGCTGCGTGCGTTTGGGGGGTGATTGGGGGGTCGCTGTGGGCGTTTGCAGGTGAAACGGGGTTTGCGCGTGAAAGTGGTAAAAAGTGGCTAAAAGCCTTGCCAGAAGGCCCTAGGGGGGGTCTAATCTCTGTAGGAAAAAGCGTTTTAGATCCGTGTGGGGAATGCTTTTTACGCGCGGCCAAAATGAAAATTTTTTGGAAACCGTTCTCCCATTCAATAAGTGCTTGAAAACAAAGGTTTTTAAGAAGAGAGGGGAATATGAACACCTTCAAAAAGCAGGGTGATCACATCCATTTTGGGCCGTGTTCACAGTGAAGTGCCCTTCATGTTAAGCGATGCGCAGTGGGATCGAGTTCAAGCGGCGTTACCTAGCAGGCGAGGCGAGGGTGAGGAAGCCGCCCGGAGCAAGCGGACATTTCTGGAAGCGGTGTTATGGGTCGGACACACGGGCGCATCCTGGCGAAGTTTGCCGTTAGCGCTGGGCAACTGGCACGCTGTTTTGACTCGCTTTAACCGTTGGAACCAAACCGGCATCTGGGTCCGTCTGATTGAAATGGGTGAGCCGGACATTTCTGAAATCCTGCAAAAGTTACAGGAACGCACGATGGCTGGACGTAAACCGCTACCGACCGTGATTAAACAGCTCAGGGGCACCTTGCGCAAGCATCGGGTGAATCCCAATGAGCCTAAGCCTCAGGGCAGACTGAGTGAGCCGCCGGAGTACATGGCGGAGCGGGCGAAAGAAGCTTGGCGCCATGCGGTCAGCAACGCTCCGCCCGGTCTATTTTCTGTCCTGGATGCGGCTGTGCTGGAAAGGTGGGCCAATTGCATCGCCCTGTACCAGGAGACAGCCGCCAAAATCAGCCGGCACGGCATGAATGCGATGCTGACCAAAACCCCGGAGGGTCTCTGGCGCCGCTCCGCCTTAAGAGGCTTGATGCGAGATTTAGCGAATGAAATGAAGGGCTACGAGACGGAAATGGGCTTTACGCCAGCGGCGCGCGGTCGGGTATCCGCGTACCAGGACACGACTTCGGAACCGGATCTTTGGGAAGAGGTGATCGGCGGTTAAGAGCCGCCCAAACACCCAAACGATTTTATCCATGTGAACGCATTAGAGGAGGACATGCAGATGACCGAACATCAATTGCACGCTACAGAAATGAAACCGCGCGAGGACACCTGGAGCACGCCGCCTGAGTCTCTGTCCGACTCGGCAAAAGCGGCCTGGGCCTATGTGGTGCATCACGCGCCACCCGATGTGCTGCATGCCCTGGACGCGGCCGTGCTGGAACGCTGGGCGAAGTGCGCCGGGCGGTATCGTGAGACAGCGGCTCAACTGAGTCAAGCAGGCATAAGCGCTTTTCTGATTCGAACACCCAGCGGGGAGGTGCAGTGTTCTCCGCTGCGGGACAGAATGCGGACTTTGTCTGAGAAGATGAGAAGCTACGAAATCCAGATGGGGTTCACGCCAATGGCACGCCGCCGGATGTCAGCGCATCCGGCCACGCCTTCAAGGCAGACCTCTTGAGGGTACCCTTGAGTCAAACAGGTGCGCCGCTATACCGAGATTGCCCGGCGTTATGCACAAAGCGTTGTAGCCGGCAAAATCGCAGCCGGCCGCTGGGTGCAGCGGGCCTGCCGGCGCCAGTTGGACGATTTGGCCCGTTTCAAAGCCAAGGACAGTCCTTACCGATTCAATCCCACACTGCGCCATCGGACCGGACAGCCCTATCGTCCCGCCGATAACGTCTGCGCCTTCGTCGAACGGATGCCGCACGTCAAGGGGCCGCTGACCGGCCAGCGCATTCGCTTGGAGCCCTGGCAAATCTTCATCCTCACCACCGTGTTTGGCTGGCTAAAACCCGATGGCCGCCGCCGCTTCCGGCGCGCCTATATCGAGGTGCCGCGCGGCAATGCCAAATCGACCTTATCGTCCGCCGTGGGGCTGTACATGCTGACGGCCGACGGCGAAGGCGGCGCCGAGGTCTATTCGCTGGCCACCACCCGCGATCAGGCGCGGATTGTGTTTGGTTCGGCGCAGACGATGGCGCGGCACGCATCGGGTTTTCGGGCGCGCTTCGGGGCTGCGGTCGGCGCGCACAACATTCATGTGCTGCGCACCGGCTCCAAATTCGAGGCGCTGTCCTCGGAAGGCTCGACGCTGGATGGCCTGAACATCCACTTCGGCTGCATCGACGAGCTGCATGCGCATAAAACCCGCACCGTCTATGATGTGGTCGAGACCGCCACCGGCAAGCGCAAGAACTCGCTGCTGTGGATGATCACCACCGCCGGCAGCAATCGGGCGGGCATCTGTTATGAAGTCCGCACCCTGATGACCCAGCTGTTGCAAGGCGTCGTGTCCGACGACTCACAATTCGGCATCATTTACGGGCTGGACGAGGGCGATAACTGGACCACAGAAGCCGCGCTCCACAAAGCCAATCCCAACTGGGACATCTCCGTGCAAGCCGATGTGGTGCTGTCCTTGCAGGCCAAGGCAAAGTGCTTGCCGGGCGCGGTTAACAATTTCAAGACCAAGCATCTGAACGAATGGGTCACAGCGAACGTGAGCTGGATGGATATGCGGGCCTGGGAGAAAGGCGCACAGCCGGCCCTCCAGCTGGAGGACTTTGCCGCTCAGCCCTGCTGGCTCGGGCTGGATTTAGCCAGCAAGACCGATATCGCTGCGCTCGCTCTGGTGTTCGCTGATCCCGAAACAGAGGGCGGTTTTGTCACCTTCGGGCGGTATTATCTGCCCGAAAATACGATCATGGCCAGCGACAMCAGCCAATACGCCGGCTGGCAGCACGCCGGGKTCTTGACGGTCACCCCCGGCAATGTGATCGACTTTGGCTGGATCGAGGCCGATTTGCTCAGTTTTGCCAGCCAATTCCAGATCGAGGCCGTGGCCTTCGACCCGTTCCAGGCAACGCAATTCTCGACCCGCATGTTGGCTGAAGGGGTGCCGATGATCGAAGTCCGCCCCACGGTGCTCAACTTCTCTGAGCCGATGAAAACACTGGAGGCGCTGGTGTTAACAGGCAAGCTCAAACACGATGGCAATCCGGCGCTGGCCTGGATGATGAGCAACGTCGTCGCCCATCGGGATGTGAAAGACAACATCTATCCCCGAAAAGAACGCCCCGAAAACAAGATCGATGGCGTGGTCGCGCTGATCATGGCGCTCTCTCGTGCGATGCTGGGCCAGAGCGGACAACAGGCCGTGTCTGTTTATGATTTAGGCGTGGGAATTTAAACGGAATGCACTGATCAGCATCTTCTCTCATTGCGGTACTGTTAACATTTCTGCGCCAGTGTCACGCCATCGCCTAGCGGCAACAGACTGATGCGCACCCGTGCATCCGCTACAACCCGCTGATTCAAATCCCGGATCGCCTGAGTGTCGGGGTCTTGCACATTCTCATCCGCCACACGGCCCTGCCACAGCACATTGTCGATCATCATCAACCCACCCTGTCTAAGCAGTGACAGGGACTTTTCATAATACGAGACGTAGTTTTGCTTATCCGCATCAATAAACACAAAATCGAAGCTGCCCGCCTCACCGGCCGTCAGCAGGGCATTTAGAGTTTCCAGCGCCGGCGCGAGCCGCAGCGTCACTTTGTGCGCAACGCCCGCCTGCTGCCAAAAACGTTGGGCAATGGCAGTGGTTTCGGTGTTGATGTCACAGGCGATCAAACGCCCTGTTTCAGGTAAAGCCAACGCTACCGATAAAGCGCTGTAGCCTGTGTACACGCCCAGTTCCAGCGCTTTATGTGCGCCCAGCAGTTGGATCAAAAGCTGCATGAACTGCCCTTGTTCGGGTGAGATTTGCATCGCATGGGCGCTGAGCTTTGTGGTTTCCGCCCGCAGCGCTTGCAGGATGGGCGGTTCACGCAGCGAATGGGCCAGCAGGTATTGGCGGAGTGCGTCCGTCAAAGGAAGTGTAGCGTGCGTCATGATGTGATGGGTATAACGCGCACTGGACGGCGCTTAAAAAGCCAACTCGAACGCCTGCTTGCCCGGACGGGCGTCTATTTTTTGCCCGTCGCCTTTTTTCCCGCCGCCTTCTTGCTGCCCGTCTTCGCGTTGACCGCCGCCTTGAACGCCTTGCCCGCCGCAAATCTCACCGTTTTGCCGACAGCGATCTGAAGCGCCTGGCCGGTTGCGGGATTGCGCCCGGTGCGCGCGGCGCGCTGGCCGGCCTTGAACGTCCCAAAGCCCACGAGCAGCACCGGCTCGCCCTGGCTCACCGACTGCCGGATGACGGCCAGCAAAGCCGTCAGCGTCTGGCCGGTCTCGTTCTTGGGGCGGCCCGTCTGCGCGGCCACCGCGTCMATCAGTTCCTTTTTATTCATAGCCCCTGTCGATTTCAGTCTCGTTGTTCAC
>LXRJ01000791.1 GCA_001684025.1 Candidatus Glomeribacter gigasporarum | reverse complement strand
CGTGACCAAGAAAGTGGATATTTGGGCGGAAAAAAGTGCACTTTTCATAGTTTAGTTTTAAGTTAGCTTCCCTTAACTTATTGAAAACTATACTAATATGATCCAAATGTTCATTGAAAGATTCAGAGTATATGTTTATATCATCCAGGTACACAACGACGAACTTGCCAATACAGTCAAACAGGATCTTGTTCATCATTCGTTAAAAACTGGCAGAGGTATTACACAGGCCGAATGGCATAACGTTAAATTCATACGTCCCGAAAGAGAT
>LXRJ01000790.1 GCA_001684025.1 Candidatus Glomeribacter gigasporarum | reverse complement strand
TTATACTATGGATACCGATTATGGTTACTACATTACACCAACCAGTTATAATGATGACAACTATTCACAAAAACAATCAGAAAAGTCTAGTAAATATGTTTATTATGTTAACACACGAACAGGAGATAAAGTGGCAAGATTTACAAAGAACAGTTCTATTTACGAACGTTTAGAAGGATGTGATTCTGAAGAACAGCAGGAAACACGTGAAAAGGAGATCAAAACAATGATCGCTTCCTATGATAGGTTGACCGGTGACTTAATTGAAAAAG
>LXRJ01000789.1 GCA_001684025.1 Candidatus Glomeribacter gigasporarum | reverse complement strand
GTAATCAAACCTCTTGATAGCTAAGATGAAATCAAATCTAACATTATCTTATACCAACAATCAAGCTCACCTAAACCTCAGTCTAACTGCGTTTATGCCTTCTCAGAATTTACAATTCTGAACCAGGGCTAAAACAACATATAGTGAATGCCAGTCATTCAATAAATATCTTTCTTGATTCACATTATATTAAAATTTTAGTGGCCTAAAAAACAATTTAATATGTACATATAATATAAGTACTGCATTAATAAAAATATATTAAGTACGTA
>LXRJ01000788.1 GCA_001684025.1 Candidatus Glomeribacter gigasporarum | reverse complement strand
AAAAAGATGAATAAGACATTCACTTATTATGAACAATCAGCCAATATGAGTAATRTTCGTAGAATAGCAGAGCTAGTATTTCAAGTATGTGTTTAATCTTTTATTTATTTAATTTTTTTGTAGAACTACAAATTTTTGCTCTCACAAATATTATCCTAACTACCACTGCCTCAGAATAAAGCTAAGTGTAAAATATTTTCATAAATTATTTTAAGCTGAATCTAAAAGATAACTCAAGAACCCCAATAATACTAAAATTGAATCACATTATT
>LXRJ01000785.1 GCA_001684025.1 Candidatus Glomeribacter gigasporarum | reverse complement strand
CACAGTATAATAGAATGACTACCATTCACAAAGTTCAAATTATCTCAGGCTATAATGGTCCAATAAGGATGATTTTGGTACCATTTGAAAGCTCTTATCGAGATGGTCATGATGGTGGTACGATTTTCAAATTCTGATTAGGTTACAAGTCATCGTTGATATACATTTTGACGATCTTTTAGAATCTAACAACCATTTAACTCTGCACCAAATATACCAACACTACAACCATCAGTGTTAGATAACTGAAACAAATACTCCATATTACCATCAG
>LXRJ01000783.1 GCA_001684025.1 Candidatus Glomeribacter gigasporarum | reverse complement strand
GAATAATATATTTTAATAAATATATTTGTTAAATTATTAGCTCGTAAGTAGAACATACTTATTTTTAAAATAGCTATTTAATAGTTTATATGTCTTTATTTTAATAATATATATTTCATAATATTTTTGTTAAATTATTAGCAGGTAAGTAGAAGCTTAATTATAATTATTTTAAAATATCTGATTAATTTATACATCTTTATTAATAATATATATTTTATAAATGTTTTATTAAATTATCAGCGGGTAAGTATTCTAATAATATACATTTTAAT
>LXRJ01000782.1 GCA_001684025.1 Candidatus Glomeribacter gigasporarum | reverse complement strand
ACTATTACATGATGTATTGATTCAAATAACATTTTAACTATCTCTGATTGTCGTGTCGATGTTTGATTCAATRACATTTTAACTAACTCTRATATTYRTGTCATCTTTATAATACTACTAATTGAAATATATAGTATAGATATTATTATATTATACCATTATATGTTTATGTAACATCTATAATTGAATATCACCTTTAATATAATTTATATATAAAAAAAATTGATTTATGCTATTTATTAAATGACCGATCATATACGTACATAATTTCAAAAT
>LXRJ01000780.1 GCA_001684025.1 Candidatus Glomeribacter gigasporarum | reverse complement strand
GAACAATAGGCTGCTCATTTTTTTAACTAATCGATAATGTAATTAGCATTGAAAGTTCTTTTTTGGAGTCTTTTCCAAAAGCAACCAATCACTTATTTTGCCCCGATATTAACTGCACACTTGAAAATGGACATTTTCTAATGCATTTTTTATTAAGTGTTGCAGATGTTAAAGTTATTTCGGATCTGTTTTCAGAAATACTTTGATCACAAGTTTCAATATTTAACTGCTTATTGGAATTTTCACCACTAGTAGACTTCAAGTACCATTCAAATAC
>LXRJ01000776.1 GCA_001684025.1 Candidatus Glomeribacter gigasporarum | reverse complement strand
TGTTTAAATTTATCTTTAGCTGATCTTTCTATGATTGGTGATTGTTCCTCAAAGTCATCTTCAAGAAATGTATTTATAGAATTTGTGCTCGATTCTATACTATTTTCACCACTTGTTGTACTATCTTCTTYATTAGTAGTACTATCTTCTTYACTTTCTGATCYATTGCTTTTCATACRATTGCTATCAGAACYATTGCTATTTGAATCTTCATCATTGCTATCTTCGCTTTCTGTATCTTCATTTTTTGAATCTTCACTTTCTGAATTTTCATGTTTTGA
>LXRJ01000082.1 GCA_001684025.1 Candidatus Glomeribacter gigasporarum | reverse complement strand
ACCCAAACGCAACAGACCGCCCACGAACGGATCCTCCGCGCCGAGATGAAAGCGCTGGCGGTCAAAGCGGGGCTGCGTGATTTGGACGACTTAAAACTGGCGGATCTGTCGCAGGTCACGCTCAAAGACGACGACACGCTGGAAGGCGCATCTGAGCTGCTGGCGGCATTGAAAGAAGCGAAGCCGTATCTGTTCACAGAGCCGCAGAGCAACACCAGCCCGCTAGATCCGCCGCCGGCGTCGAAAGGGATCGCGCCCACCGATATCCGTCAATTGCCATCGGAAGAATACGCGCGCAGCAAGCACGCCTATTTGCGCGCCGCGATGCAAAAAGCCGTTTAATTCATTTCAATCATTGGAAAAAAGCTGATCATGTCCTATATCCACAATCTCCCGGAAGTCTTACATCCTGCGGTGCAGCAAGGCTATTTAGAGCGCGAATTCAAAGAGGGCCTGAGTTCGAATCTGGCGTATCGTCGGGTCGCCGATCTGGAGCCTTTTCCAGGTCATATTGGGGAAACCCGCACGCTGACGCGCCACGGGTTGAAACCGCCGGCGATGGAACAGCTGGATCCAAAGAAAGACACGCAACTCGACAGCGGGATGACGCCGTCCAGCTGGCCGATAGAGCAATACACGGTGGCCTTGCGAAAGCATGGCGACACCACTGATCTAAATGTGGTCACGAGCCAGGTGGCGATTGCCGATTTATTCCTGAAAAACGCCAAGATCAACGGCGTCCAGGCCGCGCAAACCTTAGACCGGCTCGCGCGCAACGCGCTCTACAACGCCTATCTGGGCGGGCATACGTGGATTTTGCGGGATGACCCGAGCRGCGGCCCGATTCAGGTCAACGATATCCGCGGCTTTGAAACGGTGTATGTAAACGGCAAGCCGGAGCCGGTATCCAGCAGCCATCCGGCCCGCATCCGAATCGGGGGGCAGATGTATGAACTCATTGGCGCGGCGCGCCATGCGGAAAACAACTCCATCACGCAAGCCTCAGGTGGGATTAGCGGTGAATTAACGTTAAGAGCAGGGCCGCATAGTCCCGATAAATTCAAGAAGGGCACAGCGGTCATGCATGAAAACGCCCCCTCTCTGATTCGAGCTGGCCGCCACGACACCGCTGAAAAGCTGAGCGCACCGGATACGCTGACCATGCGGCTGATTCTCAAAGCGATGACGGCGCTGAAGCACAATACCGGACTTCAACCACCGTTCAAGCTTTTCCTGGATTCGGAGTCGATGTTTCAGTTGTACGACGACCCGCAGTTTCAGATGCTCTATCGAGGTCAGTATGGCTCGGATGCAATGCAGCGGGGCCGCATTGTCCATCTGTTGGGGATTGACTTTATTGACACCACCGAATCGGTGTTGCAACCGATGGCCAAAGACAAAGGCCCTGAAATTATCGTACGCCGTCCGATTCTGGTCGCGCAAGGCGCGCTGATCGAGGCGGATTTCCCGTGGAAACAGACGGCGTATCAACAGATGAACAGCGTGTTGAATGTGGTCGATGGCGTCGCGCACATTACCCGAGCGGCGATTAACCGCACGGGGGACGTGATCTCGCAGACATGGACGTGGATCGGCGGATTTGCCGCGCCCTCGGATAGCACTGCCGACCAGCGCATTATTCCGACGGCGAACAATGCGTATTACAAGCGCGCCGTCGTGATCGAGCACGCGAGTTAATCCGGAATCGCTGTGTTCACCGACGCCGAGAAAACCCAGATTCGGCGCTTCTGCGGCTATCCGGTGTTTGGTGATTCTCCGACGGCGGGATTCGGCACGCGTTTCCATCCGCATTACGAAGCGTTGGAATGGAAGCTGAACCATCTTTCCGGCGATGAAGAGCGGTTGGCGCGTGAGATCTATCTGCCGCGTCTGGCGCAATTGGAAACCGATCTGTTTGACCGGACGCGGGAGAATCTGGATACGGATGCGGCGGCCGTCTGGACGCACAACCAGGCGGAACATCGAGATCGAGCCGCATTATTCGACGACCTCAGACGCCGCTTCTGCGGTTATTTGGGTGTTCCGCCTGGGCCGGACTTAGGACACGGCGGGATTCGGGTGATTGTGTAATGGATGCTGCTGCACTGCAACAGAAGATTTATTCCGGCTATGCCAAAGCGGCTCAACGCCTGGGATTAAGCTATGACGTGTACCGACCCTGTGAAGCGGATCATCCGTTGACTCATCAAGTTGCGACGGTCAAGGTCAGCTTCAACGCAAGAGATTTGACGTATTCAAAAGCGCAAAAGCCGAAGCAACCTTACTGGTATGCACTGCTGGACGGAACGCTTACGCAGGCGGGCGATTATCTGATTGCGGACAAGACGTTTTTTATTGTCGAACAAGCGCTGCATCTGCCGATTCTGGCCGTCGAATGCAACCGGACGGTCAAAGGCTATCGTCTCGCACAACAGCGCGGCGTTGGCAAACAACCCTATTCAGGACGGGATGAGCGCCGTGAAGAAACCTTTCTCGGCAATGCTGCGCCTTGGCCCGCTTCTGTTTTGCTCGGCGGCCGGATCGATAGGGGAATGGATTTACCGGAGAGTGCAAAACAAGCGGGTTGGACGATTCTTCTTCCCACCTCAGCGCCTGTCATCATCGATCATGGTCATGTGCTCAGCGACGATCTAGGGCGGCGTTACGCGGTGCAGGCGGCGGAATTATCCAGTTTCGGCTGGCGGATTCAGGCCACACAATTACATGCTTGAGTGCACAACATGGCCGATTTAAGCGAGGTGTCCGATGCGTTGGTTGATGCAATCGTGCAAGCGGCCTATCCAGACGGTACCGACAAACCCTCTGTTGCAGACTGCGGGATCGACGTGTATGTCGGCTGGCCAGAACCCGAAACGCTTGAAGCGAAACTGGACGCAGGTCACGTACAAATTTCAGTGTTTCCAAGACCGGATGAGCGGGTGAGGCTTCATGTGTCTTCCGATTGGCAGACGCTTTCGATTCACCCGCCGACGCTCACCGCAACGGTCGAAGGTCAGACGGTTATCTTGGGTGGAACGGTGTGCGCGCCACAAACGGTTGCGCTGATTGTAGACGGCATGGATTTTGTTTATGCGGTGCAGAGCACCGATACCGTGCCGGAGATTGCTGCAGCGCTGACAAAACTTATCCAGACGAAGCGTGCAGCCTCTTCCGCGGGCGCAGTCATTTCGATCCCCGATGCGCACCGGCTCATCGCACGGATCGGCACGACCGGCACATTGATACGGGAACTGCGCCGACAGAGAACGACGCTCCAAATCACCGTGTGGGCGAGCCATCACGATCAACGGGATCGGGTGGCCGCAGCGGTCGATACGGCGCTTGCGGCACTGTGCCGGCTGAAGCTGCCCGGCGGCGCCACCGGAACCCTGCGCTACTGCGGCAGCATCCAACATGACGAATGGCAAAAGCAGCGCATTTACCGGCGCGATCTGTTTTATGAAGTGGACTATGCAACGACTCAGATTCAAGAAACGGCAACGATTACCGTACCGCAACTCAGGGTGAGCGGCGGCCCTGCGCTGGACAAACAGGGACCGGTGACGATCATCAACGACTAACTTTTTAACCACTCGCTTTTTATTTCACAGCCGCCTTGCTGAACTGCAGGCGGCTTTTTTTATTTGAGGAGGCCTCGATGCCGATTAGTCAACAAGGCGCGATCAATACGACGGCGCTGATTGTGCCGAACGTATATGTCCAGATCGTCTCACCGCGCGTGATGCTGCTCAACGGCGTTCCGACGAATATTCTCGGCATCGTCGGCGCCGCGCAGTGGGGGCCGGTGAATGCGCCGGTGACGGTCGGCAGCATGGCCGATTACGCGCGGCGCTTCGGTGCGATTTGTCCGCGCCGGTACGATCTGGGAACAGCGGTTGCCGCAGCCGTGCTGCAAGGCGCGAACAACTTCCGCTGCGTGCGGGTGACGGATGGTACCGACACAGCGGCGCGCGCGGTGATTCCCGCGACCGAGACTGAGCCGCCTGAGAAGCAGCCCGATGAACCGCCTTCGAAGAAAAAGCCGAAGCGTCCTCAAACGCCTGTAGACGAGTCCCCGATTGGGATTCATCCGCCCGGCGACGGGCCGACAGACGGCAATCCTGGCTACCCGCCGCGTGTTTTGGACGATTCCACCGTTTGCCTCAAACTGGAGAGCCGATACACCGGCACGCTTGGCAACCTCACGCAATTCACCTTAGCCCCAGGCTCCAAAAAAGGGACCTGGCGCGCCACCGTCTCGATGCCAGGCCTGATGCCGGAAGTCTTTGACAATCTAGCCGAAGGGATAACCGGCAACACCCGATGGATCAAAATCGCGCAGGCGGTCAATCAAGGGATTTCCGGCGTGCGCGGCGCGTCTGAACTGATCAAAGCAAGCGCTGGCGCAGGCACAGACGCCCCGAAGGACACCACGCTTACTTTCACCGGCGGCTCAGACGGTGCAGACACCATCGACGGCG
Source organism: Candidatus Glomeribacter gigasporarum (assembly GCA_001684025.1). Classification (GTDB taxonomy): domain Bacteria; phylum Pseudomonadota; class Gammaproteobacteria; order Burkholderiales; family Burkholderiaceae; genus Glomeribacter; species Glomeribacter gigasporarum_A. The sequence goes on along the minus strand of LXRJ01000082.1, from coordinate 2,141 downwards.
CAGTACTGCTCGGTCAAGATGGCCTTTCGCGCACCGGCCTCTATGCGCTACGCGACACCGGCAGCCGCATCGCAATGCTGACCGATTGCGCGGATCCCGCCACCTGGAGCGCGCAGGTCGCGTTTGGCTTGTCCGAAGGCGTATACATGATTGCCACCGGCCCTAGTGGCGAATCCATTGATGAGGCGATCCAGACTAAAGAGAATGCCGGCATCGATAGTTATGCAATGAAACTGTTGTTCGGTGATTGGGTCTATTTCAACGATACAGCGAACGGCACCGTGCGGTTGATTTCGCCGCAAGGCTTCGTCGCCGGACGATTGTCCAGCCTATCGCCTGAACAGTCCAGTCTGAACAAACCTCTCTACGGCATTATCGGTACGCAACAGTCGATGCGGCATTTAACGTATTCCCAGGCCGAGTTGCAGCAACTGGCGCAAGCGGGCATCGATCTGATCACGAATCCGATTCCAGCGGGTCATTCCTTCGGCGTGCGCATCGGCCATAACACCGCTAGCTGCGCGGTGACCAACGGCGACAACTACACGCGGATGACGCATTACATCGCCTCCACGCTAAGCACAGGCATGGGACAGTACGTCGGCCGTCTGCAATCGCCGACCGAGCGCCGCAGCGCGCAAGCGACAATCAGCGCCTTCCTTGCCAATATGGAACAGCAAGGGATGATCGGCGCGGTCAACGGCGGGCCCGCATTTACCGTGCAGATCGACGACCAAAACAACCCAGATGAGCGCGTGGCGCTTGGGCTTATGCAGGCGGATGTGAAAGTCGTCTATCTGTCGGTGATTGAGAAATTCCTGATCAACGTCGAAGGCGGGCCGTCGGTCAAGATTGAGCGGCGCAGCACGCAACCCCAATAATCCTTTAGGAGTTCCTTATGCCGATCAATGGCCTCTCGGTCGGGCGCGATATCTCGCTCGACATTATTACCCCGCAAGGACCGCTGCGCCTGAACAAAATCACCAAGTTCACCAGCAAACCTGAAATGGTCGACGAAAAAATCAAGCCAATTAATGCGGCGCCGATTCATCTGCGCTTTCCGGACGGCTGGTCGGGTTCGCTCGAGATTGAGCGCGACAGCGATACGCTGGATCGGTACTTCGCGCAGATCGAAGACAACTATTTTGTTGGACTGAGCGAGACAGCCTGCACCATCACCGAGACGATCATTGAACCCAGAGACGCGATTTCGCAATACCGCTACGAGGGCGTGCTGCTCAAGCTCGAAGACGCCGGCGAATGGGAAGACGCCAAATCGGTCAAGCAGAAAGTGTCTTTTGTTGCGTCCAGACGCAAAAAAGTATTTTGAACCCTCGTTTTATAAGGAATCCCGATGTCCGAACCGATGAAAGTCACGCTCAACCCGTCCGAGGAAATCATCCAGGCGGCCCACGCCGAAATCACCGTCACCGATACGCGGGGGCGAGTGATCCGACTTAAAAAGCCTGGGGTGCTTGCGCAATACCGCTTAATCGAACTGTTGGGCGAGTCGGCGAAAAATGAAGTCTATATGGGGATGGTGCTGCCGCTGATTTTTGTCACAGCCATTGAAGACGCGCCGGTCTATATGCCAACCAGCAAGGCGCAGGTCGAAGCGCTGATCCAGCAACTCGACGAAGACGGCATCGCTGCGGTCATGCAAGGCGTGCAAGACCATTTCGGCAAAACCGATCCGGAAGGAGACAAAGCCGCGCTAAAAAAGTAGTCCAGGCCGCGCCGGTGAAGGAATGTCTATGGCTGATCAAGAACGGCGTGCCGTTCGATGTCGCCTTTTCGCTGGATGACATTCACCGCGCCGCGTGGTCGATCATCTTCTCCGAGATGAACGGCGCGAAATTCAATTGGAACACGATGGACTTTGAGGAGCCAAAAGGGTGAAAGCATTCGGCGGTTTAGGCGCATTTGCACTGCATCTGGTCAAGATTGAAGCGGAGGTTGCGCGAGCGGCGCATCAGGGCTTGGAAAAAGTCGCCGTCGAAGTGGAAAAAACGGCCAAAGATCAATTTGGACAGTATCAGCCGGCGACCGGCGGCTTCAACGCCTGGCAACCACTGGCTGAAACGACGAAAGAAGATCGGGTACGTCAAGGGTATCCACCGGATGAACCGTTGTTGCGTTCA
>LXRJ01000775.1 GCA_001684025.1 Candidatus Glomeribacter gigasporarum | reverse complement strand
ACATTTTCTTTCTAAGTAACAAGACCTATTAGCTTAATACCAACATCGTGAAATCTTAATTTTATATTTTGTTTTATATTTTTACTTCTCTTTATTCTTTTCTTTTCAATTTTATTTTATTATTCTTTAAATTTTATAGATATTATTATATTCTTTTCTTGTAAATAATATAAAGTGATAGCTGTGTTCGTGAATAGTACTCTGGCAAGTACTAGCTTTATATTATTGGAATTTAAAAGGYCATATATAGCTGTTGACAGTCTGGTTATTAGTACTTCTTT
>LXRJ01000774.1 GCA_001684025.1 Candidatus Glomeribacter gigasporarum | reverse complement strand
TCATTGTTGTGTTTTTCTTGTTTTGACTGTGCTTTAGAGTATTGAAGTTGTTAATTATGCTTTGGTGTGTTGTAAATATGTTTAATTTTGTGTTGATTGGTGTGATTGTGATGAGTTTAATAATTGCTATTAGTGCTGCTGTGATGCGTGAGGGCCAGTTTTGTACTTGTGCTGTTAACATTATATTTAGTGAGTGTATTTTCTAGGTATACTTGTATGCTGGTTGTTCATCTTATATATATCTGCTTGTTATGATGGTTGCTATTGTTTCTCTGTTTGTAA
>LXRJ01000771.1 GCA_001684025.1 Candidatus Glomeribacter gigasporarum | reverse complement strand
CAGCTTCAAATTCGGTAAAATAACTAAAAATAAATCTGAATTAGAGTAGGGTTTCTTAATAAAATCTCAAATATGGCAAAAAAACCTAAAAATGAAACTGAATTAGAGTAGGTTTCTTAATTCAAATTTGCTAAAAGAACTACTAGAGAATATCTCTAAAATTTTTAAGAAACCTACTAACAATTTCAGATTCGGCGAAGAAAATTATAAAAGAACAACTTCAAATTTGGTGAAATAACTAAAAAATAAAACTGAATTAGAGTAGTTTCTTAATACAACTTAAAAC
>LXRJ01000770.1 GCA_001684025.1 Candidatus Glomeribacter gigasporarum | reverse complement strand
CATTCTAACAATTTCGCCACCAAGGCTTTGATCACCGAATTTGACAACTTAGTACACCTAACCGACTTTGGTTTCACAACTCTACCAATTTTGGTCTTATGCTTTATCAATCTTTGATCTCAAGATTTTACCAATCTTTGGTATCAACTTTTGCCAATCTTTGGTCTCAACGCTTACCAATCTTTGATCTTAATGCTTTACCACCTTTGGTTCCACAGATTTACCACCTTTGGCTTTACGAATTACCACTTTTAGTTTTGTGGTTTTACTTCCTTTAGTTATTTTG
>LXRJ01000769.1 GCA_001684025.1 Candidatus Glomeribacter gigasporarum | reverse complement strand
GGTGTAATTGGCTGGAGCTGAGGGAAGCGAAGTGAAGGCATTGTTACGTAAAAAAATGTAATAATGAAGTAATTGGTACTAATGCGTGAATTATATAGTCACTCAGCAATACGTTATGCAGGGAAATGTCATAATGTAGTAATTAGTACAAATGCATGAATTATGTAATCATTAAATAGTCGAAAGTAATCAGTGTTAGTAATCGCTTGCATAATAGTTGTCAATATAAGAGGGAGGAAAGTCTTTGCATATTGGAGATGAGTCTTAGTTGATTAGTAGTTTAGTTA
>LXRJ01000768.1 GCA_001684025.1 Candidatus Glomeribacter gigasporarum | reverse complement strand
TTATTGACATCTCCATATCAGGGAATTACGGTTTTAACTCAATTCTTTTTGATTCTTCTTTAATCCCTTCTAAAGAGAATTAGGTAATACAAGGAAAAACACCTCGTGTACAGTTCATTACTTTCAATTCATCCGTAATTACTTGAGGACTCACCAGAGATATCCCGGGTTAACCAACCTGGTTTAAATTAAAGGGGAACCTTCCTCTTGAGGCTAAGTATGGACCAATGACCGATAGAGCAGAGTACCGTGAGGGAAGGATGAAAAAGCAGGTAGAAGACTGGTGA
>LXRJ01000767.1 GCA_001684025.1 Candidatus Glomeribacter gigasporarum | reverse complement strand
CATTACCCGCATATACCCCAAAAACAAAATTAAAAAAGCGTGTTTGAATTTTTTTATACAGAATGATAATTAGATCTAAAAAAATTATCACTAATAAGAGCTTTATTATTAATATTGTTATTGTTAAAATATCAATCATGATTGGTAAATTTGATTTACAAATGCAAGAACAGGAAAAAAAGATCATTTTTTTTAATCGTTTAGATAAGCTTGTAATTTATGTAATTTATAGAAGAACTAATTATATTGATTATCAATTAAGTCATAACAATGAAACTTACTAATTTAT
>LXRJ01000766.1 GCA_001684025.1 Candidatus Glomeribacter gigasporarum | reverse complement strand
AAATCAAATGATATAGTATTTACTCAATCATCTTTTGTTTTAAGCTTCACCGATGTCTTGACTGTTAAAGTATCTGCAATATCTACATAGTTTTATCAAAATACATAAGTAGTGAAATATATAAGTTATACTGAATAACGAAATAGGAAAACCTACGTAAAAAGCTGTACGTATCAATATCGCATATAATTAACTTTRCAATTCAATGTAGTCGTATGAATTAAGATTCCACACCATGGAAATCTAAAGACCATTTTCAATTAAGTTAAAAATCTGTTGAAATTACTTA
>LXRJ01000763.1 GCA_001684025.1 Candidatus Glomeribacter gigasporarum | reverse complement strand
CGTATGAAAACTTTTTCGATATTCGAACGCCTCGTAATTTATGAATTGAACCGCATACAAGTATGCGATTCAATTAATAAATACTCATTNWKCRWATMTCNWMARWWGTTTTRAATTTGTTTCCTTATTTAATTAAAAAAATAAATTTATAAAATCAYCTTAAATATAATATATAAAATATAAAATAAAAAATTTGTTTGTTTATTTAATAAAAAAAATTAAATTTATAAATATAAAATAGTTAGAGTTCGATATCAAATTTGTTTTTAGAATTATTAATTGAATCTTTCC
>LXRJ01000762.1 GCA_001684025.1 Candidatus Glomeribacter gigasporarum | reverse complement strand
AATAAATGAATTACAAACTACAGTAAACATACAAAGTAATGAAGCTAACGATTTTATAGATTTAATCACAGATTCGTTAAATATTTGTAAAGAAATATTATCAGACCTTGAAATAAATGAAAATATCGAAACTTTAGTTGATGGTCTTAAAATTATAAAACGTCATACATCTCTCACAAAATTCCCTTAATGGCAAGAAGAAGAAGAATAAATAATAAAATTCAATATAACAAATGGCAAAAACAAATTAAACTCAATATCGATGATGAAAATATCAAAAATAATTTAATA
>LXRJ01000076.1 GCA_001684025.1 Candidatus Glomeribacter gigasporarum | reverse complement strand
TCAAGCGCAATCCTCTCCTTTAGCGGCTCAGGCAATTGAGCACATCCAGCAACTGTATGACATCGAAACGCGCGTGCGCGGGCAACCGCCCGATGTTCGGCGCGACGCACGGCAACGCCAAGCGGCTCCTGTGCTAACGCAGTTGCAGGGCTGGCTCGTTCAGACGCTTGAGAATATCTCTCAGAAATCGGCGCTTGCGGGCGCGATTCGCTATACCTTGAATCGGTGGGAGGCGTTGACCCGCTATCGGGATAACGGTTCTCTTGAAATCGACAATAACGCCGCTGAACGCGCTTTGCGTACCGTAGCGCTCGGTCGAAAGAATTATTTATTTGCGGGCTCCGACGCCGGAGGCCATCGCGCCGCCGCGCTCTATACTCTGATCGGCACCTCTAAACTCAACGGCTTCGACCCCTACGCCTATTTGTGCTCTGTACTCACGCACATCCCCGATCACCCGATCAACCGCATCGATGATTTATTCCCTTGGAATCTGACTGAGTTCAGCGCTCCTCAGCACACAAGGGCTGCTTGATCTGCTTCAGACACGTCTGTCTCAAAACTCTACAGATCGCTCCGGGCCCGCTCACTACCCTTCCTGCATGACTCCATCTTTAGGTGTCCACTTAAATATCTTAGTGGACACTATTCTGGCAACCTAATCTCTGTTTCGATACAAGGCGTTTGGCCGGACGGTTACAAAAGGGCAATCAATGCCCGTATATTGGTGCACGGAGGTGAAATGGCAGGCCTCACACACGCGGCAGCGCCGAATAAAGGCTTCTTTATTTAAGAGTTCCCGCGCCATTGACCAGCCATCGTTGATATCGAAGGCTGTCCAGGCGTGCGCGGGCAGGCTGTTTTGCATCGCTTGATAAGTGTGATGCGCTTTCTGCAAGGCGATTTTCTGGATAGAKTGGTGGATGGCAGCGCCTCCCAGCTGACAATAAGCCAGCATRAATAAGGAGGCMTGTATTTTTTCCRTCCGGTTKCGGATGAGCGTMAGGCCGCTGCGCAAACGGGGCCGTTGCCTGATCTTATARCCYGCTTGTGCCAGAACGTGGCACARGTGTTTRCATTGCCGTTGGCTTAAGCGRGTTTCCGCAGCAATGATCGAGGTGGCATAGCCGSAYAGGGCCATCTCCTGTGCAGTRACCCACTGATTYAKGCGGTAGGCGAGCATGCGYGAGACAGACTGTGGTTCATCTTTTTGAGCAGCGCSCGCTCGYGCGCTGTYTGCGKKKGGCTTGAYAGGCATTCCARAATGGCCTGCTCRGTGCAGCGCAGCAGAAACTGSGGMATSACCGACTGYGCAAGATGCCGAATYTGATCATCGGTSGCMTGCYGRATAGCCYGSACMATSGGWTCGGAAAGACCAAAGCACACGCRGGCYAGRTCSGCRTCYTGYGTCRCSGCGCGGTTYAAGAGCAGCCARTAAGCGGCGTTRARYTCTTCACTGGAAGGGTCTTCCMASARAYYAYRRGAYTGYKCCAGYTGAGTSGTGAGCRTSTGTTCTGAAAYAWYSRGCTGGAAAGAAAGYARTACGYYWGATGCAARTTKATGCARWGCRSSTTCMTCYGCCTGCGCGATTTGARYGACGGTYTTCTCCGTGATTTGGAACTGYYGGRCKGCSAWYTCWGGSTGCKCKYGCGCCAGCTKRTGCAGCAGCCGCCAYANAGYTMRANTCRAATTCRTAGAGRTTAYGATYYGTCACRGRATCRAAKAGMSCAYMCGTKKGCYTTCCRYYYAGCSTCATGGACCGTMRCCCTCMYGMWKGTYKGGRARTCGGTGYACRTGTYTGAGYACCGCCAAYACCCGCTGACCRTAGCGGCGCGCYTTRAAYGGRTCKGTCCARTGRTGRTARCGSCCGATSCCTAAWGYAAAATCCTGYGGGGMSGAWYGRATGGCGCTCGCTAARAGCTGAGCGCCYARCATCAGATTSYKTTCTGGATCCAGCAAYTGACTGGGAGAWGCRACSCGCTTGCCRTGCCAGYGMAGRTTGATYTGCATCAGCCCCACATCRATGGCTTKYCCGTACCKYTKGCGATATTGCTGCAATACGGCGATGGCGTCRCGTTTAGATGCAGCATAGTAGGCGGTTTGAGGTCCACGCAGCGCCCAGGGCCARGGACTGACCGCGCCGCGTCCTCGATCCTTGGCGGATTCAACCAACGCGACCGCGTAGAGCAAGGCAGGCGAGAGCCCATACYGACGGCCTGCTTTSGCAAAGAGCGTATGATCCAGATCMAGCGCCTGGCTGCTTGCSGCAAGRKGAAATGCRASCGCCGCGAGGGCGGCTTTGAATAGAAGTGGGTATCGTATCCTTCCACCCCCCGACAGATGCTTGATMGTCCYCATTTTGGAAATMACCTGGATRRYGACGGTAAAAACGCATGGAATCCCTATTTTTAATGAGCGGCCGACATACGCTTGTGAATCATAAATTAAATCAATATTGCATGGACAGACCGCATCAACAGACGGGACAAGGCATAGGGGATTATCTTGTCCCCGTCTATTAACAAGAAACGGTCTATTTTCAAGGGTTTTGAGTGTCTGGGACACTTGGGACAACGGGACAGATGGCATACGGCTTTATCCTGGACAGGCACGGGCAGGCTTGCTGTTGATCCTGTTTTCAGTCTTTCCATTCGACAGCGACCTCTCGTCTATGGTCTATGTGGGCGTGGATCCATTCTGCTGCGCGGCTTTTCAGGAGCTTTCCTTGCTGGACGCGCTGAACCGCTTCCACCACAGTGCGTCCGTACCCGCGCGCCGTCTGTTGAGCTAGATCAACCGCCGTGCCCGCACGGATGATGTTGGGATGAACGCTTAAAATAGCCTGCGCCGCAATCGGTAACCGGCCAAAAGCCATCACGCGCCTAATTTTTCGTCGAGGCCAGCCGATTTCCTGGGCGATGGCCCGCAAGGAGAGGGTCGGGTCCAGTTCAAGCAATTGCTGAAACCCTTTAAAAATCTCGAAATCAGAAAGCGCTTTATAAAAAAGATTGTCGTAGAGGGCTGCCCGTGCAGCCTGCTGGTCATCGGCCGGATGAACAATGGCCGGAATGACTTCACGTTTTAGCCGTTTGTAGGCTTCCCACCGGCATTGACCCGTGATCAACTCATAGTGTCCGCCGACGATGGGTCTCACGGTGATCGGGTGGTGCAGGCCATCGGCTTGAATATGCTGTGCCAGATGCTGGATATGCGTTTCATCCAGGACGGCGCGGCTCTGAAAACGGCGGATCTGAATGGCGTCCAGCCTAAGCAGCTTGAGTGGTCGTACCTCCTTGAATTCATCTGGCAACGCCTCGCCCCTTGCGATACGCGCCAGTTCCGATAAGGAATACAGGCGCGTGTGCGTTGTTGCAGTGCTTTCCGTTTGAAGGACTTTTGGCATCCCTGTCTCTTCAGCGTGTCACGGGCACGACCGCGTTTTGTGACGGCTTGTCCACCGTGACCCTGTTACCCAACGGGCGGTTGGATATCTCTGAAGGGGGCTGGCGCGCTTCTTTCAGCATGCGTCGGAGCGTCTCAATCAAGGCTTGGGCGGACTGCATACCGCGTATCAGGCGGCGGTTGCCCGTCGCGTGATCCACAATGAGGGTGGCCGGTGTGCCGTCGATCCCCAAAGCAAGCGCTTCTTGCGTTATGGTTTCAATTCGCGCGGCGGCTTTCCCTGAACGCAAACAGGCGCGATAGCGTGGGAAATCAATGCCGGTTTCCTGAAGTAGCGCCTCCAGATTCGGAACGCCTGCACCATTGCCGCGCGTGTGTGCAAAAAGCGTCTCTGCGAACCTCCAAAACCCCCGATTGCCTTTCTGCTGCGCTACGCACTCGGCCGCTTCGGCCTCTTGCGTGGATATAGGCGGATGAAGGGGCAGATGTTTCCATTGCCAGTTGATGTGGCCTTGGCTGGCATCAACGAGCTGTTTCAAAGTTCGATGGAACGCTTGACAGAACGGACATTCAAAATCCGAAAACTCGACCAGCGTGAAACGAGCCTTTGGATGGCCGTAGAGGTATTGTTCCGTCGTCTTCTCTTGCGTGGCAGTCCACCGGACGGCATAGGGTTGCTTGGGCGCTGCTTGCGCAGCCGATGGTGCGATGAGGGCCTGAAGAAGCGTTTTGCCGAAATCGGAACGCGCCAACGCATGGACACAGCCGCTTATTAAGGCCAGCTCGAATCCAATGATGGCAATGACGATTCCAATGGCAGTCTTTTCGGAAAGGTGCATGGTCCCTCGCTGCGTTCACCCACGTTTTAAGCGTAGTGTTTTTGGCTCCGCTCCACCGAACGCGAAACGGTCTGTTTTAGGTCATTTGAGCGTTATTGCTGCTGCGCTTTGGGGTGAACAATGAACGCCGTGTTTTCGATGAAATGCGGCGTACATGAAACCCGTCAAGATTCCCCAACGCATTGATGATCCGCCCCATCTCCTGTTGTGGCGTGCGGATGAACTGGCTCCACTGCTGCTCGGCTTAGTGTTCGGCGTGCTCTTGGGTCAGGTGCTGGTGTGCACCTTCCTGGGCTTTGTCGTCACCCATGTCTATAAGCGCTTCCGCGATCACCGGCCAGACGGGTATCTGCTGCACGGGCTGTATTGGTTGGGGTTTTATATTTCCCGTGCGCCTTCTTTAAGAAATCCTTTTGTTCGGAGCTACCTGCCATGAAGTGGCGGCATTTTCTGGCGAGGTGGGAGGGTGTGCGCGCCGAGAATCGATGGGGGCGAGCACTGATGGCTGTGCTCCTACTGCTGCTCTTGCTGCTGGCGGTCGAGCGCTTCCGCAAAGAAACGATTGTGGTGATGCAGCCGGTCACGCTCGCGCAAGACGCCTGGATCACCCGGAATCAGGCCGCCCAGTCCTATAAAGAGGCATGGGGGTTTTTTCTCGCACAATTGACCGGCAACGTCACGCCCGGCACGGCCCGCTTTGTTGAGAAGCGTCTCAAACCCTTGCTCGCACCCGCGATCTATCACGAGGGGATGAATGCCTTGCGCGCCCAAGTCCAGCAAATCCTGAACGACCGTGTGACGCTGCGCTTTGAGCCGCGCGCGGTCGAATACGAAGCCGAGACGGACAAGGTATTCGTCACTGGCTACGCCTTCGAGAAAGGGGCGACTTCCGAAGAGCATCGGCGCGAGCGCAGCTATGAATACCGTATCCAGATCGCGCATTACGCACCGCTGATTCAATTTATGGATACCTATGAAGGTAAGCCCCGCACGCAAGCGGTACTCAAGCAGCTTGCGCGGCAGTCAGAACAGGAGAAAAGCTCGCATGAATCCGAAAAGTAGCGCACGGGTACGGCGAACCGTGCTGGCCGCTGGCCTGATGGGGGCAGGCATACCGAGCGGCTGGGCGCAAGCGGACGCGGCGCTGGATATGCCCGTGGTTCCGGCCAGCGTTTTAAAGGTGAAAACGGCTTCCGGCCCGTTGGGTTCCTCCAGTCAAGCCGCAGTCCGCACTCATGCGCCGGTTTCCAAGTCAGCGCCTTCTGTCTTGGAGGTGCGGCCTGGCGTGAATCAGATGATTCCCGTGGCGGTGCGGCATTTGAACCGCCTGGTGACACCCTTTGCGCATCCGAATGTGGCGACGACCTCGACCGCGCATACCGAGGTGCGGGGTCGAGTCGTATATGTTGCGACGGACAGCGCAGTGCCGGTGACACTGTTTATCACCGAGAACGGGGATGAAAGCGAAGCCTTGAGTTTGACGTTGATGCCGCAGCGCATTCCGCCACGCGAAATCGTGCTGCGATGGCAAGGGCATAGACGAACGGATACGGGCCAAGCGCATAGCCGCCGCGCCGCGCAGTGGGAAGAAAGCCAGCCGTATGTTGCAACGCTCAAGCGCGTACTGAGGGCCACCGCGCTGGGGCAAGTCCCGCCCGGCTACAGCCTGCAACGCACCTCGGATGCGCCGTCTGGCTTTGATTGTCGGCAAGCTGGCTTGGACTTCGATTTTCAGGGCGGACAACATCTGATCGGCCAGCACTTGCAGGTGCATGTCGGTCTCACACAAAACGTGAGCCGCCGTCCGGTCACCGTTCGGGAGGCGTCCTGTGCGGGAGAGACCGTTGCAGCGGTGGCCGCCTGGCCGAAGCAGAGGCTTAAACCCGGCCAGAAGACGGAACTCTATGTGGTGACAAAAGTCGAGGCGGTGCTGTCCCGCACCGATCCACGGCCTTCCCTGTTGGATGTTCAGCCATGATGCGCCGCTTCTGGGAAGGTCTGAATCCCCGCATGAAACGCTGGGTCGTCCTAGGCGGCGGAGCACTCGGTTTGGGTTTGGCGATCAGTTTTTTCACTCAAGGCGCGCGACATGCGCGCGCCCCCGCCGGTCAAGCCGTCGTTCGACATGTGCTGACGGATCGCAGTACGCAGGATTTAGGGATTGAGAGTGTCGCGGCGGACGTGAAACAGGTCACGCATCAATCCCAAGCGCTTCAGCGGGAACTCGCACAGTTGAAAGCCAAGATGGACACCGCCCGTGATACACCCTCGGATGCGGATGCCAATGGCCTTCTGGATATCCGTGAAGAACTGAACCAAATGCGCGCGCAACTGAAGACATTACAAGACACAGGAGAATGGGCCGGTTCACCGAGTGCAGACATGGAAAGGGGCGGGATCGGGTCTCTACTCCCTGAAAAGCATGCGCCACTTCAAATCCTCCACCATACGGAAGCGGCAAAACCTGCTCGTCAGAGCGCGCAAACGAAAGAAGCCTCAGAGATTTATCTGCCGTCCGGCGCGTTGCTGACGGGCGTGCTGCTCACAGGTCTTGATGCGCCGACCCATCAGGGCGCACGGCGCGATCCCTTTCCCGCGTGTCAACGGCGATTTAAAAGTGACACATTTTTTTGGCGACCAGCGATTTAAAACTGATACAC
>LXRJ01000008.1 GCA_001684025.1 Candidatus Glomeribacter gigasporarum | reverse complement strand
CATGTAAACAGGCCGCCAACCCGTTTGCCATCCTGTTCGGGGCACGTTTCACCCATGCGATGAAATAAGTTTTATAGCCGACCTCGATCACACAAAATTTCGGACACTACCTAATTTGGTACGAAAAACAAGGGCCGGGTCATCATGTCCAGGTGGACGTGAAATTCCTTGATTTCAACGCCCCCAATGGCAAACCCATTCGGCGCTTCCAATACACGGCTGTGATGATGCCACCCGAATTCGCGCTCTCAAAATTTATGATCACCAACCCCAGCAGAACACCATTGATTTGATCAATGACGTCATTGGTCAATGCCCTTTCCGCATCCACACGGTCCGTACAGATAACGGACATGAATTCTAGGCGAAATTTCACTGGCATGTCGAGGATTTGGGTATTCGCCATGCTTGCATCAAACCCCGAGCACTCCGCCTTAACGGCAATCTCGCTGAAAAAATGCAATAATCCTCTAACTCGTCAACCAAGCTCATTTTCATCACACTTGTATGTATCCTCTTCTCAATCGACTGTCGGGGCACCTAATCTTTCTTTGGAGATATTTCTCATGACTAACACTGTTTTCAATCAGACCGTTCAACCAACCCCGATCCCCGTGCACGAACTGCTGCCGTGGATCGTTTTCGGCGGTTTACTGTTGTTGCTTGCGTTGTACTTCGTCGGTGCTGAACAGGGCGCGACATCGCTCATCCCTGGCATGTACGTGCATGAGTTCGTCCACGATGGCCGCCATCTGCTTGGTTTCCCGTGCCACTGACTGAGAATGAATCATGGTAGGCAAGCTGCTATTACACGGGATGCTGGCCGGCGTCGCTGCCGGGCTGCTCACGTTTGGCTTTGCGAAAATCGCCGGCGAACCACCGCTTACTCAGGCGATCTCTTTCGAAGAGATGGTCCAGGCTGATAAAGGCGAAGTGCCTGGACCTGAACTCGTGAGCCGCGAAACACAAGCGGGTCTCGGCTTATTAACCGGCATCGTGATTTATGGCGCAGCGCTCGGCGGCCTGTTCGCGCTGGTATTCGCATACGCGTACGGCCGCGCCGGCAAGCTCGGCGCACGTGCGCTATCGGCTTGGCTCGCGATGGCCGCGTTCATCGCGCTGGCGATCGTGCCAACTCTCAAATATCCCGCTAATCCGCCATCGGTCGGCGTTCCTGAGACGATTGGCTATCGTACGAGTCTGTTCTTCCTCATGATCGCAGTATCGCTTGCGGCTATGGTGCTATCACTAAACCTCCGCCGGCAGATCATCGTGCGCTTCGGCCTATGGAATGCCTCAATTATCGGCGGTACCGTATTCATTGCGATCATCGCCACGGTGCAACTGCTGCTGCCGTCGATCAACGAAGTGCCAGACAATTTTCCAGCGGCGCTGTTGTGGCACTTCCGGGTTGCAGCGATCGGCATGCAGCTGATTATGTGGACCACGATCGGGCTGCTATTCGGCTGGTTAGTCGAGCGCTACCCACTGTGCCAGACTCGTTGAATCGGCATCCCCGGCGCATCCGTCACCATGAGCGCGCCCTCATGGTGGCTGTCGATGCCCCTTCTCGCTATCTTTGGCGTTGTGCTCGATGGATTATTCGGAGAGCCGCGCCGCGCTCACCCGCTGGTTGGATTTGGGCGCTGCGCTGAAGCAATCGAGCGTGTGTTCAATTCCCAGCGAAAATGGCCGACGTTCTGCCGCATCGCAGGCGTTGCGGCATGGTTTATCTTGGTCATTGCGCCGGTTGCCGCCGCATTCGCACTCACAGATACAGATACATTGCCATGGCCATTCGCTTATCTGGTGCATTGCGTCCTGCTGTGGTTCGCACTTGGCGCGCACAGTCTCTACGCTCATCTGTTGCCGATTCAACGCGCGCTTGAAACGCACCAGCTCGACGCCGCGCGCTGCCTGACTGCACGAATTGTCAGCAGAGAGACCTCGCGAGCGAACGAAACTGAAATTGCGCGCGCCGCGATCGAGTCAACGCTCGAAAACGGCAATGATGCAATTTTCGGCGCGCTGTTCTGGTTTGCGCTCGCGGGTGGCCCCGGCGCACTGGCGTTTCGGCTGATCAATACGCTTGACGCGATGTGGGGCTATCAAACGCCGCGGTTCTTCCATTTCGGCTGGACTGCGGCAAGAATCGACGATATTGCGAACTACGTGCCAGCGCGCTTAACCGCGCTTTCATACGCGCTCTGCGGTGATGCACAGACAGCGTTGCGATGTTGGCGCACGCAAGCGCGCAAGTGGCGCAGTCCGAATGCCGGCCCGGTGATCGCAAGCGGTGCAGGCAGCTTGAACGTTGCATGTGGCGGCGCGGCGCGTTATCACGGCATCGATGAAATGCGGCCAATACTTGGCGCCGGACATGCGCCGCAAGCAATCGACATCGCGCGCGCAGTGCGTCTTGTGCGCCGCGCACTGCGACTGTGGCTCATCGCATTCACGGTCATCGCCGCGTTATTCGTTCTCTTTTCGCGTGAGCAGCATCGCATCGCCATAGCTGAAAAAACGGTAGCGTTGTTCAATCGCGTGCCGGTATGCGAAACGGATGGTTTGCATGCCAGAAAAGGCAGACACGAGCATTAACAGAGTGGACTTCGGCAAGTGGAAATTGGTCACAAGCCGGTCAACGATCCGGAAGCGATATCCCGGGGTGATGAAAATATCGGTTTCCGCCGCGGTCGCAGTCAGCGCGCGCTGCGCGCGGTCAGCGTCGCGCGCGGCGGCTTCCAGCGCCCGCATGGAAGTGGTGCCGACCGCAACCACCGCGCGGCCGGCGGCCTGAGTGGCGGCGATTTGATCAATCAGCGGCGGCGGCAATTGATACCATTCGCGATGCATCTTGTGCTCAGCGAGATTGTTGACCCGCACCGGCTGAAATGTGCCCGCACCAACATGTAACGTGAGCGTCGCGCGCCGTATGCCGCGCGCGTTGAGCGCATCGAATGTGGCATCGTCAAAGTGCAAGCCGGCGGTTGGCGCAGCAACCGCGCCCGGATGCTTGGCAAAGATGGTCTGATAGCGCATCTCGTCGGTGGCGTCGGGGTCGTGTTCGATGTACGGCGGCAGCGGCAGGCGGCCGTAACGTTCGATCAGCGTCAGACAGTCGTCTGGAAAATGCAGCGTGTGAAACGGTTCGACGCGCTCACCGATAGTGACGTCGAACGCATCCGCAAGTTTGAGGGCGGCGCCGGCCGCCAGGCGCTTGCTGGCGCGCACTTGCGCCAGCGCAGTCCGCGCGTCGAGCACGCGTTCAATCAGCACTTCGACTTTGCCCCCACTGGCCTTGCGGCCGAATAACCGCGCTTTTAATACTTTGGTATCGTTAAAGACCAATAGATCGCCCGGTTGCAGGCACGCGGGTAATTCGGCAAATTGCCGGTCCACTAGACGCGCAGGTGTGGTGTCATCTGTTTGATGTAAGCGGGGAACGACTTCGAGCAAACGGCTGGCACTGCGTTTGGCCAGCGGCGTCTGCGCGATTAATTCAGGCGGCAGATCAAAATCGAAGTCAGCAAGTGTGTACATACCTCGCGATGGCTCTGATGTCTCGATTGAAATAACGTTTGTTTGTGAGTGAACGCGTGCCTTAGCGCGCCGTCTGGATGCCGACGAGCGCGAGGAATTCCCGGCGCGTCGCGGGATTGTCGCGGAAGGCGCCGAGCATACGACTGGTGATCATCTCAGCGGCCGCTTGACGCACCCCTCTGGTACTCATGCATTGATGCGAAGCCTGGAGGACGACAGCGGCCCCCTTAGGTTGCAGCACTTTGTTTAAGGTATCGGCAATCTGTACCGTCAGCTTTTCCTGAATCTGCAATCGCTTGGCGTAGACTGCGACCAGCCGGGCGAGTTTGGAGATTCCGACGACGCGCTTGTCCGGCAAATATCCGACGTGCGCCGTGCCGATGATCGGTACCAGATGGTGTTCACAGTAGCTTTCAAACCGAATCCCACTGAGTACAATCATTTCGTCATAGCCGTCGACTTCAGAGAAAGTGCGCGCCAGTATTTGCATAGGATCTTGCCGATAGCCTGAAAAGAACTCCTGGTAGGCGCGCGCGATGCGCGCCGGCGTGTCCACCAGACCTTCACGAGTAGGATCATCGCCAGCCCACCGGATCAGCACGCGAATGGCTTCTTCAACCTCTTGTTGTAAGGGTCGAGCCCGCTGTTCTACTTTAACTAGAGTTTGATCATTCATCACCATTCCTGGTAGGTTCTTTTGCAATGCCGTAGCACCAGGTCGATTTCGGTGCCTGGCCTCCATCCATCACTGTCGCGCAGTCCTCACATTGCCGGGCAACGGCGCATTGAAACTGGCCCGGAACGGATTGATATCGAGCCCGCCGCGTCGTGTATAACGTGCGTAGACGGCTAATTTGACGGGCTGGCACCTCTGTTGGATATCCATGAACATCCGTTCAACACACTGTTCATGAAAGTCAGCATAATTCCGATATGAAACGATATAGCGTAGCAAGCCAGCATGGTTAATGGGTGATCCGACGTAGCGAATCTGCACGCTGCCCCAATCCGGCTGGCCGGTGACTGGGCAATTCGATTTCAGTAGATTCGATACAACCGTTTCATCAATCGGCGCTTGATCAAAATGCGCATGCAATAGCGATGCGTCAGGCTCGTAAACCTCTATATTGAGATCGAGCCGGTCCAGCGATATACCGCCGAGTTCGCCAAGCATCAGTTGGCCGAAACCAACGGGCGGCGTCAGTTGGACTGATACCGTTGCCCCCACGCACGCGGATACATCCTGTTTGAGGGTGTCACCCAGCGCGTCGATTGACGCGACTTGAGTCGATGAAAATGAGCCAAGGTACAGCTTGAATGACTTCGATTCGACGATATTCGGCGAATGCGCTGGCACGTAGAAGGTGGCGATCGCGATTTGCGGCTGGCCGCGTTCGTTTAACCACGAGAGTTCATAGGCATTCCAGACGTCGGCACCGAAAAACGGTAACTGCGCTGGCACGCCCATCGCCTCGCGACTGCGGCGGCGTTCGATCGGGCACAACAAGCCTGGATCGTAGTGTCCGGTGTAGGTGACTGGCTTGCCAAGAGGAGAGGAGTTGGGCATTGTGTTTTACTGGTTAGGCGGCTTCCAGCGCCCATGCGACATGTTCGCGCACCAGCGCCGATGAATCATCTAGGCGGCGCCGCAACGCGGTGGTTAACTCAGCGCGCAATGTTGAATTCAGCAAGCTGCGCAGCGCATTGCCCAATGCAACCGCAATATTACGCAGCCAACGCTCATAGCCGATGCGGCGAATCGCGGAGCCGGCGAGCCGCCGATTGAATTCATCGGCGCTCCAGGCAAACAGATCGACCAGGCGAGCGTGGTCCAGGCCATTGCGCACGTCGAAGTCATCGCACGTCGCCGTTTGCGCAAACTTGTTCCACGGACAGACGCGCTGACAATCATCGCAGCCGTAGATGCGGTTGCCGATGAACGGGCGCAGCGCTACTGGAATACTGCCGTGCAATTCGATGGTCAGATAGGCAATGCATTTGCGCGCATCGACGCGGTAAGGGGCCACGATTGCGCCAGTCGGACAGGCGTTAATGCAGCGCGTGCAGTGACCACAATGCGCGCCATCTTGCCTTGGGGCGCTTGACGGATTAGTCTGAGCGTCAGTCGGCAGCGGTATATCCACATAGATTTCGCCGAGGAAGAACAGCGATCCGGCATCGCGTTGTAACAAGAGCGTATGCTTGCCGCGCCATCCAATGCCGGCTTTCTGCGCGAGTTCCACTTCGAGCACCGGCGCCGAATCGGTAAATACGCGATAGCCGAATGGTCCGATCTGGGCTTCGATGCGCTCGGCCAGCTGCTGCAAACGCTGGCGCATCACCTTGTGATAGTCGCGGCCACGCGCATAAATCGACACCACGGCCTGTTCCGGATCAGCGAGCTTCGCGTGTTCGAKGGCCCGCCAATCTTGCGGCTGCCCCTGCACAGTCGCAGCAGGCACATACGGCATGCGCACGCTGATTACACGCTGCGTGCCCGGCACCAGTTCAGCGGGCCGGGTGCGCTTGGCGCCATGTTTGGCCATATAGTCCATCTCACCATGGTAACCTGCCTGAATCCATTCGGTGAATCCTGCTTCTGCGTGCGATAAGTCGGTATCGCTGATACCGACCGCACTGAAACCCAATGCACGCGCCCATTCGCGAATCTGCTGCGTGAGCAACGCCAATGTTGCGTCATCGAGTTGAGCGTTGTGTGTTGTGCGGAGCGAATGCGCCGCAGCGCCATCGTTGGTGGGGGACGCACTCGATGCCGCACGCTTGTTGACTACTCGACTTGTCATTTCGTATCCATTGTCTACGTGCGATCAACCACGAACTACGTCAGCCCAGCAATTCGGCGTCTCATACAAACGCACTTTGGCCAGCTGCAGGTTGACGCCGTAATGGGCCTCATACACACTCGCGAGCCGCTCGAATACGATCGCTGCGAGATTCTCAGCGGTCGGAATACGGTTGATGACGACCGTTTTGTGTTCTGGCATCGTTTCGAGAAACGCGCAGACGCGGGTGTCGCCCTGATAGACCAGAAATGCATGGTCCCAAGCTTCAATCAGATGTTGCATGGCGAGTGTTTTCACATCAGTGAAGTCCATCACCATGCCGCAGTTCGACGCCCCTTTAGTCTCGATGACACCTCCCTGTAGCGTGATTTCAAGCCCGTAGCGATGCCCGTGTAAATTTCGGCATCGGCTGTGATGATCAGGGATCCGATGTCCCGCATCGAATTCGAGTTTGCGTGTGATCGTGAGCATGACTAGGGTCGATTCAATTAGGGGATATTTAAATACTTGTGCGTTTGTAGCGACAGACGCCAGAGCGGATGACGCTTGCACCAGTCAATCGCCAGCCGAGTATTGATATCACGCGACGGTCCATCCATCGGCTGCACAAAAAAATGCTCGAAATCGAACGCCTCATACTCCGCCAGCCGCTGGTGATCTTGCGGGATCACCACTTTGAGTTCGTTGCCCTGCCTGACGACCAATTTGGCCTCCGCTTTGGGGCTGACGCAAATCCAATCGATCCCTGACAATACGGGCAACGTACCGTTGGTTTCAATCGCGACCGTAAAGCGTGCGCGATGCAGTGCATCGATCAGCGCATCGTCCAGTTGCAACATCGGTTCACCGCCGGTGCAGACGACAAAGCGCCGCGCTTCGTGTTGGGGCCACAATGAGGCGATGAGCGCGGCGAGTTCAGCCGCCGTCTTGTATTTTCCGCCGTTCTCACCGTCGAATCCGACAAAATCCGTGTCGCAGAAACGGCATAGTGCGCTGGTCGTACGCTCTTCCTCGCGGCCCGACCATAGGTTGCAACCCGCAAATCGGCAAAATACCGCTGGACGGCCCGCATTTGCCCCTTCGCCTTGCAATGTGTAGAAAATTTCCTTGACTGCATATGTCATCTGATTCGACACTTATTAAGTTGAAATTTCAGTTGCGCGCTCGCCTTTCAGGAACACATCGTAACCGCGTGCCCGCAGCTTGCACGCTGGACACACGCCGCAGCCAAAGCCCCATGGATGCAACTCCGCCCGTTCGCCGACGTAACAGGTATGGGTCTTAACACGAATCAACTCAACGAGCGGGGCTCCACCCAGCGATTCCGCGAGCCGCCAGGTGGCGGCCTTGTCGAGCCACATGAGTGGCGTCTCCAGCAAGAAACGCCGATCCATACCGAGATTCAACGCGACTTGCAGCGCCTTGATCGTGTCGTCGCGACAATCCGGGTAACCAGAGAAATCGGTCTCGCACATCCCGCCAACGAGCACCTTGAGACCACGCTGATACGCGATGGCCGCGGCGATCGTCATAAATATTAGATTGCGGCCCGGTACAAAGGTATTCGGCAAACCGTTCTCTTGTACTTCAATTTGAATCTCGCGCGTCATCGCAGTGTGACTGACTGCACCGAATGCCGACATATCAATCAAGTGATCGCTGCCGATCTTCTCTGCCCAGTGCGGAAACTGACGCGCCAACGCCGCGCGAAACCCATCTCGGCATTCAAGCTCAACCCGATGGCGTTGTCCGTAATCAAAGCCAAGTGTCTCGATGTGGTCAAATCGTGCCAATGCCCAGGCGACACACGTGGCCGAATCTTGTCCGCCTGAAAACAGTACGAGCGCGCGGTGATGGTCTGCGGCCCGGATCATTTTTGTAGTATTTAAGGCTTCCGGCACAGGTTTTCGCCTTTGTGAATTCTGTTGAATATAAATAACAAAAATTACTACAATAAAATGAATTGGTTTAATTGTGCTGAACTTTGGTTGTGTTGGATGCTAATCCGTTCACGCCTTAAACGCAAGTCGGCATACTTATTTGTTTATCGGAAAAACAATTCAAGCAGAGCTGATGGGCATTGTTGCGTGGTCACTGCATTATCGCGGCGGCCACAAAAACAAAAGCGGGCAGCTCCAGGATCGGGTTCTCAATCTAAACGGTGAAATGAACCTTGACGGCACATCCTAATGGTCACGACGGTCGGAGCATTACTTTTATCGTTGGCGGCGTGCGTTCAGGCAAAAGTTACGTGGCGGAAAAGTTAGCGGCCGAATCAAATCTTCCAGTGACGTATATCGCAACGGCGCAGGTCCGGGACCCAGAATTCGCCAAGCGGATCGCGGTGCATCAGCGCCGCCGGCCGCTTAAATGGAGACTGCTTGAGATAGAGGTTGATCTTGCCGGCGCGCTGGCAAAGTCTGATGCAGCGGGGCATTGCGTGCTGATCGATTGTTTAACTCTGTGGCTCAGTCATTTGCTTTGTCCCATTCATGATAAACGGCCCCGTCATGATTGGGCGTCTCAGATTGACCGATTTATTTCCGGACTGGAAAGATGCGTTGGATCCATCATTATTGTGAGTAGCGAAGTCGGCATGGGCGTCATTCCTATGGGGGTTGCTACCCGCCAATATGTCGATGCGCTGGGCCAGTTAAATCAACGTGTCACAGCGCTTGCAGATCGAGTCATACTCACAGTCGTTGGGATTCCAGTGGAATTGAAAAAATAGGCTGCAAGTCATTGGCTTTGCGCCTCATGAACGATTGCTCACCCCTGCAGAGTCAAAACTGGCCATTTGAGAGAGAAATGATGTCGCTGCACGTAGGAATGGAATGGCGAGGGCAGCGCCAGTCCCTTCACCCAGACGCAATCCTAACGCCAATAAAGGCTTCGCGTTGAGGTGCGCAAGCAATCGTTGGTGTCCGATTTCATCGGAGAGGTGAGAGAATACGCAATATTCCAGTATATTCGGCGTAATCTTGTGCGCAATCAGCAATGCAGAAGTCGCAGTAAAGCCATCTATGACGATTGTCATCCGCGCCGCCGCCGCCGCGAGCATGGCGCCTGTCATCATGGCGATTTCAAATCCGCCGAAAGTCGTCAGAACATAGAGCGGATCTAAACCAGTATGTTTCTTAAGCGCTTGGTTGAGCACCCGCTTTTTGCGGGCAAGGCCAGCATCATCCAGACCGGTGCCGCGTCCTACGCAGAGATCGGCGGGCAAACTGCACAGACGCGCCATTAAGCAGCTCGCGGCCGAGGTATTTCCAATCCCCATTTCGCCAAAACCAATCACATTAGCGCCTTGTTGTTGATGCACAGCAACGCGGGCTGCGCCGCGCGCAAGCGCAATTTGGGTCTCTTCGCGCGTCATCGCAGCCTGATACGCAAAGTTGCGCGTGCCGCCGCCAACAGGGATGTTGATGAGGTTTTCGGTCGCGCGAAGTTCTCCGGCTACGCCCGCGTTGACGATTTCAAGGCGCACGCCGCATACGCGGCTAAACACGTTGATCGCTGCACCCCCGGCCAGGAAGTTAGCCACCATCTGCGCAGTGACCGCCTGAGGATAAGGACTCACGCCTTCCGCCACAATGCCGTGGTCGCCGGCAAAAACAATGATAACGGGACGTATCACCTGTGGCGTGATGGTTTGCTGAATCATTCCCATTTGCAGGGCCAGTTCTTCGAGACGTCCGAGGCTACCCGGCGGCTTCGTCTTGCCATCGATCATATGGATTAATGCACGGTGCAAGGTGGAATCCGCGTCTGTTGAAAGCAGCGGGTTGATCGGTGCAAAGGGATCGACGACGGCCATAAGATGAGTATGATTACGGAGCAATTTTCAGGTTAGCGATTCCAGCAACCCAGCGCCCAAGGCGCGCGCGAACTCGCTGATGCTGTGTTGCGCAGCCACACAATGCCTCCCATCGCGAGCGGCCAATAGATGCAAGCGGTCGCCGGTAAAGCCAGTGCATAGGCGGTCAGCAAGCGGATCGGCCCTGCATGTGAGATTGCCCAGACGACATATGGCTGATCGCATGCTTTTTCATCTGATGCAGCCTGCACCTCTGCAAGCCACGCACTCACCCTATCGATCACCATTCTGACGCTCTCGCCGCCATGCGGACGCCCATGTTCAAGATCACCTGTCCATGCGTCTAACGCGTCGCGGTTGAGGTCCTCCCAGCGCTGCAGTTCCCACGTGCCAAAATCAAGCTCACGCAAACGCGCGTCTGGCGCAATACCGCACCCGATCCGCTCACCTAGTCGCGCGGCGACACACATGCAGCGCATTAGAAGACTCGTCGCAATCATCGACGGTGCTGAGAGCAAGCGCCTGCCCGCGCTCATTCGCCGGCATGCAAGCTGAGTTTCGGCAGCGGCGGSGCCGGSGCGCGCAGTTACCGGCGCAGCTACGGCGGCCAGTACCTCCAGCCGTTCCAGTAACGCATCCGCTTCCACCCACGCATCGCCGGCAAGCGGCACCTCACTACTCCCATAACAAATACGACTCTTTATGGCAACAGCGGGATGCCGAATTAAAACAAGTTCCATGCAGCAGCCGCCAAGTAAATCGCCAATTCGAACATCTGCTGCGCGAAACCGAGACAGTCGCCGGTGTAACCGCCAAGGCGCCGGATAAACCAGCGCCCTATCGCGAAGCGCAGCACGCCCAGCATGCCCAGCGCTACGATACCGAACTGCCAGCTCTGCCAGAACAACCACGGCAAACCAAGCAGCGCAGCAATTAACGCTGCGCGCAGACGCATGCGTTGTGCAACAGGCTGTGCCTTGCCGGTTAGCCGAACATAGTCGAACGTGATGAGATAGCTCATCGCGACAGTACGGCTTGCCGCATGCGCAGCAATCATCGTGATGGCGATATCCGACGGCGCGAGCACAGTCAGCGACGCGAGCGTTTGCCACTTGAGCGCGAGCACCATCACGATGCCGATTGCACCAAATGCACCGATCCGTGAATCGCGCATGATGCGCAATATATCAGCGGGCGCGCGCCCGCCGCCAAATGCGTCGCAGCAGTCGGCCAAACCATCTTCATGGAGGGCGCCGGTGAGCAGCAGGGTCGCAGACATCGATAAGAGTATGGCAACGCTCGGCGCAAACAGATAAGCCGCTGCCGCATAAACCAGCGCAGCGATTGCACCGACGATGGCCCCGGCCAGCGGAAAATAGCGCGCGGCGGCGCTCAAATCATGATACTGGCAGCCAACCCAGCGAGGCATTGGCACGCGCGTGAAATAACCGAGCGCGGCGAGCGCGTAGCGGAATTCAGCGCGCAGGCTTAACTTCACTTCTCGGACCTCTATTTGCGAAGTATGATGCGTCAAAGAGGCTCATTGCGTGCTCTATCCATGATTATTTGCGCCGGTGTCGGTCCAGGTCATCTTGACTTCATTACCCGCGGGGTAGCCAATCACATTGCAAATGCCGATGTGGTGGCTGGCTTTGATGCGGTTGTCGAGATCATACGCCCCTTGATTCCTATCACCGCGCAAATCGTCACGATGAACTATCGGGATCAAGTTGCACAACTTAAGAGGGTTGCTGGCGAGCATCATGCAGGGAAACATTGCGTCGTTGCGTTCATGGGCGATGTTCACTTCAGCGGCTTTCAATATTTGCAACGCGTCGAGCATGCGTGCGGGCATCCAGTAGAAACATTGCCAGGCATTTCTTCGGCTCAGGTAATGGCATCGCGTGGCAAAGTGTGTTTTGACGAGACCACTTTCATTACCTTTCATCGGCGCGGCGATATTGAACCGTTCAAACGGCATCTCGTGCATGCATTAGGTGATCAACGCAACGCAATCGTTGCGCCTCGTCCGTGGGACTTTATGCCTCAGGACATCGCTTCTTGGCTGCTCATACAAGATGTATCGCCCGATCATCCAGTGGAAGTGTGGGAAAACCTGACACGCGGCGAGGCCCACTGGCGCGGCGCGTTGCGCGATTGTACGCTTGAATGCAGCGATATGAGTATCATGCTCATCCGTGCGTTGTCAACGACAGCGGTGTAAATAGAAACGGCGCTGGCATAGGCGTATGTCACACCCGAACGGCGTAGCCTTTATTTCTCATGGAGGTAATCTCGGTGGAGCAGTGCGCCACTACCGCATCAAGCGCGGCCAGTGGATTGACCTGTCCACCGGCATCAACCCCTATGGCTTCCCGATTCCGACCATCGATCCGGCGATGTGGCTACGTTTACCGGACGATGACGACGGCTTAGAGGTTTTGGCGGCGCGGCACTATCGCGCGGCGCACACGCTGGCGGTTGCCGGGACGCAAGCGGCGATCCGGATGTTGCCCGCGCTTTTGCCGAAAGGGCCGGTCGGCATTGGCCTGCTGACCTATGGCGAATATGCGCTGGCGTTCGCTCAAGCGGGCTTTCCGGTCGAATATTTTGTGACCCAATCGCTGAGCGCGTATGGGTATCGCGCACCGTTTACGTTATGCGCGCACGCGCCGCTGCCGGGCCATTTGAAGCATCTGATCGTCGTCAATCCGAATAATCCAACCGCAGACCTGTTCGATACCGACACGCTGCTTGACTGGCGCCGGCAGCTATTAGCGCGCGATGGGACACTGATTGTTGATGAAGCGTTTATTGACGCAACGCCTCAATACAGTATCGCGCCCGCCAGCGCCGCCGGTCATTTGATCGTGTTGCGCTCGGTGGGCAAATTCTTCGGACTGGCGGGCGCGCGCGTCGGTTTTGTGTTCAGCGACCGCGCATGTATCGACGCGATGCGACGACTGCGCGGACCTTGGCCCCTCTCAGGCCCGGCGCGCGAACTCGTCAGAGCGGCCTTACTGGATAAAGCTTGGCAGCGGCGCACACGCGGCCGGTTAGCGGCGGCCAGCACACGGCTGGGTAAGCTCCTATCTGCAAACGGATTGGCCTCGCACCGGACCCATTTGTTCGCCTGGACGCCTAACGCGCACGCTGCAGAGGTGCATGATCGGCTGGCGCGCAATGCGATGTGGGTGCGCCGTTTTGAGCGTGTGCCCAGTCTGCGTTTCGGCTTGCCCGCTGACGAAACGGCATGGATGAAGCTTGCGAACGCTCTATCAAAATCGGTCATCTGAGGTACGCTGCAGCCATTTAAACAACGACTCACTCCCTATCAGATGGAAACCTTACTCGAAACCGCCATTGCGAACGCCAAAGCGCAACAACCGCTCGGCTCGCCCTGCATAGACGTATGCCGCCTGAATCCACAAACCGGCTATTGCGAAGGATGTTTGCGCACGCGCGAAGAGATCAAAAGCTGGAAAACGATGACCGACTCGGACAAGCTGGGGATATTCAAAGCGTTGCGCGCAAGGTCGGCGGCCGGCCATCGCAGCAAGCCGCGTTAGAGGGTGTGATGCACAAAACTACTATACAGGCGCAGCGCGGCAACCTTGCGCATTGGGCAGGGTTGCTGATGATTCAAGGCACGACTTCTAGCGCGGGCAAGAGCACAATCGTGGCAGGCTTGTGCCGTTTAGCGCGGCGGGCAGGTCTGCGCGCCTCGCCCTTTAAACCACAAAACATGTCATTGAACAGTGTGGTCACTGCCGATGGCGGCGAAATGAGCCGCGCGCAGGCATGGCAGGCTTTCGCAGCCGGCGTCGACCCTCACACAGACATGAATCCGATATTGCTCAAACCCAACAGCCCTACCGGCTCGCAAGTGATTATTCAAGGCCGCGTCGCCTGTACTTTAGACGCGCGTGCATACCAACGATACAAGCCAATCGCGATGCGCGCGGCGCTCGATTCCTTTAGGCGGATCCGCGCCGCTTCCGATATCGTCTTCATCGAAGGCGCGGGAAGCCCGGCTGAGGTGAACCTCCGTCACGCAGATATTGCGAATATGGGCTTCGCCGAGGCAGTCGATTGCCCGGTTGTGCTCGTTACCGATATTGATCGAGGGGGAATGTTCGCACACGTGATCGGAACGCTGGAATGCTTATCAGAGCGCGAGCGGGCAAGAATCGTAGGCGTGTTCATTAACAGATTTCGCGGTGACTTATCTTTACTTAAACCTGGGATTGACTGGCTGGAAGCGAAAACACGCAAACCCGTTTTCGGTGTCATTCCTTATCTTCACGGCCTATGGTTAGACCAGGAAGACGAATTGCCCGCACAGCAACATACTAGAACGGCGGCAGGCAAGGCGTTAATGGTCGTTGTGCCGACATTACCCTACCTGAGCAATCACACCGACTTCGAACCACTTCGGGCGCACCCGCAGGTTGATTTCCGCTATGTACGGGCGGTTGATCTGATGCTTGCGGCGGACTTGGTCATCTTGCCCGGCAGCAAGAATGTCCAGGCCGATCTCCGCTGGCTCAGACAGAACGGCTGGGAAACTTATCTGCTCAGACACCTCAGATATGGCGGAAAAGTCATTGGCATCTGTGGCGGCATGCAGATGCTTGGCCGTGAACTGCGAGACCCGCATACCATCGAGAGCAGCACCTCTATTGAACGCGGTCTTAACCTACTCGATTTCATCACCACGTTACAACCTAAAAAGCGACTAGCCAACGTCAGCGGCAAGCTGTTATTAGGCCAGGCTTCGGTTCGCGGCTACGAAATTCATATGGGAAAGACGCACGGGCCCGCTCTGCAACGCCCCGCCATCCGGCTAGAACACAGCTCTGAAGACGATGACGAAATGCCTTGCTACGACGGAGCGATATCGGCGGATAATCAGATCTTCGCGACGTATCTGCACGGTTTATTTGACGCACCAGCAGCGTGTTGCGCGCTATTGGAATGGGCGGGCTTGAAGGACGGTCAATGCTTTGATCATGATGATCGACGCCAAGCCTCTATCGATCAGCTCGCTGACATGATCGCTACGCATGTTGACCTTGACGCATTATGGTCGGTGGTTCAGCGATGAGGCATGTTCGCTCACGATTCATCCGTTCGCCAGACGTTTTCAAAAATACACGTTTCAAGCGGAACACGCGACGCCCAGCCCTGCGCCTCAAGCATGGGTCGCTCATAAAATGCTTCAACATGTCCTAAACAGAGAATCGCAACGGGCTTGGCCCCTTTAGGCATTTGTAACAGACGCCGGACTTCGTCGACTTCAAACAATGACACCCAACCCATTCCAAGGCCCTCAGCGCGCGCCGCCAGCCAGATGTTCTGGATCGCGCAGGCGATTGATGCAAGGTCCATCTCAGGCAGAGTACGGCGGCCGAATATGTATTTGTCTCGGCCGTCCATCAGCGCAGCGACAAGCACCTCGCCACATTCCAATATCCCTTCCACTTTAAGGCGCATAAATTCGTCGCCGCGTTCGCCGAGCGCCGCCGCGGTGGCCCGGCGCTCCCGTTCCACCGCGTTATGCAGCGCTACGCGCAGCGCCGGGTCGGTGATATGGATGATTCTCCAGGGCTGCATGAAACCGACGCTTGGCGCGTGGTGCGCAGCGCGCAACAAACGTTTCAGTGTTTCCGTCTCAACGTTTCCAGGTTTGAAATGACGTATGTCGCGCCGCTCAAAAATAGCGCGATAGACAGCGGCAATCTCAGCGTCATCAAAGCGCATTCTGACTTGCATGAGCTTCTACTCCCTTGAAGTCGTTGGCCGCTATCGGATGGGAGGCCGTGCGAATGCCTACGCTATTTGATAGATTGCCGCGAAAAAGCCGAGCGGCAAAGACCGGGTTGGAGGGCCAGTACAAGTGCAGATAGGTGGCGATGATCGCGCCATGTCGAAATAAGGGTTCCCCCTGCGCGCCTGAGAGTGGATGTATTGCGCTGAGCCACGGCGTAAGGGTTGTGGTCATCCGCGAGTAGTGAAACGTATGGCCGGTGATGGCGCCGTCCACACTGTCGAGTTGTTGCATCGCAAGCGCCGCACGCTTCGTTTGTAGGGCCGCATGGCCGGGCATCAGGCCGAGCATTGGCGTGGTGATGCCCGCTCCATCGGTCAATCTCTCCAACAAATACAACAYCCCGCCGCATTCGGCGAAGATCGGCTTKYCGCGTCCCGCATGGGCGCGAATGGAAGCGGCGCAATGGGTCTGCTGCGCGAGCGGCGCGGCATGCCACTCTGGATAGCCGCCGGGCAAGTAGAGGGCGTCCGATCCGTCTGGCAGCGCTTCATTCGCCAGCGGTGAAAAGAAACTGATCCGCGCACCCAGCGCGCGAAGTAAGTCAACATTGGCTGGATAGATAAATGAAAACGCATCGTCGCGCGCAACCGCAATCCGCATTCCATTGAGCAGACGCGGATACGATGGGCGCTCAGACGCAGCGAACGCCACCGGCGGCGGTAAATGAATCAGCGCCGTCTTGGCAATCGCCTTCGCGGCGCGGTTTAGACGCCTATCCAAGTCACTGATTTTGTTTGCGAGTCGCAGTCCCAAATGGCAATTGGGCAATTCGATATCGTCCGCGCTCGATAGATGACCAAGCCAACGTAGACCGGCGGGTAGCGCGCCTTTAAGCATCTGCGCATGACGGGCTGAATTGACGCGATTCGCTAGAACGCCAAAAAACGTGACTCGCGGCGAAAAATGGGCGAGTCCAAGCGCGATGGCGCCAAAGGTCTGCGCCATCGCTTGCGCTGAAATCACCACGATAACGGGCACGCCGAACCTCGCCGCCAAATCCGCGCTGCTTGGCGTGCCGTCGAACAAGCCCATCATGGCTTCGATCAGGATGAGGTCAGCGTTGCGCGCTGCGTCGGCCAATAAGCGGCGGCATTCGGCCTCACCGACCATCCAAAGATCAAGCGAATACACGGGCGCGCCGGATGCGCGCGCGAGAATCATCGGATCAAGAAAATCCGGGCCGGTTTTAAAGACGCGCACGCGCCGTCCCTGTCTTTGATGGTAGCGTGCAAGCGCCGCGGTAATCGTGGTTTTACCTTGACCCGACGCAGGCGCGCTAATAAGTACTGCAGGACAAGCTGGCATGATCAGAACTCGACGCCCGGCTGCGCCTTGATCTGTTGCGCTCGATAGGGATGCTTCACGAGCCGCATTTCAGTGACGAGATCAGCTGCCTCAATCATTTGCTCTTGCGCGTGCCGGCCAGTGACCACAACGTGCAACGCATCCGGCCGATTGTTGAGAACTGCTAGCACCTCGTCGAGCGGAAGATACTCATATTTCAGTACAACGTTCAATTCATCAAGCACGATCATCCGGTAGTTTTTGCTTGCGATCATCTGCTGGGCGATCTCCCAGCCTTTGCGCGCAGTCGCCATGTCAGCAGCGCGATCCTGCGTATTCCACGTATAGCCATCGCCTACCGTCGCCCAATCGCAATTGGCCGCACTTTCAAAAAAATCGCGTTCCGCTGTATGTAACGCCCCCTTAATGAATTGCACCACGCCCAAACGCATCCCATGGCCCAGTGTGCGCAACGCCATGCCAAACGCCGCCGTGCTTTTCCCTTTGCCATTTCCCGTATGAACGATGAGCAGGCCCTTTTCTCGCGTGGCAGCGGCCTTTTTCCGCTCAAAGCCTGCTTTGCGCCGCTGCGCCATCCGTGGATAGGATTCGAAATCGGTTTTCATATTCAATCCCAATCGGTCGCTGTGAATCGGCGCAGCGTTTCCGCTACGCTTTCCCGGCGAATATGGTAGCCAATAAAAACGAGCTCGGAAGGCATCTGCTGCGCTTGGCCATGACAGTTAGAAGCGTTGCTGTGAGCAGTATGCCTTGGTTTATCACAGGCGTGTATTCTCGTCCGAACGCCTTGAATGAGTAATGGACGGTGAGCGCCCTCAATATAGACGAACCCTTTGACACGCATCACGGCTTGGTCAGACGACACCTGAGTAAGCGCGTGCAGCAACGCTGCTTGATTCTGAGGTTGAGAGCAACGCAACATGAATGACTGCCAGCCAGGATCGTGCTCATGAAAGTGTTTATGTGTGGTCAGGCCATGCAGATGCGGCGCGAGGCCGGAATGACTATGGCCATCGAGCCGCCTGTTGAGTGCCGAAGACGCCAGCGTAGACGTAACTTGCCTATGCGCATGGCCATGCTGAGCGGCGGCATGCAGATGGAGCCCTAGCGTGAGCTGGGACTCTAGCCGCGCTTGGTACGCAAGCTCGATAAAACGCACGCTGGGGGCGAGCGCGCGGATGCGCATTTCGGCGTCAATCAGCGCATGCTGATCAAGTTCATCAATCTTGTTGAGGACGACAATATCCGCATGGCTCAGCTGTTGGCGAAATAGATCGGCGATGGTATTCGCCGTCGCGTCTGACGCGCTTGCGTCGAACTGACCAGCGAGCAGTAATGGCGTATCGACGATGGCGAGCGCAGCGTCCAGTACAAAGCGCTCAGCCAGCACATCGTCGCTTTGCAGCCGCTCCATCACCGCACTCGGCGCCGCAAGCCCAGAGGTTTCGACGACGATATGATCGATCAAGGCCCGCCGCTCATGCAGTTGCGCCATCAGCGGCATGAACGATGTATCGTCGCCATAGGCAAGCAAGCCGTTCGCAATATCTTGCACCTGCACTTTGTCGCCATGCCGGTGATCACGCAGCAATGCGCCGTCGATTGATGCTTCGCCAAACTCATTGACCACGATGGCAAGACGCCGTTTCTTGGTTTCCCTGAGCAGGTTCGACAGCAAAGTCGTCTTACCCGCGCCTAAAAAGCCGGTGACGATGGTGACAGGCAACGGAAGTTGAATCATGCTCAGACAGATGTTTGTAAGAAAGACAGGATGGCTGCAAAGTGATCGGCGACGCGCGGATAAACGATGGCGGAGCGGCGAATTGTAATGAACGGAATACCCAGTGCGTGCGCCGCCCGCGCTTTTGCCGCATAGCCGCCGGCGTCGCCGGACGCCTTGCTCACGACGCAATCGATGCGCAAGTCACGCCAAAGCGCTTCGTTCAATGTCTGCGAGAACGGCCCTTGCATCGCAATGACATGATCGCGCTGAATCCCAAGCTCGAGCGCGCGTTGCAATTTCATTGGGTCAGGCGTCAGACGCAGATACCATGCACGGTCAGCCGCATCGGGATGCTTGATAAAACTCGCCAGATGCTTGGCGCCAATCGCCAGAAAGATTCGGCGCCCTGACGCAATCGCTGCCTGGGCGGCAGTCTCGACGCTGTCACACAGTTGCGTCGGCGCATCGGATAGAGCGTCCGGCCGCTCATAGCGGCAATAGTCCAGGTCCAGTTCACGCGCAAGATCGATCAGTTGACAAGACATCGCCGACGCGTAGGGGTGCGTCGCATCGATGAGCAACCGCGCGCGTGAATCCTTCAGTAGCTGACGCCGCCGCGCGATGCCAAGGCGGCCCGCAACGATTGCCGCACCCGGCACATTGCGCCGTACCAGCGCCATTCCATATGCGCTGGCCACTGACACAACGGTCGGGAAACCGGCGGCGACGAGCAGACGCGCGAGCGCGTTGCCATCGCTGGTGCCGGAAAATACCCAGACCGCGTTGCTTGGCGCGGATACTGGCTGATTAACTAACGGGTGGGAATTTGCCTGCGCCGTACTGATGACCGCATCACCCGCAGCATTATCTAGCGTCCGTTTCTCATCCCAACCGC
This sequence comes from Candidatus Glomeribacter gigasporarum, assembly GCA_001684025.1. Taxonomy (GTDB): domain Bacteria; phylum Pseudomonadota; class Gammaproteobacteria; order Burkholderiales; family Burkholderiaceae; genus Glomeribacter; species Glomeribacter gigasporarum_A. The sequence goes on along the minus strand of LXRJ01000008.1, from coordinate 17,393 downwards.
TGTACCCGCGCGGGGTATAAATCCATTGACGTTTGCGTTGCGTGAAGCGATTGCCAATCACGATAGTGGTCAGCATATCAAACTGCCGCTTGGGTGGTAGCTCACCAAGCGGCATGATGTTGACCTGTTGATCTTGGCGATAGGCATTGCGCACCACGCCGCACCACGTATCGGCGCGTTTATGTTCGAGCATGATGCGCAGGATTTTGTAGATGCCGTCTGGACGCTGCGCACTTTGCACGTTGTACAGTACGGCTGCGAGGTCAGCTTGCGCAATGTGGCGCGCGCGCTGCTCGATCCATTGCCACGGGCACAGCCGATCCGATAGGCTGAGCGTTGCAAAGTCGTGCGACAGCGGTGAACCGAGCAGCGACGCACAGGCATTGGCCGCAGTAATGCCTGGCGTGATCCGCACATCAAACGTATCCGACTCATCCATCTGTTCAAAGAGCAGCGCTGCCATGGCATAAACGCCGATATCACCGCTTGACACCAGCGCGACGCGCCGCCCAGCACGCGCGAAAACGAGCGCGATGCGGGCGCGTTCACGCTCCTGTGTTAATGGCAGAGTGCGAATTTGCTTACCCTTAATCCACGGCGCCACCCATTGCAAATAGAGGCTGTAACTGACGATGATGTCGCTTGCGCGCAGCGCATCGACCGCTTGCGGCGCAACCAGTTCAGCATCGCCAGGCCCGACAGAGATAAGGTTTAAGATGCCGCTCGTCATCTCATCCATTCATCCATTCAGTCACGTCTTCAGCCACCGCCACCGCCACGCCATCCAACGCGGTTTTCGCGACCGCGAGCCGGCCGCGGACTGAGGCAAGCAACGCACACGGTTCGCAGACACCATCGAGTCCAATCTGATCGCGCACCCATCCGGATGGGTGCGTTGTCCACGGGCGGGCAGCGATCTGCGCATGCGTGAAGACGCGCAATGGCAAAGCATGGCGCGCGCAGAAGGCCTGGAGTCCCGGTTCGTTCGCTTTTAGGTCGATTGTCGCGACTTCACGTACTGCTTCGATCGAGCGTCCGCTAAGCGCGCGCTTTACCGCTGCGTCGATTTGTTCGACGCCCGCGCCGCGCCGACAACCGATGCCGATCGTGATGGGCTTCAGCGCTTCGGTGGCAGTCGTCACGATCGGTACTGCTCCCGTGATTTGTGCTAAACGGTAAGTGAGCTGATTCGCACCGCCTTCGTGTCCCGCCAGCAGCGACACCGCATAGCGTGCGGTTTCATCGAGCACGACGACTGCCGGGTCACTGTGCTTGCTGCGCGGCAAGCCGTCGAGTAGACGCACCGCGATGCCCGTTGCCATCACGAGCACCCACTGCTTGTACACGTGAAATACGGCGCGAAACCGCTCGCGTTGCGGCACGCCGTTTAAACCACAAGCGCCCTGGCCCCTATCATGCGCGCCCTGTAGCCAAGGCATACACAAGACACCACCCAACGCGTCGCGCAGATGCTCGCCAAGCGGCAAACTGCGCTCACGCACAAGCCAGATGCCGAGTTGGGGTAGGTTGTCACTGATACGCATTATCTGATCCGTCGTCTGCGCACCGTCGCACGCCTGAAGCGATGGGTGAAGCATGCTGCATACAGGCTCGACGCCACACCGCTCCGTTTCTCAAGCGTCTGCCCAACCAGCAATAGCGTGGTCAGTTGCCAATCCTTCATTCGCACTTCCGAGAGCAGTTTGCCAAGCGTGCTGCGATGGATGCGCTCATCGCGCCAACTGACGCGGTGGACTAATGCAACCGGCGTGTCCAGCGGATAATGCAGCGACAAATCGGCGATAATTTTCTTCAGATGCGGTCCGGATAGAAAAATGCACATACTCGCGCGATGCTGCGCCCATTGTGCAATCGCTTCGGTTGCTGGCACAGCGGAGGCGCGCGCTGAGACGCGCGTGAGGACAATGGATTGCGACACTTCGGGTCGCGTCAAGGTCGCCCCAAGGGCAGCGGCCGCAGCGCTGAACGATGACACGCCTGGCACGATTTCATAGTCTATGCCGAGCTGCTCAAGATGACGCATCTGCTCGGCAGTCGCGCCATAGATCGAGGGATCGCCAGAATGCAGACGTGCTACATCGATATTGGACGCACACGCACGCGCATAGTAGGCGGTCTGTTCGCCAAGATTGAGCTTGGCGGTATCGACAATCTCCGCATCGGCCCGGCAGTATTCGAGTAGATCGATTGGGACAAGCGAGCCTGCGTAGAGCACCATCCGCGCATCCTGCAAAATGCGCATGCCGCGTAACGTAATGAGATCAATGGCGCCAGGGCCAGCGCCGATGAAATAGACTTTCATCTGCTTGGTCTTTCTCGCCGGATCAGCAGGGTTGACAGATAACCAGTCATGCCGGTCGGCTGAAGATCGCTCAAGTGAGCACAAAGCAGCTCGCCGTCTAGCCCGACGCGATGACCAAAGGCACAGTGCTCAAGCAGCTCTAATCTAGCGAGCAGATCGAGCACGCGTGGCAAACGCTTGCCGATTTTCATCAGTATAACCACATCATGCGTGTCGATATCCTGTTTCAGCGCGTCCAGATCGTCTGGACAAGGCAGGATCAGAATGCGCTCCTTGCCTTCGCCCAGCGGCCAGGAGAGCGCCGCTGCGGTGGCTGCGAAGCTGGTAATGCCTGGGAAGGTGCGATAACGCAGCGCCGGTTCAAAATCGCGCAAGGTGGCGAGTAAATAGCCATAAGTCGAATACGTTAAGGGATCGCCGATTGTCAGATAGGCCACGGTGCGGCCCGCGCGCAATTCATCGGAGAGGGTTTGCGCGAGCGTGAGGTATTGATCGCCAAGCAGTGATCGATCCGGCTGCATCCGAAAACTGACTTCGCGAAAGCGCGACGGCGGCAATGCGAGATCACCCAGACATTGGCGGGCGAGCGATTCGGTCACATGCGCGGCGCGTGGCGTAAAGATGACATCCGCCGCGCGCAACGCAGCGATTGCTGCAACGGGAATCAACCCGCTTTCGCCTGGACCCACGCCGATCCCGTAGAATGGTCCGAGCGCGCTCATGCGGACGCTCCTAGCGGTAAGCCTTGCATGTCAAACAGACGGACGGCAATTCGATCCGCACGCGGCACGCGTTCGCGTATCAGCGCCGCAATGCGCCGTTCTATCTCGCACCATAGCTGCCGCGCACGCAGTGGATCGTCGCTCAAGATTGTCACGACGTTTTCCATTGTGTTCGCTTGTTCAATTTGTGTGACACGCGCGCGGGGCATACCGTGCTCCACCGCCATACGCGCGACCGCGGACATCGCCATCGTGCTTTTGCTCGAATGCGTGTCCCAGTGACCGTCCAGCACTTTAACGAGCTTACCGGGATGGCTAAGCAACCAAAGCGTCTTTAGATGACGCCCCGCTTCGCATAACGTTTGCTGCACGAATTCGAGAGACGGGCCGACGAAGTTTGCGATTTGCACAATGCGCGCATCGGGTAAATCCAATACGCTGAGCGCATACTCACGGCCGATCTTGCCCGGCATCAATGCAATCGCGGGTGCGTGGTCGCTCAGCGCAACGCGGATATAGACTTCGATTGACGCCATCCAAGCCGCCAGCGACATCGGTTCGACGATGCCCGTTGTTCCCAAAATCGAGAGGCCGCCGACGATACCCAAACGCGGGTTGAAAGTTTTGCGCGCAATCGTTTCACCCCCGAGGCAGCCGAGCCGCACATCAAAGCCTGGATCAGCATGGCCTTTGAGCATCTCATCGATGGCTTGGCGGATCATCCGGCGCGGCATGGGGTTGATCGCCGGTTCGCCGACTGCAATGCGCAGGCCCGGTTTCGTGACCGTGCCTACTCCCTGTCCAGCGAAAAAACGCAGTATGCCGCGGGCATTGATCGATACGCTTGCGAACAACGTCGCGCCGTGCGTGTTATCAGGATCATCGCCACCGTCCTTGACCACCTCAGCGTGTGCGACGCCGGGCGCAGACCAACTCACCGATTGTATCGGGAGAGTGAGAAAGTAATCAGAATCAGGCAAGCTGACTGCAACCGACGGCTTGCGCAGGCCGTGCAACAGCCAACCAAGCGCGGCCTTAACCGCTGCGGCGGCGCACGTGCCAGTCGTATACCCTCGCCTTAATCCGTTCGGCGCAAGTACGGCAAGATCGTAGCAGCGGCGCGCTTTCACAACGCCTCCCCGAGCGCGCGCGCGGCTGCGGCTTKGCCCGATGCGGCGATCAAATCGACCGCGCTGATCATCAGCGCATTGATGACGGTTGCTGCCCACGGCGAGCCGCCGCGCGTACCACGATTGGTGATACGCGGCACCTGTATCGTGTTACGCAATGCGGCTTTGCATTCCGCCGCGCCGACGAAGCCGACCGGCAAACCGACGATTAATTGCGGCCGCCAGCCCTGCTGTTCAACCAGACGCACGGCTTCTGTCACGGCGGTTGGAGCGTCACCGATGGCGATAATCGCGTCGTTGCCAAATCGCTCCCAGGCCCGCCGGATACCGGCGGCTGAGCGCGTCAAGCCGTGCGTTTGCGCGAGGATGGAAGTGGCTTTGTCATGGACGCTGCACCATGCTTCAATGCCGAGCTGCGCAAGCAGCGCTTGTTTAAGGGCGGCCCGCACCATCGTCACATCGGTGATCACGCGCTGGCAGCGCAGCAGCGCGCGCATGCCGATGTCGGCTGCGCCGGCTGAAATAAAGATGTCTTCGACGATGCTAAAGTCACCGCTCGTGTGCACCAGCCGCTTTAACACCCGTGCGTCGTTTACCGAAAAGCGCGACCAGTCGCGTCCCGCATCAATCATCCGCATGCTTTCCGTTTCGATTGGATGAGGTTCATACGGACGGTTCGCCACCCTCTCAGCAGGCATTTCATTCTGGTTATTTTGGTTAGCCAGGCCGCGCACTTTTAGATGATGCGCGCGCTGCGGCATACCGACGTGCTGCTCGAAGCCGACAATCGGCGCGCGATATTGGCACAACGCGCAATTCATCGCGGCCTGGCCGCTGGCGCCTTCCGCTGCGCGTTCAAGCAATATATCAGCCACATCCGGATGTGCTCCAAGATAGCCGGCAGACAGAATCTCAAGCTTAGGATGACGCTTGCGCAACGCGTCGGCGGCAGCATAGATGCGCTTAACCAGTATGCCATCGAACAAAAAATACGGCAGCACGACCAGCCGCCGATAACCGACTCGGGCGGCGGCGCGCAAACCGTCTGCGACTTTCGGCTTTGCAGTCCCCGCATAGCAGACAAAGGAAGCGCCGAAGCCCAGACCTTCTTCAAGCATACGCGCTAGCTTTGAAACCTCGGAATTGGCGTCCGGATCGGACGTGCCGCGTCCGACAACGACCAGACACGCCTGACTGCGCGCAACGCCTTCACTGTACTTTGCCAGCGCCGCGCCTTCCGCTTCGATGACGCGTTGTGCGCATAACTGAAGCAGCTTCGGATGCAGATCGAGCGCGGTGGCGAACGAAAACTTCGCTTTGGGAAATGTGTGTTGCAGCCAGCGTAATTCGGTTGGCATGTCATTTTTTGCGTGCGCCGCCGCAAATAGCACGCCAGGCGCGATCACAATATGGTGTGCGCCGGAGTGAAGCGCATCGCGCACCGCGACGTCAATCGTTGGCAATGCAAACTCCAAATAACCATGACGCACGATACGCTTGGATGCGCGCATGCGAATGAGCTCGACTAGGGCCTCAAATTCGCGCACGCCGTCTGCGTCACGGCTGCCGKGSCCTGCCACAACGATTCCGTAATCCGGCATTAGCATAGCCGCTCTCGTATCGTAACGGTGAGCATCTGCCCCGTCCATTCGTCGAGGCGCAGATACTCGGCGCGCATCGCGGCTGCGATGGCTTGTGCACGATTTAGCCGCATCGCGCCTTGTTCGGTATCGAGCACGAGCGCGCTCACGCCAAGTTCAGCGAAACGTTCAGCAGCGGTGAGCACGTGTTGCCAAGGATCACTACCGTCCTGTGCATTGGTTGATCGCACATTCGAGCGGCCATCACTGAGCAATACGACCAGCGGCTTTAAATGGGGGTGCGGCGAGGCATGCGCCGGTGATGCTTGTGATAGGGTGGAAATGGTCAATTCGAGCGCTTGGGCAAGCGGCGTACGTCCGCCTGTCGGCAAGGCATCAAGCGCCGGCTTAGCAAGCTCCACATTGCGGGTCGGCGGCAGCACGAGCTCAGCCTGTCCGCCCCGAAACGCGATCATCCCAACCGCATCACGGCAGCGATACGCATCGTGCAGCAAACCGAGCGCGCAACGCTTGACTGCCTCCATGCGGCGGCGCGCAGCCATCGACCCGGAGGCGTCAACAACCAGCAAGATCAGATGCGCCCGCCGGCCCGTTACGACCTTGTCATGCAGATCTTCGCGCGTAATATGTAACTGGTCAGGCGCACGCAGGATGGCATGGCGCAGCGTCGCGTCGACTGCGAGATGCCGTGGCTGCGGCGACGCGACAGCGCGAGTGTACACACCGCGCGCCGCTGCAGGCGCTAGACTGCGGCGGCCTTCGGCGCCGGGCGCACCGTGTGCCGCAACGCGTAGTTTGGCGGCAGCGATGGGTTCATGCGTGGCAAAAACGGTGATCTCGTTAGATGAGTGCGGCGCGTCTGAGCCGGTGCGTGTTTCATCCTCAGATGCTTTCGAATCAGGTTCATCTGAATCATCGTTCGCCCCACTCGCATTTGCTTCGGGTGGCTGCGGCGGTGCAGAAGACGAAGCGGTTAATTGACGCTCCCTCGCATCTGTTAACGCCTCATTCAGGCGTTCCTGGGCCAGCTCTGGCTGTTCAAATGGCTTACGGCGTTGCCGATGCGGCAGCGCCAGTTCAGCCGCTACCGCGATATCTTCCTGGTTGACCGTATCACGGCCCGCAAATGCGGCATGGGTGCGCGCGACTTTGTTCAAAGTGATATCCGCGCGCAGACTCATCGCACTGAGTCGGCAGCACAATTCGCTGACCCATTCGAGCAACGAATCAGGCAAGTTCACCGAGCACAGGCGGTTGCGTGCTGACTGCACTCGCTTGCGCAAGGTGTCGGTTTGCGGCTGCCATTGTGCGATGAAGCCAGCCGGGTTGGCTTCAAATGCCAGCCGCCGCCGAACGACCTCGGTGCGCAATGTCGGCGTGTTTGGCGCGGCGACATCCACCATCATCGCGAAGCGGTCGAGCAACTGCGGACGCAGCTCGCCTTCTTCGGGGTTCATCGTGCCAAGCAGGGTAATATGCGCTGGATGACTGAGTGATAAACCTTCACGTTCAACAGTGTGTTGTCCCATCGCAGCGACGTCGAGCAGCGAATCCACTAAGTGATCAGCCAGCAGATTCACTTCATCGATATATAAGATGCCGCGATGCGCAGAGGCGAGCAAACCGGGCTGAAACGCACGCTTGCCTTCTTTTAAGACGCGCTCGAGATCGAGACTCCCCAGTACGCGGTCCTCGGTCGCGCCCAGCGGCAGGTTCACAAACGGCGCTGGCGCAAGGGATGCATGGCTGAATGTATCGACATGATCCGCACTGCACACCGGGCAATACGCGAGTGCTTCACCCGGCGCGCAATTGTACGGGCAGCCGGGCACGCGTCGGATCGGCGCCAATAGCTCACGCAATCCGCGCGCAGCCGTGCTTTTTGCGGTGCCTTTGTCACCGCGAATCAACACGCCGGAAAGCGACGGATTGACCGCGCACAGCAAGAGCGCTCGCTTGAGCTTGTCTTGGCCGACAATCGCGGCGAATGGAAAAATCGGGCTCATTGGGCTATGTCGCTCCGTATCATTTACCCTCGTCATTCGCCACGCGCTTCGAGCAGCGCTTCAGTGTCGAGATGCAATTGCGTCAGCGCGCCCAACATCTCGTCGGCGGGCTTTTTCCAGAGGCCGCGTTGCGCCGCTTCGAGCAGGCGTTCAGTCATCGCGTAGAGCGCCCACGGATTGCTGGCGGTCAGAAAACGCTGGATATTTGGGTTAAGCGCATATGCCTGTGCGACATTTTCATACATCCAATCGTCAAGGATATCGGCGGTTGCGTCATAGCCGAACAAATAATCAACGGTCGCATTGAGTTCAAGGCCGCCTTTGTAACCGTGCCGCTGGATGCTCGCGAGCCACTTGGGATTCACCACCCGCGAGCGGAACACGCGCAGCGCTTCTTGCTTCAGATCGCGTACTTGGGGACGGGCTGGGTCATGGGTGTCGCCGAAATAGTGACGCGGGCGGCGGCCGGTGAGGCCGTGAATTGCTGCGATCATGCCGCCATGAAACTGGAGATAGTCATCGCTATCGAAAATGTCATGTTCACGATTGTCTTGATTATGCAGCGCGATGTCGACACGGGCGAGCCGTGCGCGAAATATGTCGTGCGCCTTAACCCCATATTCGTCGCGTGTATACGCATAGCCGCCCCATTCAATATAGGCGCGCGCGAGGTCGTCGCGGCTTTGCCAGTTCTGTTCCTGAATCAACGGCAGGATGCCAGCGCCATAACTGCCCGGCTTCGAACCAAAAATCCGATAGAGCGCGCGGCGTTTTAAGGTTTCGGCAGGCAGCGGCGCTTGCAGAGCGCAGTGTATTTCGTCGAGATAATGCTTACGGACAAAATTCAACTCGCACGGTTCATCGAGTTGCGCGACATGCTGTATCACATCGTCGACAAACCCAATCAGATGCGGGAACGCATCGCGGAAAAAGCCACTGATCCGCACCGTCACATCGATGCGCGGGCGGCCCAGTTGCGCCAGCGGAATCACGGTGAAACAGGTGACTCGGCGGCTTTCAGCCTGCCATACCGGCTTCACGCCCAGCAATGCGAGCGCTTCGGCGATATCGTCGCCGTGCGTGCGCATCGTGCTGGTGCCCCATATGCTGATGCCGATGGACTCCGGATAACCGCCGTGCTCGTCGAGATGACGGCGCAGCACTTCATCCGCGAGGCGCTCGCCGATCCGTACCGCCGCCATCGATGGAATCGCGTGCGGGTCAACAGAATAGAAATTGCGTCCGGTCGGAAGCACGTGCGCCATCCCGCGCGTGGGCGCGCCGCTCGGGCCAGCGGGCACATGGTTGCCGTTCAGTCCGTCGAGTAGATGGCCGATTTCATCGCGGGTGCGGTGCAGATTCGGGACCAACGTTGTCGCAACGAAGCGCAGCACATGACGCAGCGTTTCGGTCGCCGGACGGCGCAACGCGGCAGCAATGCTGGCATCGATTGATTCGGGGTCGAAATGCCGTGCATGAAAGTCAGCCATCAATGCGCGCGCACACGCGAGGATCGCTTCGATTGCGTCCGCATGTGTATGGAGTGGGCGCTGCGTGATGGCCGCCAGCGCGGTTGTATCGATGCTAAGGCGCAAGCCTTTGTCTGCTTGCAAGGCGGGCCAATCGATCTCAAAGGCGTGCGCGATCGATTCGGGCAGGCTGGGTGAATCGAAATTCGAGAGTCGCGTTATTGCGCAAATGAGGTCAATGAATGACTCGCCCGCCGGGCTTTCGCCGAGTGTGTGCAGCCCGTCACGAATTTGTGCGCTGCCGAGTTCGCACAGATACCCGTCGATGTCTTCGAGCAGGTGCGTAAAATCAGCGCTGGCCATATCGGCGCAGTGAGCAGGGGCAGTGCGCTCATGCGCATCGTGATGCGGATACCGGCGCAGCAAGCCCAAGTCCGTATCGAGTCGCGCTTGTTTGATCAAATCTCCGATCTGCTGTTGGAGCAACGGCACTTTTTGCGGATCAAGCGCTTCGACCCGATAATATTCGTCAATCAACTGCGTCAGTTCCGCCAGCGGGCCATAGGTATCCGCAGTGGTCATCGAGGGCATCAGGTGATCCACGACCACCGCATGGCCGCGCCGTTTCGCCTGCGAACCTTCACCAGGATCATTGACGATAAACGGATAAAACAACGGCATATCCGCCAACAACGCATCGGGAAAGCAGTTTTCCGACAAGCCGACCCCTTTACCCGGCAACCATTCCAGGGTGCCATGCTTGCCGATATGGACAATCGCACTGGCGCGCCAGATATCGCGCAACCATCGATAGAACGCATAGTAGTGATGGGTGGGCGCAAGATCGGGCTGATGGTAGATCGCATCTGCATCCATTTGATAACCGCGCGGCGGTTGCAATGCCACGAACGCATGGCCAAATGCTAAGCCGGCCATGATCAGATCGCCGTTCTCATCCACATAGGCGGCGCCTGGCGGCGCCCCCCATTGGTCGAGCATTTTCCGGCGCGGTTCGGCGGGCAGCGCATCGAACCATTGCGCGTATTGATCGGCGGGTACGCGCGCGGCCGCAGCCCGCATCTGCTCAGCGGTGAGGAAATCTTCGTCGTAGCTGCCTTGATGAATCAGCCGCTGCATCAATTGATCGCTCGTGTCGGGCAATCCTTCGATCCGATAGCCGTGCGCTTGCATCGCATGCAGAATCTTCATCAGTGATGCGGGCGCATCGAGTCCAACGGCATTGCCGATCTGCGCTGCATTGCCGCTCGCATTGGTAAAAATGAACGCGATCCGCTTATGGGCGTTTGGCGTTTGGCGCAAACACGCAAAACGCATCGCAAGGTCAGCGAGCCGTTCAGCGCGGTCGGGCAACACTTCATAATGCGTACCCCCCTCTTGGCTGGATTCGAGCTTTGTTTTAAACGACACTGGGACGCTGATAATGCGTCCATCGAATTCCGGCAGGGCGACATTCATCGCTGTATCCAGCGGATTGAGGCCGCGCGCTGATTGCTGCCATTGTTCGCGGGTCATGCTGCTGATGAGCGCTTGCAACACGGGCACGCCAAACTGTTCAAATACGCCAGGGCGGTCAAGATGGGGGGATGCGCTGCCAGGTACTGCAGAACGCGCATCAGCGACTGCAAATGCCGTCGTATTCACCAGCACATCGATGCCGCCCGCCTGCTCGAACAGACGTAATGCGACTGGAAAACCATCGCCGTCAACGTTGCGTAATGAGTGGGTAAAGATCGGTATAACATCGATGCCGCGCCGCACAAATGTGTTGACCAAGGTATCGATGAAGTTTAAGTGACCGCTTGTCCAATGTGCCCGGTAGAACAGAATGCCGATCACTGGTTGGCCAGAATTGTGCTGTGCTTGGGAATATTCAAGCGTGCGCTCAACAGGCAGATTCGGAAAATACATGCCGTGATCAGGCAACCTTTGCGGCGGTTTATACCCGCGCGCTGTATGCAGCAGCTTATCGGACAGATAACGCAGACATTGCACCGCATTATCAACACCGCCTGCTTGCCAGTAGGCATTCACGCCGTGCAGGATATCTGGGCGCACATTCGATAGTTTATTGAGTTCCGGATCAAGCGCCCCTGTGCCGCTGAGCGTAATGAGGGCAAAGTGATTGCCATGAGCGCGTTCATTGAGCGTGGCCAATCCCGGTAGGCCATCGGGGCGTCCAAGCAACCGCACAATGATAATCTGCATACGAATGCCGTATGTGTCTAGCCACGTGGTCATCGCGTCGTGTGAGCCGACTTGCTGCAATGACAGGCAATGCACATTGAGGGCGACGCCGTTAAGGGACGCCTCGGCTTTGCGCATAGTAACAAGATCGGTATCCGCATGCGACAAAACAGCAATCTCAATCGCCGCGGCTGGCCGCTGATCTGTCTTTGTCATCGGTGCGCTCTCTGGCTGAGATGGATAGCCACGTAACAGGCGAAGGCGGCCGTGACCAATAGGATGCTAATCCCTAATTCAGCGGCATCGCTTAACTTGAATGCCGATGGCGCGAGCCAATTCGCCAGCTGATAGGCGGCTCCTGCCAAGCTTAGCAATGAAACGATGATTGAAATGATGCGTCTGGCTCTGGCTGACCCATTAGATGGGCCCGCAATCACTTGGCCCATGATTAGCCCGTTAAAAGTGTCGGGCGTCATCATGCCGATGGTAAAGGTGAGTGCSSCAGCCACTGCAAGCCCCCAGCCCGCGCCCTGAGCAGCGACAAGACCCAAAAGACTGGCCTGGCTCATCGTATCAAACGAGATCGCAAAGCCAGCCCCAACGCCGCTGATCAGCCAAGGATTCGATACACGTAACAGATTGTTGAAGATCGATGCACGCCAGCCAATTTGCTGATACATATCACCTGGCCGGGCGCTCAGTGCGCTATACAAGTTGGCTAGACCGAGCGCGAACAATAAACCGATGGTAAAGAATGCGCCTAGGCATTCCAACCAATCAGGAAGTAAAGTCGCTTCGCCCAAGCGCGAAAAAAGAAGCGCGGCGCAAGAAACAACCGTTCCATGACCCATAGCAAAGAAAAAACCACACCAGCGCGCAAGCAACGGCCGCATAGAGGCGTTATAACGTGTGAGATTATCAATGGCGATGAGATGATCCGGATCAAGCCCGTGGCGGACGCCAAGCGCGAAAGCCAACGATAAAGCCACCCAAGTGGTTTGCAAGTCCATGTTATTCGGCTTTGCTATGAAAAGTCATTTGGAGTCACGGATGCGCTAGACTGACCACGCTGCCAATGATGATAATGGCGGGCGACTGGAGCTTGGCTGCTCGAATATCGGCAGCCAGTGTGCAGACTCTTGAGAGGAGGAAGCGTTGTCCAGCCAAGGTTCCATTTTGGATGGCTGCCGCTGGCATATCAGGGTCTAAACCGCTCGTGAGCAGTTGTTGCGTAATATGTTCAATGCGGCTTATCCCCATGTAGATGACCAGAGTGCCCGACAGTTCTACCATTGAGCGCCAGCAAACCTCATCATTGCCAGAGGTCGCGCCGGTGACGAAAGTGGCAGTTTGAGCGATATGACGGTAGGTAAGGGGAATATCGAGTGCGGCCGGGACTGCAATGCCGGAAGTTAAGCCGCTGATGACTTCAACGACAATCCCCGCCCGCCGCAAAGTGAATAGTTCTTCGCCTCCTCGTCCAAAAAGGAAAGGGTCTCCGCCTTTTAACCGTGCAACGTCTTTACCTGCCCCGACGCGTTCAAGACATAATTGATAAATGTGTTCTTGAGGCGTTGATGCGCGGCCGCCGCGTTTTCCAACGTGGATGACCTCGGCATCGGCGCACGCATACTGCAGGACGTCACGGTTCACAAGATCATCTATCAATATCGTATCGGCCTGGCCAATTAAGCGCGCGGCTTTTACCGTCAGTAGGTCAGCGTCGCCTGGTCCAGCGCCGATCAGATAAACCTTGCCACATTTCATCACGATTTTTAAGCTGCTGCGCTTTATACGGCACAATACCGAAGACAACCGGCCAACCGGCCAACCGGCCAACCGGCCAACCGGCAAACAGATCATTTCATCGTCATCATAGCCATGAAAATGATACTGATCTCAATCATTCTCAACAATAGAATCGCGCATCCTAGCGATAAATGACGATAAGGGTTCTTATATGCGCGAGCATACGTTATATTCTGTTCATAATCAAAAGGCTGCTCAATGAATCCATATCCTCTATCCAAAGCAAACGCAAACGCCTTCGCGACGGAAATTGTCCGAAGGGCGCGCCATAATCACGCCCGTGTGCTCAAGATCACCACGCCGCATGGAGAAGTTCTCACGCCTGCGTTCATGCCGGTTGGAACACGGGCTTTTGTCAATCATCTGTCACCTGAAGATTTAGCCGCCGCCGGCAGCCAAATTATTCTTGGCGGCAATACCTATCATATGTTGGTCAATCCAGGCATGGCGGTGATTCAGGCGAGTGGTGGTATGCACCGGTTTATGGGATGGGATGGTCCGATGCTCACAGATAGTGGCGGTTTTCAGGTGTTCAGTCTGACACGCGCAAAGCATTGTCGAATCGACGAAAACGGGGCGCATTTCAAGCATCCAGGCACGGGACAGCCCATTCATATGACGCCCCAGCGCTCGATTGAAACGCAACAAATGATTGGAGCCGATATCATCATGGCCTTTGATGACTGTGTCGCAGAATCGGCAGGCAGGGAAGCGATTATTGCTGGCATGCAGCGCACTCATCGCTGGTTAATGCAAGCGAAAGAAATGCATAGCCGTTCGCCTTATTCTGCTTATGGATATCGCCAAGCCCTGTTCGGCATTGTCCAGGGCGGCTACTTTCGAGCGCTACGTGAACAAAGCGCGCGCTTTATCGTTGAAGCTGACCTGGATGGCATTGGCATCGGAGGAGAATCGATTGGCCCCATACCTGAACAGACCTGTACGGTGATTGATTGGGTCCGACCGCTGTTGCCTGAGCACAAGATACGCTACCCGATGGGGGTAGGGCTTGCGCCTCAGGATTTGATTGAAGTCGTCGCGCACGGTGCGGATATCTTCGACTGCGTGGCGCCCACTCGCAATGCGCGTCACGGCGCGCTTTACTGCGGCGAATGGCGTGTGATCGACGGCTGGCTGCGGTTTGAGAGCACAGAACCCAAGGGCCGAATCCTGATTAAAAAGGCCCAGTATGCGCACGATGAGAAGCCGGTCATGGAAGGGTGCACGTGCCAAACTTGCCAGCGTTACAGCCGCGCCTATCTGCATTTTTTGTTTAAACAAAAAGCCGGATTTTATTATCCGCTCGCCTGTATTCATAATGTCCATGTGATGCAAGAGACATGTGCCCGGATGCGGCATTTGGTCCTACACCAACCGGATGAGCTGGGAAATCAGGTGATCGCTTAAAACCTGTTGGACACAAGCCATCGACATCACAGTAAAAATCCCCCCTTTTGGGAATCCAGCGCGAACAGGCCGCCAGTTCCGAGATGCGCTGATAAGCGCATAGAGTGCCGTGATGATAAAGGCTTTATGCACATCCCCGAAACGTTGCGCCGCTATCTTCAAATCCTCGTCCTGTTACGCGCGCCTTCACCGGGCGCTTTTTATCTGACTGTTCTTGCCAATCTCGTCACTGCCTTCGTGCCGGGTGTATTGATCTATCTCGGCGCGCAACTCATTGAGCAAGTATCACAGGGACAGACGCTGGCCAGTGTTCTGTTGATCCTCATTGCCTATGTGCTGCTCAGCGGATTTGAGGAAGCAGTGCATGCGCTCTCCAGCTTTATGCTGGATACCCTTAAAGACCGCCTTCGGATGAAGATCAAGCGGGACGTCAACCGCTTTATCTCGAATTACCCGGATATGGGGATTCATGAAGACCCAACTTTACGGGAAACAGCCATTCTTGCGAGTCATTCCGCTGATAAATTGACCGAGTTCGTCACGCACGCATTTGGGGTTGGGTTTGGCACCGTCACCCTGATTCCTGTTCTGATATTGACAGGCCATATTGCCTGGTGGATTCCTTGCGTGACTGTGCTAGGTCTTGCCCCGCTGATCCGGGTGCGAGCTAGAGCGGAACGGCGGAGCTGGGATGTGCAAGCTTATCACGCTTCAACGTTCAATATTTTGCGTATTTTTGAACGCATTCTAACTCAGCCTGAATATGCAAAAGACTTAAGAATGTACCGGATGCGAAAAGGTCTCTTGAAGCAGTGGACCCGTCATTACAACCGATATCTGCATGACGTGATCGCAGCTCGAAAGCGAAATGGCTGGGCAGTCATCTTAATGTCCTTATTATCCAGTTTTGTATTGATCATTCCTTTTTGCGTAACCGTAAATTGGTATACCAAACAAATAGTAGGTATCAGCGATTTAACGATGTTTATCACCTCTGTCCTGCAATTGAGAGTTGGGCTGGCCGCCATCATTTATAGCTATGGGGACATGTTGGGCGCCTCCTACGCGATCCAACCGTATCGCCAACTCGTCGATCATCCTGGAACGCCTTCAGCGGACTATTCGTCCTTACCTATACATTCATCGATACGGCTCCGGCTTAACCAGCTTCATTTTCGGTATCGTGACGCGAACACAGCAGCGCTGAATAAGATCAACTTATCTATCCAGTCCGGTGAGACGATTGCGGTGGTCGGCGAGAATGGATCGGGAAAAAGCACCCTGATCAAGCTGATCTGTGGTTTTTACCCGCCGACTGCTGGCTCGATTCAATGGAACGTATCCGGCCGCAAACCGCGCATCGTTGGCGTTTTTCAGGATTTTGCCTGCTTTCCACTCAATACTTTGGACAATATGGTCAGTGAAGAGGGTGCACGGGCAAGAGAAGCGCTCCACCTTATTGGGCTAGATTTTCTCCAAAGCATGTTGGATAAGCCGCTCACAGCCGAAATCGAAGGCGGCATGGCGCTATCGGGCGGTCAGTGGCAGCGTTTAGCCATTGCTCGTGCAATGATTCATGTAGAAGAAGCGGATTTGCTGGTCTTCGACGAACCCACGTCATCGCTCGATCCTGAGGCGGAGAGAAAACTGATGCAAGTGATCATGGCGCTGACCGTCAATCGGTCTGCGCTCATCGTCAGCCACCGGCTTGCTCTGGCGCGCTTTGCTGACCGGATCATTGTGATAGACGCGGGACAAATTATAGAAGCAGGCGCGCACGAAGTGCTGATGGAAAAGAAGGGCAAGTATTATCAGATGTTCCGCAGTCAAGCCGATTTATATTCTGGTTCAACGTCCTAAAAACGTGACCTAAACATGCACGTTCCGACCACTATGGCGACTTTCATCCAAGCCACCCGTCATGTATTCACAATACATTGCCGAAACCACTCGGCGAGCTGTTGTTCTGAACATATGCCAGCGGCCACGTTTTCCATGACTCTGACAGCTTCTACGGGATCAAAATGTAATTCATGAGGGTTGTCCACCAGAAACAAACGCGTGGCTACCCAGGCTGTGCGTTTGTTGCCATCGATAAAACCATGATTTTTGGAAAGTCCATAGGCATACGCTGCTGCTAAATCAGCGATATCAGATTGTCCATAGACCGCTTTGTTTTGAGGTCGAGCCAAGGCCGACGCAATAGCATCGGCATCCCGCACTCCCTCTTGACCGCCATGCTCAGCCAATTGCCGGTCATGAATGGCATACACCACCTCTGGGCTGAGCCAGCGCCAAGTGTTCACTGGGCTAAGGCATGCAGAAGATCACGATCTTGGCGCATAATGGCTTCGGCCAAGCGCATTTGGCGTTCAAAATCAGGGTTATAAGCGGTCAAACGGTAGCTGCCGTCTGGGGCCTCGGTCAGATAGACTTTATCTCCTTTCTGGACTTTCAGCCGAGCCGTCGCTTCTTTCGGCAGAATGAAACCTACGCAAGCGCCTACCGTGGTGACTTTCAGAGCAATCATAGTTTCCCTCCCTCTACCCATACAATAAATATTATAAAATCGCCTACCTGGGCTATGCCCGCGCCCCGTATGGGTAGAAACACACGAGGTGTAGACTGGCCTTACGTATGGACTTAAGGCCGTTTTGTATTTGGAGGCATTTGTCCCCGTTTTTGAACCTGGCCCAGGGGAAGCTGCGGACCCCGCTGTGG
>LXRJ01000759.1 GCA_001684025.1 Candidatus Glomeribacter gigasporarum | reverse complement strand
CAGCTATAGATTTACATATGATTCGAGAATATTTAGTTGAAAAACAATACAAAACTATTAATGATCAAATAAGTCAATATTTGCCAATAGTTTTATTTAATATTAACCAAGTCGTAGAGCCAAAGGAAAATACTATAGAAAATATAACCAAAGCAAATAATGAAAATGCAGTTTATCGGTCTATTAAATCTTTATTAACAGTATTAATACCAGTTTTAACTACATCTGATCCTATTGTTCTTTATTCTGGTGATAAAATTAATATAAAAATCAGTAGCGATGGCCGAAATATT
>LXRJ01000756.1 GCA_001684025.1 Candidatus Glomeribacter gigasporarum | reverse complement strand
TTTATAAAATTGAACTTAAAGTTGATTATTGAGATCAGATTCGTCATAAATAAATGGTTTTGTTTTTTTTATGAACTTAATAATGTCTTTTTCAGGAATTTCTAAAGAAATTAAAGATTTTAAATATAATAAAACAAACAACATTAAAAATAAAAAATAAAATAATATTTTTTTACCTAGATAATCTTCGTTTTCAAATCCATCTAAATTTTTAATATAATAAATAAATTTGTTATCTTTTGTTTTGATTTTTCTAATTATTCCTTGAAAATCAACATCATATCCATCGCGTTT
>LXRJ01000750.1 GCA_001684025.1 Candidatus Glomeribacter gigasporarum | reverse complement strand
TGAGTTGTTGAAATATGTATAGGATACTTATGTAAAATAGAGTGTAAGTAATTAACTTGAATTAAATTGCTTGTTGTTGATATTTTAATGTTTATTGCTCTGTGACAATCATATCATTTTAGTTAAGTAGAAGTTTATTGATATCTGAAATTTTTATTTTACATTTTCCAAGCTCAATACGACAATTACACCAGTAGATTAAATTCAAAATATTATTTTTTAAATTTTGGGTTTTATAGATCCAGCAATATCCATCATCTTCTTCTATATATAATACTATTTTATAACACAATCTTTTA
>LXRJ01000749.1 GCA_001684025.1 Candidatus Glomeribacter gigasporarum | reverse complement strand
AATTTACTTGTTTTGATTATTTGTTCTCTGTTGATTATATATGAGTTGAATGTGTTTAATATTGGTAAGTTGTTTTGGTAAATTTTATATTAATTATTATTTTGATAGTTTTGAACTAAGCTGGTTCTCTGTTTGTTAGTATTTTGTGTATAATATATAGTGTTTCTTTCTAATTAATTGTTTGAATGTTGTTTAAGTTTATTATTTGTTTAATAAAAACAATTTTGTGTTGATTAAGTTTAGTTTTTATTTGGTGTGGGTTAAGTTTATTGTTGTATATTTCTAGGGTTTAGAGTATT
>LXRJ01000748.1 GCA_001684025.1 Candidatus Glomeribacter gigasporarum | reverse complement strand
ATCTAACCAAAGCAAAATTTAAATGAAAAAAAAATTTTTTCATTAATACCCTATTACTGTATTAGTCCGATTGTATTTTGATTATTGTATGATCAGGTATTTAATAAAATTTTTTAATATTGTAATTATGATAACATTATTATTTATAATTAACAGAATAGAGGAACGTGCATCATACCTCATACCACTAGTTAGATCTCTACCTAATTTGGATGACATCAAAACAATTTTTCAATTGTTCACGGTTTGATGTGTGGACGCTATTGCCAGTTCAATGTCACATCGCATCTTTTGTGAACT
>LXRJ01000747.1 GCA_001684025.1 Candidatus Glomeribacter gigasporarum | reverse complement strand
TTTACCCAGGAAATAAATAGGTAATTCTCAGGAGCGTGTCACTAGATGTTATCAGACTGCCATACCATTATTTTTACACGTAATTCCATATTTATATTCGTATTGAGCTTTACTATTTTTGAGCTTTGCTTTACGTTTTTTTTTATTTTACTTGTCATGTTTGCCTTTTACTCTTTTGCGTGTTATAATTTATCACGTAATAAACTATACTTATTTATTTTAGCTTTTATTAAAGGTTTTTTCCTGCATATAACAACTTAAAAATTAAAGTTTAACATAAAGCGTGAAAACTTAAAAAAAG
>LXRJ01000746.1 GCA_001684025.1 Candidatus Glomeribacter gigasporarum | reverse complement strand
ATCCAAAAATTTACCTTCTAACGTTAGAAACCTTTTGTATTTAAATATTCGCAAATTTCTGTATTTATATATTTGGTAAGCTTGTAAAGTTAGAATCTAATGATGATAATCGTAAGATAAAGTATGACAAATGAAAAAATAACTTATCTTATTTGTTTTTGGTCATTACATTTTTAATGACCATATACTGAGATTTTCGCGTATCTTAGATATGTCACGTCATTACATAAATTCTTTTGTAGATTTTTTTTTTTAATGCAACAAAATAATATAATACGTCAATATAATATGAATAACGCCA
>LXRJ01000745.1 GCA_001684025.1 Candidatus Glomeribacter gigasporarum | reverse complement strand
TTAATGCGTAATTTCCTTTATCAAAAACTTTTGATTTGTTTAAATTTTTTGATACTGTACAAACTCGTAATTTATTCAAATCTAAACACATTACTACTTCTTCGTGTGTAAATTTACAATCGCTACAATCGATTACTATTTCTTCTTGTAATAAAACAKTAACTTTTTTTTGAAATTGGATATCCTGAATATCATCATTTAGTAAGATATCACTAATCAGAATATCACCTTGTCTTTTTCGTGCTAATTCTTTATCGCAAATTTCTATTAAATAGAACTTAAGTTTCATCTCACTTAACAA
>LXRJ01000744.1 GCA_001684025.1 Candidatus Glomeribacter gigasporarum | reverse complement strand
GAATCAATGCGTAGCGCCTGGGACGGGAATACTCATGACCTTCCAGAAAATGCCCACCAGAAAGGCGAAGTTCCCGATGGCAAGCCCGACCATCCATTTGAGCAGGTGGAACTTAGCCTTTTCGAGCTTGGCATCAAAACGCTGCTCCATGCCCGCAAACTTGGCGTCCATATCCTTGCGCAGCAATTCGTGCTTGGCGTCCATGTCCTTGCGCAGATCGCCGATTTCATGGCGTAACTCCGTACCAAGCTTTTCTAGCTTAGCGTCTGTACGCTCTTCTGCATCTGCAAAGTCGCGGCGTA
>LXRJ01000743.1 GCA_001684025.1 Candidatus Glomeribacter gigasporarum | reverse complement strand
GAACTGCCTTAATGAGTGTATAATTCTACTTTCACATCGCTATATTATCACAACAGATCCCTATAGCTGTGTGCTTTGTTACTTGTACTGTATTAAGAAGGCTACAGTTCACTTGTAATAGTACTTTCTTTTATAGTATTTGTTAGAAACTTATTTTATATGCAATTACTGATATACTTCTAGCCATTAGTCTTCATTATATATATTGTATAACTTCTAATTTAAGATATCTTAACTCTGATTAGTGCAGCATTCATACTAGTAAATTCTTAACTCTTTTTAGTATAGACTTCTATATAGATA
>LXRJ01000036.1 GCA_001684025.1 Candidatus Glomeribacter gigasporarum | reverse complement strand
GGSGGCSCCTGCCGATGGCGCGGTCGTGAAAATGGACGCAGGCCGTGGCGCATCGATTTGGCGCATCCAACTGAATACGAAACTATCCGCCGGCGTGGGCGGCGATGGCGCGTTTACCGCCGTCGGCGGCGTGGATGGTCGGGTATATGTGCTTGGGCAGGAGGGAAAATTGCTCTGGAAAGAAGCATTGAAGGGCGAGATCATCACGCCGCCGCTGGTTGGGCAAGGCGTTGTCATTGCGCGCACGAATGATGGACGTATAACCGCGTTCGACGCGCGAACGGGCGCGCGGAAATGGACCTTCCGGCATGACGCGGCGCCGTTGAGTTTGCGAACCACGGAAGAAATGATCTTCGCAGGTTCCGAGTTTATTTTGGCTGGTTTTCCGGATGGGTCGCTCGCCGCGATCCGTTTATCGGACGGTGCTGCGCAGTGGCAAATACCCGTCTCTTATCCGCGCGGCGTCACCGAGTCCGAACGCATGAACGATGTGGCTGGCGCGCCGGTGCGGATGAACCGTGAAATATGCGCGGTGACTTTCCAGGGCAGCATCAGCTGCATCGATTCTCAGACTGGACAAGTCTTATGGGAAGAGCCGTTTTCCAGCAATGTCGGGCTTGTGCAATATGAGTCCAGATTGATTGCCGTCGATGAGCGCGCTGCGATTTCACTCTATGACACCACTCGCCGCCAGCGGATTTGGAAAAACACGCAGCTGAAAAATCGGGCGTTGAGTGCCCCTGGTGTTGCAGGTCTGGCGGTGGCCGCTGGCGATTACAAAGGTTTTGTGCACTTTTTATCGCTTGCAAATGGCGAACTGATTGCGCGTGTAAAAACTGACGGCAGCGCGATTACCGCCCCTCCCGTGCTCGCCGGACGTACTTTGATTGTGCAGACGCAAAAAGGCGGATTATATGCATTCCAACCGCAATGAAACCCGTGATTGCCCTGGTTGGGCGTCCTAATGTCGGAAAATCCACCCTGTTTAATCGACTGACGCGCTCGCGCGATGCGCTCGTCGCTGATTTTGCGGGCACGACGCGCGACCGTCATTATGGCGAAGGGCGCGTGGGTTCACGGCCGTATTTGATCGTCGACACAGGCGGCTTCGCGCCCGCTGCGCAACCGGACATCATGAACCAGATGGCGCGCCAGACGCGCCAAGCGGTCGATGAGTCTGACGGTATCCTTTTTATTGTCGATGCGCGTCAAGGCTTGACGCCGCAGGATGAAGCGATTGCGGCCTGGCTGCGCAAGACAGGCCGCCCGTTCCGCCTAGTTTTAAACAAAGCGGAGGGAAACGCGTCTCACACACTGGCCGCGGATTTTTACGCGCTTGGCTTGGGCGAGCTGTATCCCATTTCAGCCGCGCATGGCGATGGCGTGTCTGCAATGATCGAAGCGACGCTCGTTTCCGCTTATGCAGGCCGTGTAGCGGAAACAGATGAAGAAGGTGAAGAGCATCAAGAACATCAAGAACGAGGCATCAAAATTGCCGTGGTCGGCCGTCCGAATGTAGGGAAGTCCACGTTAGTGAACGCGCTCCTTGGAGAAGAGCGCACGATTGCGTGCGATACCCCCGGCACCACGCGCGACTCAATTATGATTGATTTCCAATGGCAGGGGCGCGCTTACCAATTGATCGATACCGCAGGCATGCGGCGGCGCGCCAGAGTGTCCGAGGCGATCGAAAAATTCTCGATCATTAAAACCCTACAATCCATTGCCGCAGCGCAGGTGGTGGTGTTGCTGCTTGACGCGCGTCAGGACATCAGTGAACAGGATGCGCATATTGCCGGGTTTGTAGTCGAAGAAGGGCGCGCGTTGGTCGTAGGCGTCAATAAATGGGATGGATTAGACGCGTACCAACGCACATGCGTTAAGGCCAACCTTGAGCGTCAATTGCGTTTTCTCAATTTTGCGGAATTTCACTTTATCTCAGCGCTTCAGAAAACCGGGCTTAAGCATCTGATGCGTTCGATTGATGCCGCCTATCAGGCCGGAAGGCTAAAACTGCCGACGCCCAAACTGACGCGCGCCTTGCTTGAGGCGGCGCAGTTCCAGCCGCCGCGCCGCTCGGGCCTGATACGTCCGAAATTGCGTTACGCGCATCAGGGCGGACACAACCCGCCGGTGATCGTCATTCATGGCAATGCGCTCGATGCAATCACGCCCGCCTATCAGCGCTACCTTGAGAAACGTTTCCGCGCCACCTTCCCGTTGACAGGCACGCCACTACGGTTGATTCTGCGCGCGGGCAAGAATCCTTATGCAGAAAAGCCAAACAGATTTTGAGCAGGCGCTAAGCGCCGCTTGTTTATAGCGCGTTTATAAATTGGCTGTAGTATCCTATATTTTAATTTGGATATTTGGATGCTTACTTTCTGAGCCTGAAGAATTTGTTAAAACGGAGTCCATAATGAATCATAAAGGGCATTTGTTACAAGACCCCTTCCTGAATGCGTTGCGTAAAGAGCATGTGCCCGTCTCGATTTATCTAGTCAACGGCATTAAATTGCAAGGAAATATTTATTCCTTTGATCAGTACGTAGTATTGCTTAAAAATACCGTGACGCAAATGGTGTACAAACACGCAATTTCAACAATTGTCCCATCACGCCCGATTGCTTTGGATCTGCAGAATCCAGATCCAGAGATAGACCATGAGAACGCCTGAGCAACGCTGTGCTTCAATGGTCAACGCAGCGCTGATCGGCATTGATTTCGGGACCGGTGATTTCCAGGCGAGTTTGGATGAACTTCATCTGCTGACGCATAGCGCTGGCGTCACTCCGACCGCATTGGTCACCGCATGCCGGAGAGTGCCGAATGCCGCCCTGTTTTTACCGAGCGGCAAAGCGGACGAGCTGAAAACGATTGTTGAACTGCAAAACATTGATCTCGTCGTTTTCAATCATGCGCTCACACCTGCCCAGCAGCGCAATCTGGAACGCAGATTGGAACGCCGGGTGGTGGACCGGACGACATTGATTCTGGATATTTTTGCGCAACGGGCACGCAGCCATGAGGGGAAGTTACAAGTTGAACTGGCGCAATTGCATTATCTGAAGACGCGCTTGGTGCGCGCCTGGACGCACTTAGAGCGTCAAAAGGGCGGGATTGGCCTACGCGGGCCAGGGGAAACCCAGCTTGAAACGGATCGCCGGTTGATCGGTAAACGGATTAAAGTGTTGAAATCGCGCTTAGACCGTGTGCATCGTCAGCATCGCACGCAGCGCCGCCAGCGTGCGCGCGGCGGCGCGTTTTCAGTTTCGCTGGTCGGTTATACCAATGCGGGCAAATCAACGCTCTTTAATGCGCTCACGCGCGCGCAAGTCTATTGTGCGGATCAGTTATTTGCAACGCTGGATACCACTTCACGGCGCTTCTATCTGAGCCATGCAACGCAGGGTATTTTATCGGATACGGTCGGCTTCATCCGCGATTTACCGCATGAACTGGTCACTGCATTCCGCGCCACGCTTGAAGAAACGGTTCATGCAGATTTGTTGTTGCATATTGTAGATGCTTCCAGTCCTGCGCGTCTTGAGCAGATGGAGCAGGTCCAACAGGTTCTTGCTGCGCTGGGGGCGGGGGATATTCCGCAAATCCTCGTCTGGAATAAAATTGATATTGCGCCTGAAGCGATTCCCGATCTGTCTTCGCACGGCGCAGTCGAGCGGAATGCGCATGGTAGAATCCGCCGCGTTTTTTTAAGTGCGCGCACGGGGCAGGGTCTTGGGCTGCTCCGCGCTGCCATGGCTGAAGCGGCGGCGCGCGCATCTACTGTGCCACAGCCCCCATGCTCGATGCCATTATTAGAAACTCTGCATGCATTGCCCGTCCTCCATTAATTTGTTCGGGCCGCTTTGGTTGCTGGACAAAGAAAATAGGTCTCAACACATTTTGGAACAGACGCTTTCCGCAATAAGCACTCATCATGCGCCTCCTAAGCCGGATCAGTCTCCAAAACCGTCTCCGGGCCATGATACTCTGCCCGATCTCGATGAACTTTGGCGCCGGTTTAATCATCGTGTAGCCTCGCTGTTCCGCTTTCGGAAAGACGGCCTGAAAAAAGGCGATGCACCCCCTCCGCCTAACAATGGCCGGATCCGCTTGCGTATAGTGATGGGCGCGATCTGTAGTTTGATCATAGCGGCCTGGCTCGGTAGCGGTCTTTACATTGTAGGTTCGAACCAGACAGGAGTTGTATTGCAGTTTGGCGCTTATCAATACACAACATTGCCCGGGATGCGATGGCATTGGCCTTTCCCATTTCAATCACATGAATGTGTAGATACCGCGACGCATACCGTGGAAATCAGTTCGGATCAAACAGGAAGAACAGCGCACAGTGCGGATGCGCTGATGCTGACCCAAGATGGCGGTTTGGTGGATGCCCGTTTTGCACTCCATTACCGGATTACGGATCCGCAGACCTTTCTTTTCAATCACGCCTCTGTGCATACCAGCGTCATTCAGGCAGGTGAAGCGGCACTGCGTGAAATTTTTAGCACGCTCACGCTCGAAGATACGCTGACTTCGGATCGTATCGACCTCTCGTCCAGGCTGACTCGGAAAGTTCAGGAAATTCTCGATCTGCGCCGCACGGGTATTCTGGTGACCGGGGTCGCAGAACGAAAAGCGCAACTGCCCAAGTCTGTCAAGATCGCATTTGAAGAGGCGCTGCACGCCGCGCAAGAGCGCGAACGCCAAAAGAAGGAGGCGACGGCGGATGCACAACGCATTCAGATGCAGGCGCGCGCCGAAGCAAGACAAAGAGTCGATGAAGCCGAACTTTATAAAGCACGTATGATCTCAACTGCGCACGGCGAAAATGAGCGTTTCAAACAGGTGCTTGCCGGCTATTTGCAAGCGCCGGAGATTACACGCACCCACATGTATTTGGATACTATGCGGGAAATGTATGCGCATTCGATCAAGGTTTTTTCGAACCGCAAAGTGGCTCAACAGATGATCGTTCTTCCGCTTGAGAAGCTGATTACGCAGGATGATCAATCCTCACAAAAAACCAGAAATGCGGAAAAGGCTGCATCTTCCTCTACTGAATCTACGCAGACAAAAGAAATGTCCCCAGCCGGAGGCGCGGCGCGATGGTCGCATAAGACGTTTCATAAGCGTGGGCAAAGTAGGACCGGTATTGAAGAGTGAAATGAACCGAATAACCGCAGGCGCGATCACTATCCTTGCGCTTATCCTCATATGGGCCGCCTCAACGGTTTTGATTGTTGACCAGCGCACCTATGCCATTGTGTCTACCTGGGGAAAGACACAACCTCGTCTGATCCGTTCTCCAGGCCTGTATTTCAAATGGCCGCTGCCTTTTACTCAGGTTTTAACTTTGGACAAACGGATGCAGGCGTTGAGTCGCCCTGATGTACTGCGCGCACGCTGTGCAGATCAAAATGAGATCGGCATTAGATGGAATATTCAATGGCGTATCAACAATCCTCTCCTTTATGTCAAGCGCTTCGGCAACGATCTGAAGCATCCAGAATTGCAACTCTCGAAGCATGCCGATGCCGCTGTGCGCGCGTTCACCGCTCAGCGCTCTACGTCTCAGCTCATGGATGAAAGTCATCAAATTGGCCGCGCAATCCGTGAGCGCGCGATAGCAAACGCGCGCACGCTCGGGATCGATATCGTGGATGCGCGCGTCATTAGGCTTGATTCTTATGTCGATGGCGAAGGCGCTCTCTCGGCGCGTATGGAAGCGCAGTATCTACAGGTGGCGGATCAACTCCATTCAGCTGGCATGCTGGAAGCGGCGCAGATTCGCGCTGCTGCGCAGAGAGAAAGGGAGAAGCATCTCGCGCAGGCGTACCGGCAGGCTCAGATTCTTAAAGGGGAGGGCGATGTGCAAGCTGCATTGGTTGATGCAGATGCCTATAGACAAGATCCGCAGTTCTACCGTTTTTACAAAAGACTTGAAATCTATAGGAAGAGTTTTGGCGCGCGCGATGTGATCATTGTAGATCCATCCTCTGATTTCTCTCGTTTAATGCCAGCCTCTTAGAGGTATGGCGGACGTACATTGCTCCAGTTTTTTTAGCGTTTCCGGTGAACGTATAAGGCACTAAACGATTGTGTAACCGGCATGAATTCGATGATATTGATGTTGACATGCGCGGGCCGAGTGGCAACCCAGTAAACTGTATCAGCCACGTCCTCTGCGGTTAGGGGATGGGTATCCTGATAGGGTGCCGCCGCTTTTGCTGTATCCTCTTTAAAACGCACTTGTGAGAATTCCGTGCCGCCACACAAACCAGGCTCAATATTTGTTACCCGCAACGCAGTCCCTGCCAAATCAGCGCGCAGGTTTAAACTGAACTGTCGAACAAATGCTTTACTCGCACCATAGACATTGCCGCCTGGATAGGGATAGCTGCCTGCAATGGAGCCGATGTTGATGATATGACCTCGATCGCGCTGGACCATTCCTGGCAGAAAGGCATGGGTGATATGCACCAAGCCACTGATGTTGGTGTCAATCATGGTCTGCCAGTCATCCGGATCCGCACGATAGGCAGGCTCAAGACCCAGTGCAAGTCCTGCATTATTCACCAATATGTCGACATCGGTAAAATCACGGGGCAGTGATGCAGGCAGTTCTGAAAGGGCAGCAGATTCACGCAGGTCGAGGGTGATTGGCAACAACAAGGGACCTAGCTCATCAGCCAGCGGTTGTAGCCGATCTGTTCGGCGCGCTACGGCAATCACGCGATCCCCCGCGCCTATAAAAATCCTTGCAATGGCGGCACCGAACCCGCTGGAAGCGCCTGTAACCAATACAATCATAAATCCAGCGATATCAAGTATTTGATGCGCGCTGAATCAAATCGTCGAACTAGGGCGTCATATGAACTTCACGCCGCGCCGCAGATAGAAAGCAAACTATTCTTATGGAACCTGCGAAAGCGCGTTTGCATCTCGTCTACCTGCAGGGATTGTGCGTAGTTTAGGCAGAATATCGTGCAAATTGCACGGTCTTAATTTCTCCTGGAGGTTACTGATGTGATTGCGTGCTGTTATAACAGAACATCCGAGCTTTCTGGCAACAGCTTTACACCTAGAGTCATCGCGCATTGCAAATAAAATCTGCATTTCTGCATAGGTTGGTAAAGTCGGCGGATTAAAATAATTGTCCAGTTTCAGATATCTGAGCATTTTCTGAATCGCTTGCTGTCGGGCAGGATAGTATTTCTGATAGAGTTCGAATAGTTTGGATAAACTAAGCTGGGAAGTCAAGTCCTGGCTATAAGTAAGGATAGCAATCGCCTTTCGCTTACTAGGGCTGAAGACAGGCAGCTTTACGATATTATCTAAGCCAATCAAACCTGTAGAGGTGAAAAAGATATGGCATTCTTGGAGACAGCGAGCATTGATGACTGCTACTTTAGAATCAAGTTCTTTGATATTTATTAAATCGTTGGTTTGCCAACGCATAAAATCACTGCTGAATTTCCACCTCGTGTAAATATCCAGATCCTCTGCGGTCAAGCCGACGATATCGCTTATGTTGCTGAGTCCGAGCCGTTCGATATAGTTGAAATTGCCATAAAGATATTTCTTTGTTTGTATTGCCTTTAAGCTGATTCCACATCTAGGGTGTGCTGTCTCGATCCAATCAAATATTTGAATTTCGAACTCGCTTAATGTCTTGTAATCAAACGAAGGTATATTCACGGGATTTAACCAGTCGATAAACAACATTCACTCATTAGAATAATATCTTTTAAATTTATATTGTCTCCATTTAAGTGAATAATTTAACCGGATTGTTGATAAGTCCCTAACTGGAACGGCCCCCTGAAATACAGGATACAGTTACCCACTTAAAATAAGCGATAGCGTGTCTTAACGCTGCCGCCCGAATATCATCTGCCGCGCAAGGGCTTGTTTGGCAGACGGAAAACACTCCAGCAGGGCGAACGCAGCGCCATACACAGGGGCGAAGCGGACAGCGCGTCCGGCATTGAATGCGCGTGCTAGCCCGTCAGTAAGAGTGAGGGTGATGTTTCTATCGAGCCGCCGGCGGCGTGCGAAGCTTTCAAGCGCCGCTGGCGTTGCACCCTCATGCCCGAGCGCATCAACTAGCGTACAGGCATCGCGTAACCCTAGATTCAAGCCTTGACCGGCAACCGGGTGCAGCGTTTGCGCGGCGTTGCCAATGATGGCCATACGCCCCTGCACACGCGGGTCGATGCGTTGTAAACGCAGCGGATAGATGGCGCGGCGGTCAATCGAGGCAAAGCGCCCCATCCGTTGGCCGAAGAGCGCGCTGAGTTCGTCAAGAGCAGCATCATCGCTGCCGGCCATACGGCGTTGCGTATCATTCGGAGCACCGCACCAGACCAATGCGTAATCCGCCGCGCGTGTGCCGCCGACGGGCAAGAGCGCAAGCGGCCCTTCATGAGTAAAACGTTCCCACGCTAAATGTTCCTGCGGCATTTCAACGCGCACAAAACCAAGGAGCGCACTTTGCCGATAATCGCGCCCGCGGCATTGCACGCCGTCTGCGCTTGCGCCAGCCGGGCTGCCGGCGGCATGAATCAGCAAACGAGCACGTAACTGTTGCGGTCCGTGTTCCGTCTCAATCGAAAGCGTGACGCCTTGCGTATCCTGAACCGGCGTGCGCGCCGTGGTGCGGGCAAAACGCTGTACTGACCTGCCCGTTTCGATATTTTCGATAAGCGCGCGCATCAGCGCACTGTGAGGCACCGCGTAGCCGAGCGCGGGTAAATCATATGCGCGGCAATCGATCAACGTCCGGCCGAAATGACCGCGTCGCGAGATATGGATGCGTTTGATCGGCGTTGTGGCATCCGGCCAGCCAAGCGGCTCAAGCAGCAACCGGCTGCCGTGCGAGAGCGCGAGCGTGCGCGGATCGTCGATCGGCGCGCTGCTCTGTTGGTCGATCAGCGCTACCGATAGCGCGCGCGTTGCGCCACGCTGCGCGAGCCCGCGCGCAACAGTCAGCCCCACTGGCCCAGCGCCGACAATAATCAAATCGAAATCAAACTTCATCGTATTGGGGTCTCGCTGCATAGCGCCGCATCGAGCGCGTGCAACTGCTCAGGCGTGCCAATATTGAACCAGCGTCCGTCATAGGGTTCGCCGCTCGCGCGCTGCGTGGCAATGGCGTTTTGGTAATAGGGGAGAAGCGCGCAATGCGCGCCAGGCGTGAGCGTATGAAACATGCGCGTGTGGTAAACGCCGATATTTCCGAAAGTGAGACGCGGCATAGCGGTTAAAGAGAGTTGACCGTTGTCAAGCAGCGCAAAATCACCGTTTGGATGATGGCTTGGATTCGGGACCATCACCAGATGCAGATGCGGTTCTGGTTGCTGCGCAATGCGTTGCAAGGGCGCATCCAGTAAACGGTAATCGTAATCGGCATAAATGTCGCCGCTGACGGCGACGAAAGCGCACGGGCCGCGCCGCGCTTCAAGCAACGGCAGCGCTTGACGGATGCCGCCCGCCGTCTCCAGCGCCGGATGCTCGGCGGAGTAACGAATCTGCACGCCCCAGCGCGCGCCGTCGCCGAGCGCCGCTTCAATCTGCGCGCCGTGCCAAGCGTGGTTGATGACCAAATCGGTCAACCCCGCGCGCGCAAGCCGCTCGATTTGCCAGACGATCAGCGGTTTGCCGCCCGCGTTGAGGAGCGGTTTTGGACACCTATCGGAGAGCGGGCGCATCCGCGCGCCGCGTCCGGCGGCGAAGATCATTGCAATGAAGGGGGCGATCATGAGGCGGCGCAGGTTCCAGACGATGCGCATAATTCCAACAGGCGCGCGAGCGGCGCCAATTCAGAATACCGTTGCGCGGTGCGGTGCGCATACGCGATAAAACGCGGTATATCAGCTAAATAATGTGTCTTTCCGTCACGATAATGAAGCCGCGCGAATAACCCCAGAATTTTGAGATGCCGTTGCAGGCCCATCCATTCGAGTTCACGGTAGAACTGTTCAAAATCAGCACGCACCGGCAATCCGATTTGCCGCGCATGGATATAGTAATAGCCGATGCAGTCGCGCTCGAAATCTTCTTCCCAACTGATAAAAGCATCGCGGAAGAGCGACCAAGATCATAGGTGAGCGGGCCCGTAACCGCGTCCTGAAAGTCGAGCACGCCTGGATTCGGCGCGCTCACCATCAGATTGCGCGGCATGTAATCGCTATGGGTAAATACGTGCGGTTGCGCCGCCGCATTGCGGATCAGCACGGCGTAAACCGCATCGAGCGCGGCCCGCTGCGCGGGTGTCAGAGTGAAGCCGAGATGGCGTTGCAGATACCATTCAGGAAAAAGTTCCAGTTCGCGGCGCAGCAGCGTTTTATCGTAATCTGGCAGTATGCCGGCGCGGGTGGCGCGCTGCCATTCGATTAAGGTATGGAGCGCATCGATGAATAGCCGCTGCGCGGCGCCTAAATGGGCGGATTGCAATTGATCTAAATAGGTGATGCGGCCCAGGTCGGTGATCAGCATAAAGCCGCGTTCAAAGTCCGCGTCAAGCACGCGCGGCGCGTGGATGCCCGCGTCCAGAAGCAAGCGTGAAACGTGCTGGAATTCATGGCATTTTTCCGGCGGCGGCGCATCGACTGCAATCAGCGTTGGGCCGTGCGGACCCGTGCTTACGATGCGAAAGTAGCGGCGCGCGCCGGCATCGGCGCGGATGGCTGAGGCTGAAGCAAGGTCAAGCTGATAAGACCCAGACCGGTCTGCAAGCCAAGCGAAAAGTTGTGCATTGCGCGCGCCCGCCCGCGGGGCAGGCATAGGCGGTATTATTCCATCGGCGCGCATTTTTTTCAGTGCCAAATCCTGATCCAAATCCTAATTTTTCACTTTGATTGTGTGGCGCATCTTGTTTCGTTGCTCATCCCGTTTATTCTTATTTGTTCTATCCACGATCTCTGCTCGCATATTACTGGCAGCGGAAGATGCGGGACCGGACTTATCTTTCGGCCAGACGCATTTAAGGCTTGCGCCGCAGCTTGAAGAACGCCCTTTTCGCGCGGGCCATTCAGGCGCGAAATTTGTGCGCGGCGCGCGCATCGAAGTTCAGAATGAGCGAACGGTTCGCCTTTCGGGCGATGCCGAAGTGCGCACCTATACCACTGTGATTAAGGGCGACCGGCTGCATTATGACGCGGAGTCCGACCGCGCCGCTGCGTATGGACATGTGCGGATTATCCATAATGGCAATACCTTTACCGGCCCTGAGGCGCACTTAAGTGTGCATGCGGTGGAAGGTTATTTGTTGTCTCCCACCTACCATTTTAATTTGACCGGCGGTTCAGGCCGTGCGCAACGCATCGATGTGCTTGACCCAGAGCGGCTGGTGGTCACGCGCGGTTCTTATACCGGGTGCCCATGTACCGAACGGCCGGCTTGGAGGATGCAAGCCGAGCGCGTTGAGCTGGACACGGGCGCAGATCGAGGCATCGCGCGCAACGGCGTGCTCTTCTTTCATGGGGTGCCGGTCTTCGCCAGTCCTTATTTATCATTTCCGTTGTCCGATGCGCGCGCCTCGGGTTTTTTGCCCCCTAAAATTGGGCTCGGTTCGACGGCGGGGCTGGACATCACCGTGCCGTATTACTTCAATATTGCACCGAATCGTGACTCGACTCTTTATCCGCGTTTCACCACCAAGCGCGGTGTACAGTTTGGCACGGAATACCGTTATCTGGCGCCGGCGTATTCGGGTTTAATGCATATCGAATATGTGCCGCGCGACGTGGTGCTTAAAACAAGCCGTTATGCGTTGAATGTGCGGCATGATCATGCGCTTGGCGCAGATCTGAGCGCGTATCTGAATTACCAGCGCGTCTCAGACGAGGCGTATCCAGCAGACCTGGCGGCGAGCGATATCCTGCTGAACGGTGCGCAATTTCTGTTTCCGCAAGAAGCGGGACTGCGCTACCAAAAAGGACCCTGGTCCGCGTTGATGCGCGTGCAGCGCTGGCAGACATTGCCGCCGTCCGCGCCGCCGTATGGGCGCGAGCCGGAGTTAAATCTGAAATATCAAAATAGTTTTTCAGACCGTTTCGATATCGACGTGGAAACCAATTATTCTAGTTTTCGGATCAGAGATCCGGTCGCGGCGCATTCGCTGGAAGAGAATGACAGACAACAAACGGCCGAGGGCCGGCGCATGTATTTAAAGCCGGCGCTGAGCTATGAGTTATTACGCGCGCCGGGTTACTTCTTGATTCCCAAGCTGCAGGCGCATCTGGCCGCGTATACACTGACCCGAATGGCATCCGATGCGCCGCAGAACCCGCCGCGCAATGGGCGCGTTGCGGTGCCAACGTTCAGTGTGGATAGCGGACTCATTTTTGAGCGGACGGTACAGCCGTTTGGCCGACCCTCAATCCAAACGCTTGAGCCGCGTCTATATTATGTGTATACGCCGTACCGGAACCAAGATTTCGCGCCGATTTTTGATGCCGCCCCATCGGATTTTGGATTCGGCGAAATTTATACTCCGAATACTTTTGTTGGCCATGACCGGATTGCGGATGCGAATCGCATCACGCTGGGGTTAACGACCCGCTTCATCGAGCCGGAGGGCGGTGATGAACAGGTGCGTTTGATGATCGCGCAGCAGTATTATTTTCGCCAGCAGCGCGTCACCTTCAAACCAGGCCAATCACGCACGCAGGCGAATTATTCGGATCTATTACTCGGTGCCGCATGGAATCCGGACGCTGCTTTGAGCGCTGAAGCAACGCTGCAGTTCAACACGGACATCAAACGTTCGATTCGTTCCAATATCGGTTTGAGTTGGCATCCCGCGCCGTACCGGGTCTTGAATGTGGATTACCGTTACACGCGCGCGAATGAAACGCTTGGGCAAGAACCCATCAAGCAGCTCGTGCTGTCAGCGCAGTGGCCGCTGGGTCGCCGCTGGACAGGCATTGGACGGATCAATTACGCGCTCGATACAGGTCGAGTCGTCGATGGTCTGGCCGGTTTCCAGTACGATGCCGATTGCTGGAGGCTAGGGATGGCCGTGCAGCGTTTTGCGAACGGCGTAGATGCCGGTCATCTGAACCGAACCGGCACGCGCGTGCTTGCACAACTTGAGCTCAAAGGGTTTTCAAAAGTGGATAATGGCTTGATTGAACGCTTCCGTGCGAGCGTGCCGGGCTATATGTCTCTGCCTGCGCCGCTGCCTCCTTCAAGGTTTTCTAAATATGAATAGAGTTTAATATGAAAAACATCTATACCTTTTTATCTCTATCTTTACGCAGCGCCGCAGTGGGCGTTGCGATGGGTCTAACGGCGTTTGCTACGCATGCGCAGCGGCCTGCTCCTGACGCCAGCGGCGTCGTGGACCGGGTCGTTGCAGTAGTGAACCATGAAGTGATTACGCAGCGGGCGCTGGATACATTCACTGCGCAAATGGTGCGGCGCTTGCAACAGGAAGGCGCACCGGCGCCGGATGCTGCGCAATGGCGCGCTCAGGCGCTCCAACAGATGATATTTAAACAGGTGCAGCTGCAAAAAGCGCGCGCGGAAGGCATGCGCGTGAGCGAAACGGAGCTGACTCAAGCGCTGGATCAGCTGGCGCAGGAGAGCGGACTGCCGCATGAAGAATACCGTGCGCAGCTCGAACGTCAAGGGATCTCATGGCCTGCCGTGAAACAGGATCTGGAAGATGAAATGCTGCTGGCCCAATTGCGCGTGCAGGAGATCGACCGCCAGATCGTGGTATCGAACGCTGAAATAAATGACTATCTTGCGCGCGCCGTTCCGCCCGATATTGAGCAAACGCACGCGCGGCATATTCTGCTCCGAGTGGACGGCAGCGCTTCGGAAGCGCGCGCCCGCGAGCAATTGCTCGAAGTGAAAAGGAAAGTCGAAGCGGGCGCTGACTTCGCCGATTTTGCGCGTCAATTATCCATTGACGGGACAGCAGCGCAAGGAGGCGATTTGGGGTGGCTGGATCCGGGGCAGACCGCGCCTGAATTTGAACGCGCGCTGCAAAGTTTAAAAGAAGGAGAAATCAGCGCGCCGGTTCGGAGTCCTTATGGCGTTCATCTGATTCAGGTTCTGGAGCGCCGGCGCGCTGCGCCGTCTGCGCAGCAAAGGCAGAATATCGCCCGGCAGACAATCGGGATGCGCAAAGCCGCGCAGGCGTATGATCGCTGGCTACGTGCATTGCGCGATCAGGCGTATATTCAGTATATGGTCCCGATGCCTTATTCATCTTGAACATTGAAGCTTGCAATCACAACCGGCGAACCCGCCGGCGTAGGGCCGGAGCTCACCGCGCAGGCCGTGCATGCGGCATGTCTGGAATGGTCGGATGTGCATTTCACGGTGCTGGGAGATTGCGTGCTGCTCGCTGAGCGTGCAGCCGCGGTTCAGGTCGATTGGACAGCATTACAGGCAACCGGACGTGTTGCCTGTTGGCATCAAGCGCTGCGCGCGCGCAGCACACCAGGCCAGTTGGATGCAACCAATAGCCGTTATGTGCTGACGCTGTTGGACCGCGTGATCGATGGCGCGCTGCGCGGCGAATTCGATGCGTTGGTGACCGCGCCGTTGCAAAAGCGCATTCTTCTGGACGCAGGCGTTCCATTCACTGGTCATACCGAATATTTGGCGCAGCGCATGGGCGCCGCGCGCGTCGTGATGATGCTGGCGGGCCGCAAGACGTTCCGAGTGGCATTGGCGACCACGCATCTACCTTTAAAAGAAGTCAGCGCGGCGTTGAGTATTGAAGGGTTGGTCGAAATACTGCGGATTATCGATGCGGATTTACGCCGTTATTTTGATATTGCTGCGCCGCGCATTGCGGCTGCCGGTTTGAATCCGCATGCCGGCGAGGGCGGATATTTAGGCCGTGAGGAGATTGAAGTAATTGCCCCTGCACTTCGCGTTGCGCGTGAGAGGGGCATCGATGCGCGCGGCCCATATCCGGCGGATACGATTTTTACGCCGCGCATGCTCGACGGCACTGATTGCGTGCTCGCGATGTATCACGATCAAGGGCTCCCAGCGCTGAAATACGCGGCGTTCGGCAAAAGCGTCAATATCACGCTCGGTTTGCCGGTTGTGCGCACTTCGGTCGATCATGGCACCGCGCTGGATTTAGCCGGCACGGGCCGCGCCGATCCAAGCAGTTTGATTGAAGCGATTAGGATGGCGATTGAGATGGCGCGCCGAAAAAGGCGCTAAATCATGCCTGTGCATATTCAAGGCCATCCCGCGCGCAAACGGTTCGGCCAGCATTTTTTGAACGATCCCGCAATCATTGACACGATTGTGTCGGCGATTGCGCCGGTGCCGCAAGAGTGTCTGGTCGAAATCGGGCCCGGCTTAGGCGCATTGACGCAGCCGCTGCTTGAGCGGCTCSGCGGSGCGRGSC
>LXRJ01000742.1 GCA_001684025.1 Candidatus Glomeribacter gigasporarum | reverse complement strand
TACCAGTTGGTAGAATTAATTACGGCACAGTACATGATTGCCGTAAATATTATATGCGATAATGCCGTAATGTCGTAATGCCGTAATTCTATGATAAATACATATTATAATAATGTGAAATATAATACAGTACTATTACACTATAATATGATATGGTGCAAAATTATAGTTGTGACCTGAAACCCGAAACTATATATAAATTCCCGAAACCGAAACCGAAACCGAAACCTTTTCCGAAACTCAAACACTATACTGAAAAGCTTAGAAATTTAGATTTAAACTTTAAAACCTAAAATATCTAAA
>LXRJ01000740.1 GCA_001684025.1 Candidatus Glomeribacter gigasporarum | reverse complement strand
CAGACCTGCATTGTGCATTTAATTCGCAACTCGCTGGCCTTTGCCAATTGGAAAGAACGCAAAACTTTAGCGGCTGCCCTTAAGCCGATTTACCAAGCCGTCCATAGTGAAGCGGCACAGGCTGCTTTGGATGATTTTGAGAAAGGCGAATGGGGCCGTAAATTCCCGACCATCGGGGATATGTGGCGACGCCAATGGGAACAGATCATTCCCTTTTTCGCTTATCCTCCTGAAGTCCGAAAAATTGTTTACACAACGAACGCGATTGAAAGTTTGCACATGCAACTGCGCAAAATCGTCAAAA
>LXRJ01000739.1 GCA_001684025.1 Candidatus Glomeribacter gigasporarum | reverse complement strand
TGGAAGGGTAGGGTTAAAAGAGGAGGGAGCTGCAAATCAGCACCCTGGTCTGGGGGGCCCCTTAGGGCCCAGGGGATAAACGCCATTGTTTTGCTTGCTAGGGGGGCTAAAGCCCCTACAAAGAGTTAACATCATACCCATTCTGCACCCGAGCTATGTACACATCACAAATGCCACCCAAGTATCCCGGTCGTATGAAGTGTTCTATTGTGATACGGTAATCTTAGGGGGCGTTTAATTTAGGAAAGAAAGAGTTGATCTCCATGTCTTAAGGGCAACCTCTGATGTAGAGATAATGGTAGTAG
>LXRJ01000734.1 GCA_001684025.1 Candidatus Glomeribacter gigasporarum | reverse complement strand
AAAGAATCTAGTTTGATGTAAAGAATTTAATTTGATGCAGTGAAACTTTAAGCCGTGAGTATAAATGCCAATTAAAAAATGATAAACTAAAGTTGGATGCTGTTGAATCTAGTTTGATGCAGTGAAACTTTAAGCTGCGAGTAAATAAGCGCCAATTAAAAAATGATAAATCAAAAGTTTCTTTATAAAGAATCTAGTTTGATGCTGTAAAACTTTAAGCCGTGAGTAAATAAGCACCAATTAATCTAGTAAAAAAACAAGATAATTAAGCTTTCTTATTTAAATAAAACTGTTATGTTAACCGACCCCGC
>LXRJ01000733.1 GCA_001684025.1 Candidatus Glomeribacter gigasporarum | reverse complement strand
TGTCAACTCACAGATCGCTGTAGTGTTTAGTGTTGTGTTAATATAACAAATGTAATAAACCATTAGAATTGAATTATCAAATTTTTACTTGAAAAATATTCTTATRTTGTTAACTTACACACTATTGTATTATTGTTTGATTGTGTTGATATATCAAATGTAATATGTTATTAGAATTAAATTATCAACATTTTTGGCTTGAAAAATATTCTTATACAATAACTTACGGACTGTCATAGTATTGTTTGATTGTGAAGTAACAGATGTAATATGTCATTAGAATTGGATTATCAATATTTTTGGCTTTAAAA
>LXRJ01000732.1 GCA_001684025.1 Candidatus Glomeribacter gigasporarum | reverse complement strand
TTTAACAAAAGTGATAACTTTAACAATAAAGAATTTAGAAAAGAGAAGAGCGGCCCAAGTTATAAGGAAGACTCTCAAAGCAGAAAATATCAACCTGCAATGAGAAGATACGATTACGAAAGACAAATAAATTTAAATTGCATTACAGTTTGGGATTTACCAGTAGATATAAAAACCCAAGAAATCAAATTTATGTGCAAAAAGTTAGGAGAAGTGGAAGATATKKWTATCAAGAGAAGAAACGGCAGAGCACTTTCAGTGTTAGAATTTACCACAAAGATTGAGGATAAAGATATACCTTGGGTTCTTCC
>LXRJ01000729.1 GCA_001684025.1 Candidatus Glomeribacter gigasporarum | reverse complement strand
AATATTTACATTTCAGTAAAAAAAATTAAGATGCTAGATGTTTGATAAGCATATTTTATTATAATGTATAAATAACAAAGTACATAATAGTTATTCTAAACTTGTATATCTGGCTTAATATAGCATATAAAATTATTACTATATCTTGTATATCCAAATATATCTTTCAACAAGTTATTAATAATCTAATCCTAAATATAAAAAATGTATGATTTGTCATATTTAATAATTGTAATGCTAAATTTAGTAAACATTTTAATTACAGTCTAAGAATATTTCAAATAGAGAAATCACATTCTAGAATGATCTACA
>LXRJ01000728.1 GCA_001684025.1 Candidatus Glomeribacter gigasporarum | reverse complement strand
CGAAAAGGAAACAAATTTTATTCCCGAATCTAAATTAGATTCCAAATCTCTTAATGATCTTCATATTATTTACAAAAAAAATAAGGAACCATCTAGAARTGTTAYRCCAATTGATGATTTTGAATCTATTTAAATTATTAATTTGGTTTTATTACAAATATGAATTATGTATGAATTATTATTTAAGTTTTATAAATTTATTTTTTTATATTGTTATTTTAAAATTTAAATAATAAATTATTATTAATATTATAAAATAAATATTTACATTTATAAAAATTAAAATCCTAAAACCTCAGTAACATTTTCAACA
>LXRJ01000724.1 GCA_001684025.1 Candidatus Glomeribacter gigasporarum | reverse complement strand
CTTGCCCATCAAAATGTATAAATAGGACGCTTGCTTAATAAATAAAGGGAATACTTTCCTAATTTCTCCCAACTCTTTTTCTTACTTGGCTTCAATAATAAATAAAGTGGATACTTTCCTAACTTCTAAAAACTCTTTCTATTTGGACCCGATAATAACGACTCTTAACGACCCGACTTGGACCCTACGCAACCTAAGCATATAAYCCRTGACGACTTCTACGAATATAGACTTATTGCAGCAGCAATACTTACCCAATCGATAATTATTACCACATACGAATCCGGACTGTGCTACTTACGATCAGGATTTATGCT
>LXRJ01000107.1 GCA_001684025.1 Candidatus Glomeribacter gigasporarum | reverse complement strand
TAAAGCGGGGGGCTAAAGCGGGCCTACGGGGGGGGCTCCTCTGGAGCCCCGGGCCCCCCAATAGTAAGCAAGTCTTAAGGTGGCATATGAGACTCATGACCGAATGGAGGGAGGGGCTTAAAGCCTTGGATAGGGATTGTCTTTTAGACAGAGCCTTAGGTTTCTAGGGCAGGATGAATGAATAAGTTGTCAGGGGGCAGAGTAGCTGGATCTTATCATTAAGATGATTATTCAACCTCACCCTTACCATCTAGTAGAACCTTCCCCTTGGCCCTTAGGGGCATCCTTCGCCCTTCTTACTACTACTTTCTCTGGGGTGATGAGCTTCCATGGGGTAGCCAACGCTGGACTCTTTTTAACCTTAGGAGTTATCGGTACCCTCACTACTATGGGGCTATGGTGGCGGGATTGCATAGCGGAAGGMACATTCCAGGGTCACCATACGAAGCCAGTGCAACGAGGGCTATCATTGGGAATCATTCTATTTATCGTGAGCGAGATATTCTTCTTCTTATCCATTTTCTGGGCATTCTTTGATTCTGCCTTAGCTCCTACTGTGGAGCTTGGTTGTGCTTGGCCACCCGCAGGTATCGAGCCTATTTACCCTTTTGAGTTGCCTCTTCTTAACACTATTCTGCTTTTATCTTCGGGGGCTTCTGTAACTTGGTCTCACCATGCTCTTATTGCTGGGGACCGTAAAGGGTCGATACTTGGTCTGGTAGTTACTCTTATCTTTGCTGTAATTTTTACAGGAATTCAAGCATATGAGTACTATAATGCAGGGTTCACGATTAGCGATGGTGCATTTGGCACATGCTTCTTCTTTTCTACTGGCTTCCACGGCGGGCACGTGATAATTGGTTCTATCTTCCTTACTGTTGCTTTATTTCGGTTAATTAACTATCATTTGACAAACCACCATCACGTTGGTTATGAAGGGGCTATACTTTACTGGCAAACTGAAATGCCGTTCTAGCTCACTCCTAAGAGCTTGAATTCAAATTAACTATATGCAGGAATCTCCTGACTCCTTTAGCTAGGGTAAGCCTAAAAAGGCTAAAGATTGGAGTTGGACAAGGACAACCCGCAGGTTACCCTTAAACCAGTGTGTAAGGAATCCTCAGAGACTATACGTTAATTAAGGCGGGCTGCTATAAGATATAGTCCACCCTTTTCCAAAAGGAAAAGCCATGGTGATTTCGTTGATGTAATATGGGTATTCCTTTTCATATTCGTTTATTATTGGGGGGGTGGTGAACCCCCTGTTATCCAAAATTCCCCTTTGGGGCTTGCCTTTTTTTCTTGTCCTATCTGATTGAAATTGTTTCAATCCCCTGCTACCCAATGTACAGCTCTAGTTATTGATTGTTCTAACCTATCTTCAACCATTGGGTATTCAATAACCAAGTGGCTCAACTCCTTGGATTAATAAGCAAAGGTAAAATAAGGGTAAAATCTTAGGAGTGAGTTTGGCTAGGGTAGGGGGTAAAGCCCCCTTTGCACAACAAAAGACGGCTACTACTCTAGCTAAGAGGAAGGGAATAGCCCTCTGTGACTGCAGTTTACACTGCTAAAGAGAGAAGGCATGTGGAGATTAAGGAGCAACTTGGTTAAATCAACGAGTTAACCATCACCTTCAACCTTTCACTCCTCTCTTAATCTTAAACAAGGTGATTTTTTCCTTACATTGGAAGAAGAAAGGATAGTTAAGACCAGGTATGGTTAAAGGCTCTTTTAATCCAAAAGAAAGAGTTGCCTTAGTAAAGACTACTTTCAGGCAGGAGATAGGACAGATTCTACTTAAAAAGGGAGGGCCAAGAAGATTCTTGTTATCGAAATAGGTAAGGAGCAGATGGCCTTTTAGTTAGAAGGAAATGACAATAGGAATCTCCACCTAACCCGTGGAGGTAGGATTGGCTCAACCCCCGTTGAGCAAAGAAAGACCAGATCAATTTAGAAGGCACTTGGGATGGAAGGGGAGTCTTAAGAGGTCAATTAGATAAGCAGGTATTAGAAAGGGGACCACTCGCTTAAGGATACCGATTAAGCTGGTTACGGTGGGATTCGAACCCACACGCACTTGGCACTGTTGTTTAAAAACAGCAGGGCTACCATTTTCCTCACGTAACCTTCCCTTAATCAATCTAATTCACTCCTTCTATCCCTCCCAATTCCCCTCCCTTCTACCGCTTCCACCTCCCTTTTTTACTACGCGATAAGGGAAGGGCCATGGTAGCAAGGCGTGGGTTATCAACCGATTTCCTCCGGCGATAAGCTTTGAACCTCTTGCTAGCAACCCTTCAGAAACTACTCCCATTCGTTGAGTCCCTTAAACCAATTTACCACGACTAGTCATCAAGCCAGTCCGCCAACACGGGCTGGGTCTCGTAGTCAAGGGCCTTCCCCTGCTATGGTTGCTATGGTTGCTATGCTTGCTACCAAGCATACCAAGCATAAACAGGGGGAACTTCATATGTTTAAGGCATACGGGGGGATCCATAGGATCCCCAACCAAAGGCAAAAATTGGCGCAGCTAGGAAGGGGTCAAAGGCTCTTGCTTTTTCATGCTATGGTAGCCGGGCTGGGGCCGTAGGCGAAAACCGGGATCCAAAGGATCCCCCTCTGAAGCCCCCACCCCTCTGATTCCATCTGCTATCGCCGTTGCCTCTTTCTCGAAATGAACGTTTATGTTCTTCTACTTTTCCTTGATTATCCCTTCCTTACCTTTAATTTGCTACCTATTGCTTTTGCTTGTGTTAGAGTTGTTCCTTCTATTCTACTTGCCTTTGAATATCTCAGCTTCCAAATTCCTCCCTATAAGCTCGACTTCAACTAACACGACATTAAAGGTAGCGAACGTAAAAATCCCGTGTACAGGGAAGGACTAAAGAGGGAAGGTTCACCGGGTCCTTAGCCTTGGCTGAAGAGGTAAGGGCATCTTGGATAAGGGTCATAGTAACCGAAGGAATCAGAGGCAAGGTGGAATCGAACCACCAACCTGACCGTTATGAGCGGAATGCTCTTCCGTTTGAGCTATTGCCTCCCTTCTGGCAAGGTAGAGTATCATACCGGCATGCTGATTCATTACTCCATTTAGCCAGCTGTAGAAATGGGCCACGTCAATAACGAGCTAAAGAGGTACGAAGGACAATAGGTAACGTTTACCATTGAATAGAAAGACAGTGTTAATTTCATAGCATACCAATACCACGGGCCTTACTTGCCTTGCTAGCATGCAAAATAATAGGGTTCGCTTCATATGCATCAGGAAAAAGGTACACCTTTGTATCTAACCCTTAGATTCAGGGGGGGCCTAGGCAACTAGTCGTCGGCCCCCCCCGCGCCCCTTTAGAAGAAGTAGAGGTATGCATCTTGACCATAGCAATTAGAAGATGAAGTAACATAAGAAGATTCAATAGCATAAGAGGATGGAGGTATCATGGAGGCTAAGGCTTACTCATGGTAAAGCCTTGGAAAATCAGGTTCAAAGATAGCAAGGATAACAGGGAGATTAACCCCTTGAAGTAAGCAATAGATTTGGTATTAGCAAAACCAGCGATAAGGGCAAGAGGTGTAAAGATCAAAGGAAGATTAACAGAGCGCAAGTCAATTCCCCTAGGATAATCAGGATTAAGATGAACCAAAACATCTGTTCAATCAATCCTAACATCAGTTAGGAATAAGACTCACTATGAATTACTCTCACCTTAAAGAATCCCTATTTAGATAGGGAGCAATCTAACCGCAAGTCCATTCAAGGGAGGGAGGAACCCATAATTAAAGGACATTTTTATCCAGGGGATGCTTTAAGGGATAGTGACAGTTAAGGGAGTTAAGCCTTGAAGCTACTCCTAAGTAACTTGGCAATTCATATTGGGGTGATCCATTTGTTACCCTTTAACTTGAATTACCTTTAACGGGCTTGGTTGGTCTCGATCCAACATCTTCCAACTTGACAAGTTGAAGCTTTCCCATTAAGCTACAGGCCCAATGACTTAAGCAAACCGGGATTTTTGTAGGTTTGAACCTGATTTTACCCTTATTTTAACCCAGCAAGGAGGTAAGTTACTCTATAACAAGGAGGACAGCTTATATGAAAGGCTAAGGGTAAAGAAGAAGGCATTCTACCTATCTATCTCTGCTAAAGTTGGGTTAGGGTAAAGTAGGTTAATCTATTGTCTATTTTTGGGTCAAATGGGGCTTAAGAGAGGCAAGTTTAGTTAAACTTGCCTCTCTGAAGAAGGAATAAGGGTGGGGGGTTCAGAGAAGCCCGGCCTTTAGGCCCCACACGCTTGCTAGGAACAAAGAGGGAATCTTTCATAGAAGGAGCTTACTTACTAATAACAAGGGTTACTCTTACTAAAATAAGGATTTCCTAGTAAGAAGGAGGGAGTGTGATACATGGAAGGAACCTGTAGGCTAACCAAAGCTGGAGCCGGTATAAATAAGGAAAGAATCACTGAATCATTTAGCCACTCTTCACCTTTAACCAATAAAATGACGTTAGCTTTACAGCCGCGATTAAGGCCAAAGGTGTAAAGATCAAAGGAAGATTAACAGAGCGCAGGTAAAATCCCCTAGGAGAATCAATAGGAATATGTTCTTTGAAATGTAGTTATGGACAACTTCTTGGATACCTCGATTAAGAGGGTTTCTTACATTATCTTGTATGGTTTAGAATCTCTTTCAGTCGAGGGGAGTTAGCTCATTTAAATTGGTGGCTCATAATAATCTAGTGAGCCATGAACCCATTTGAGGAGCCACTTCAGATTCTTCTATCTGCCAGCTTATGGCATACCATAGATAGGACAAAACACAGGCTGTTAGGGGAATTTTGATGACACACAGATATCTGTTAGATCAGGGTGCTCTAAAGACATAAGACTATAGGGCCGATGATTGCTAGCAGTAGAATAAGCCCAACTATAATGAGCAATAAGGGGAAAGCAACATATAAGGCCAAACCCAAAACATGGAGATGCTCAATTAGGTGAAAGGTAGAAGACCAAGATAAGGTAGAAGAGAGAGAGGGAATAAGGTGGATCAGATTAAGAGAGTCAAACCAAAAGGGTATGTTGCACTGGTTGAGAAGAGAAA
>LXRJ01000716.1 GCA_001684025.1 Candidatus Glomeribacter gigasporarum | reverse complement strand
GCATTATTTTTTTGGTCTTTAGTGTTTCACTAATAAATTATCTTGTAGTAGTTCTTCTGTTCTTTTAGTGTTTGCTGGTGAATCTTGTGGTGTTCTTCAATGTTTTGTTRRTRAATTGTYTTGTRRTAWTTCTTCTAGTCTTTTGGCACTTGCTGGAGAATTGTTTTGTAGTATTTCTTCTAGTTTTTTAGCATTTACTAGTGAATTGTCTTTCTGGTTCTTTAGTGGTTAACTGATAAATTGTCTTGTAGTATTCTTTCTGTGTGATGTTTTCATGATGTTTGTATGATGTCTTTATAGATGTGATATTTTCGTAGTATTTT
>LXRJ01000715.1 GCA_001684025.1 Candidatus Glomeribacter gigasporarum | reverse complement strand
ATTATAGTCTTCTTGTTGATATTTAGAATTAATATCTTTAAAAATTTCAGATATTAAATCTTTATAAGATTCTTTATCAAAGACTATATCATCTGGTAATTTTATATAATCATTGCCAAGATCTGAATCTACTTCTACTTTCCCTTCACCCACATTTAATAAGAAGTCAACAAAATTTTTTTGGTCAACATTTTCTTGTTGTTGAACTCTCATGTTAATTGTTAATTTTTTAGTTTGAAAATGCTTCCAAAGATCTGAAGATTTTAAACATGCATCAACAATATGAGCTCTTATACCTCTAACAACTACAGGTAAGATTTGTCT
>LXRJ01000714.1 GCA_001684025.1 Candidatus Glomeribacter gigasporarum | reverse complement strand
ACTAACCAAAACATTTTTTAATTTTGCTTTTTCCATCATCTTTATTTTTTATAATCTCTTTTTTATAGTTGTTTAAGTTTGTTGTGCTTGTTATATTTATATGTTAATTTTTTTCTAATATTTTTTTTTCAGTTCATATTAGCGGATTTTTGGAATTTATTATTAAAAATTCTAATGTTATTTAACAGTGAATAATTTTTGATCCAATAGTCCATTTTTAATGAAACAATTACTAAAAT
The DNA here is from genome assembly GCA_001684025.1 of Candidatus Glomeribacter gigasporarum. GTDB lineage: Bacteria > Pseudomonadota > Gammaproteobacteria > Burkholderiales > Burkholderiaceae > Glomeribacter > Glomeribacter gigasporarum_A. The sequence goes on along the minus strand of LXRJ01000714.1, from coordinate 86 downwards.
GTTCATCTCAATAAGACAATTCTAATAGACACAAAATTGTCAAAATCTAATTACAGAATTCTGATATCATTAATAATTTATTTTAC
>LXRJ01000713.1 GCA_001684025.1 Candidatus Glomeribacter gigasporarum | reverse complement strand
ATCCAAAACAAAGGAATTTATGAAAAAAAAAACGAAGCATCTAAAGGAATAATCGGTTAAATTCCATAATTGATTTTCTCGAACAATTTGAACTGGTGAGTAATTCGCWAAGTATAAATTTGTTTAGCGTACGTCTAATCATAAGTTACGCTGTTTGCGAGGATGATCCGGCAGGCTGTGTGATGGTGTCGGGGACGACCAAATGTAAGGTTAGATGTTGTAATGATRATACTTTTATACTTATCTTTATTTTATTTTATTTATAGATATCTTCAGAAAACGAAAATCAATTTTAGCGATACAAAATTTATAAAAAATTGATATCA
>LXRJ01000712.1 GCA_001684025.1 Candidatus Glomeribacter gigasporarum | reverse complement strand
TGAATAAACCTTTGATTACTTACTTTTTATCCCAATAATTACACAGCGTTATGCATTATTCAGTGTTAAAAATTCGGCACAAATATGCTGCGCAAAAAATTTTATTATACATAAAATGTTATTTTATTTTTTGTGCACTTTGCACAGTACATTGTTAATTTTGTGTGAATAACAATACATGCACAACAACGAATTTTTAACACTGTGCATTATTGTTATCACTATGCATTATGCAGGCACTAACCAGTTTTTTTAATTCTGACCCATATATGGCCTTGAGACGCCAGAAGGCGTTTGTGCACCAGATTTTATTAATTCCTAAAGAA
>LXRJ01000711.1 GCA_001684025.1 Candidatus Glomeribacter gigasporarum | reverse complement strand
AGAAACAATTGCAAAATTACATACATATTATAATTCTAATGCAAAAAAAGAACTTTCTTATTTTGCAAATGAAATGACTGAAGATGAAGTTTTAAAAATAATAAATCAAACAAATATTGAAAATTTTGAAGAAATATTAGAAGATAAAAATTTAGATAAAGATGAATTATTATTATCTGATGATTTAGATTATTATGAGACTAATATAACAACAAAAGATGATTTAATTTTATTTTTAGAAACAAGTCTAGATTTAAATGATGAAATTTTTATTGATGATTTAGAAAATTTTCCTGATGAAGATGATGATGAAAATTTATTATTTGA
>LXRJ01000708.1 GCA_001684025.1 Candidatus Glomeribacter gigasporarum | reverse complement strand
CCTATTTACCGGACAATTAATTACTTAATAACTTTCAAATAATGCATGAGTATAAAGATAATTTATTAACATTAATTAGTAAATTAAAATAATGAACATAAATACTTATCTATAAATACTTATTTACCGGTACTGTTCAATTACCTAATGCCTTTAAATAATGCATAGTATAAAGATGATTTATTAACGAACTATTAATTAACTTAATACCTTCAAATAGCGTGTGAGTATAAAGATAATTTAACATTAATCAATGGAATTAAAATAATAAACATAATACTTATCACTAATACTCATTTACCAGACTATTAATTACCTAATACACAGTATA
>LXRJ01000703.1 GCA_001684025.1 Candidatus Glomeribacter gigasporarum | reverse complement strand
TTTGTTTATTGTTATCTTTAGGTCTTGAAGTATTGTATTAATACTTGTTCCTTTGTTTGGTAATGGTGTTGGCTAGTTACTAATGCTATTTGTGAAGTTGAAGTTGTTGGCATGTAGTATCTGTATTCTTTTGCTTGTTGTAGTATTGTGTTCTGTTGTAGATAGTATATATRTTGCTTCAGAYAAGATTGATTTGTTAGTATTTATAGCATTTTGTATTTGCTATATTTATATATATAGAGATGTGCAATAGAAATAGAAATTGACAACTACAATATTATTCAAGTCAATCAGGCCAAACAAGCTTATACCAACATAACCGATATGCTAGGCTATA
>LXRJ01000701.1 GCA_001684025.1 Candidatus Glomeribacter gigasporarum | reverse complement strand
TTAAGACTAGCCCAGTTACATCTCACATTCATTCGCTGCTTTCAATTTAAAGAAAAAAAAAAAATTAATTCTGGCAATTGAAAGAGAAACTAATAAAAACAAAAAAAAAAGCTGGTACTTATCCTAAAAACTAGTATAATCACTACCAACCAAGAGTGCAGTCATTACAATTTTTTAGAACTTTTATTTTAAAAATAAAAATAAATTGTAAACTTTGATGTTGTATAAATAATATCATAACATTAAATCATCAAATATACAAAAAAAAAATCTACACTTTTCAAAGCAAACATAATACTACCGTTCCTGATAGATCGTTAGTACTGTTTCTGCTAGAGT
>LXRJ01000699.1 GCA_001684025.1 Candidatus Glomeribacter gigasporarum | reverse complement strand
AATATACTATCCATATATTAAAGTAGATGCTATAAATATTATTGCTAGCAATATATATACTTACTGCATTTTCTAAGATGTGCTGTTGATACTATCACAGATTCATTCTGCTKATTTTTAACTTGTTTAAGAAAACTAAAGAAAAATAATAAAATTAAAAAAAATAATAAAAAATAAAATTAAAGAAGAAACAATTATAAAAAATAAGAAAAAAAAGAAAAAGAATAAGAAAAATAAAAAATACTGTAACTTACTAAAAAAATAATAAAATTAAATAAAGTTAAAGCAATTATAAAAATAAATAAAAATTTTAAAAAGACAATTATAAAAAAAATAAAAA
>LXRJ01000070.1 GCA_001684025.1 Candidatus Glomeribacter gigasporarum | reverse complement strand
AAAATAGACAGGCTTATTTAATTCAGGTGGGTCAGTTTTCATTTATCGATTCAAGGGGAAAGTGGGGCAGTTTTCAGTTGTCGTTGACACATACACTTATTCCAAGCTATGCTTGTAGGAGATCATCATTCGATGGCTGCTCGACTTCATTATGGAACGTGCATGCGTTGGTTTAACGTAGCGCTGATTGCGCTGGCGTTGGATCAATTGACTAAGTTCCTCATTGTGCAGAAATTTGCATTCGGCGAAGTACTATCTATCACCTCTTTCTTCAATCTTGTATTGGTTTACAACCGCGGCGCGGCGTTCAGCTTTCTAGCTGGAGCAAATGGATGGCAACGTTGGGTTTTCACTGCGATTGGCGTTATGGCAGCGCTTTTGATTGTTCACTTACTCAGAAAACATCGCCATCAAACGCTTTTTTGTCTCGCGTTGTCATTGATTTTGGGCGGCGCGCTCGGCAATGTAATCGACCGTTTGGTGCACGGTCATGTGATTGATTTTCTCGACTTCTATCTGCACGGCTGGCATTGGCCGGCGTTCAATCTGGCCGATAGCGCCATTAGCTGCGGCACGCTCTTGCTCGTGCTGGACGAATTAAGGCGGGGGCGCCGTTCATGAATGATCTGGCTGGAAAACATGTACTACTCGGACTCAGCGGCGGCATTGCCTGTTATAAATCGGCCGAGCTGACCCGGCTTCTGATTCAGGCCGGCGCACGCGTGCAAGTGGTGATGACGGATGCAGCGCAGCGTTTTATTACGCCGGTTACGATGCAAGCGCTCTCTGGACAGACGGTCTATACCTGCCAGTGGGATCCGCGCATTGCGCGCCATATGGCGCATATTGATCTAGCGCGCGCGGCGGATGCGATTCTGATCGCCCCCGCGTCGGCGGATTGCATCGCCAAACTCGCGCATGGCTGCGCTGATGATCTATTAACGGCACTCTGTTTAGCGCGCAGTTGCCCTTTGCTCATTGCGCCTGCGATGAATCGGCAAATGTGGCAGCATCCGGCAACGCAGCGCAACGTTGCGCAGTTACGCGCAGACGGCGTGACGGTGCTCGGCCCCGCATCCGGCCCCCAGGCGTGCGGAGAAACGGGAGAAGGCCGCATGCTTGAACCGGATACACTGCGCAATACGGTCGTAGCGTTCTTCCAGCCGAAAGTATTGCAAGACAAACGCGTATTGTTGACCGCCGGCCCGACTTTTGAACCCATTGATCCAGTGCGCGGCATCACCAATCGCTCAAGCGGCAAAATGGGGTTTGCGCTCGCGCGCGCCGCCGCTGAAGCCGGTGCGCAAGTCCAGTTGATTGCAGGCCCTACGGCATTGCCAACGCTGGAAGGCGTATTGCGCATCGATGTGCAGACGGCCCAGCAGATGTATGACGCGGTGATGGCGTGCGTCGAAGCGTTTGATATTTTTATCGCCGTCGCTGCGGTATCCGACTGGCGCGCTGAATCGGTGAGCGCTGAGAAAATCAAAAAGAACGGTGAATTCGTTGTGCCGCGTTTTGTGTTCACTGAAAATCCAGACATATTGGCTGCGGTCACTCGTTTACCTAAACCGCCCTTTTGCGTCGGCTTTGCCGCCGAGAGCAGCGATCTTGAGAAACACGGGCGTGAAAAGCGGCTGCTTAAAAATGTGCCGCTGTTAGTTGGAAATATTGGACCAGAAACCTTTGGTCAGGATAAGAATGAATTGATGTTGTTTGACGAGACAGGCATTAAACATCTACCGCGCGCGGATAAGCTCTCGCTTGCCCGCGCGCTGGTCAAAGAAATCGCGCAGCGTGCTGCGCGAGTAAGCGCTAAGCCGCAATGACCGGTATATTATTTCCAACCATCGTTAGCTTCTCCGAATACGTTGACGTTGTTTTAGAAGAAAGTTCTGGCAGCTGGATTTGGTTCAGTTTTTCTACAGAGGCCAATTTTGTTCTTGCAGACTCGAATTCCCGTTCTAAGCGCTGGAGTTCCATATCTGATTGACAATAGTCAGCCTCTAATTCTTCGCAGCGCGCTTCTTGATCAATTCGAACCTGCTGAGCTTTACCCAATTCTGCATAGATGATGTATCGATTTTTTACTAAAGTAGCGCGTTCAGAACTGATAGATTGCGTCTCCTCCCTCAATAAAACCAGTGCGTCCGGCGCGCTACTATACCGCCCCAAAACTTCCCGTATTTTATTCATATACGAGCTGCTTTCAGGAGCAGCTATTTTATTTCTGCATGCCTGATCAATTCTTGCTTGAAGATCATTAAATTTCTGATTCAGTCCGTTAATTTTTCTGTTTAACTGTGCTTTTTCTCTGTTTAACTGAGATTCGTTCGCTTTTAAAGCGCCCAACAGTTCTTGACCTTTTTCAAGCTCTGCCTTTTCTGTTTTAACAATCGTCTTTTGTAACTCAAATTGTTCTCTGACATTGATGAAGTCAGACTTCGCCTGCTCCACGACACTCTGCTCGATGTCCTGTTTAACCCCCTCAAATTGAGCGCGTATTTCATGCTCCAGATGATTTAGCCTGACCGATTGACAATATCCGAATATCCGATTCAATCCCAATATCTCTGAAACCATTGCCAACATATCGGCAATCAATAGTTTCATTTGGGCCAATACAGGCGCATCGTCTACAGCACCCGCACTCAGGCGGGTTTTGGTCTGAATATCTTCCAGCGCGCTCATCGTATTCTTAACCGCGTTCTCTAATGCTGTGGCGGGGTCCTGACTTGAAGAAACGCTTTTCAGCGCATCTTTAAAGGTAGAATATACAGAAATTAATTCATTCTTTTGAGTATATCCAATTCTCTGTTCTTCTACCGTTTTTTCCCAAGCCTCAAAACGAGCATCAAATTTTTCGAAAATGGTATTCACCCCTTGCTTCAATTCATTGGATACTTTCTGATAAATGGCGCTGTTGCCGAAGGCATTCCCTAATTTTTCGAGAGATGCGGCGGCTGGTAATTGAATTTGTAACATGGTCGTTCCCCGGATAAAAATATTTAGTCAGACTCAGGCCTCCTTATCGGAGGGCGCTTATCGGAACTACGCCTTGGTTCAATATTAACCGTGCGCAGTCTCAAAATAATCAGGCCAAAACCTGATTTTTTAATCACGCACACGCTGCTTAGCCAAATAGAGTAGTCGTGTTTTTGCGCTTGAAATAGCGGATCCATCTACTACGCCTGAATAATTTCTTATCTATAGAGGAATGTACGATCAGATAAGAATTACAGCGCCCGATCAGCCTGATTATAATGCCCGTTGATTTTTCCTACATCGCGGCCGTGCGCCTTAATTGCAGCACGGGTCGCGTTTCGCTTTTTAAGTAGCTTCAAGATCCGGCCATGCCAGACACCCCACCCCATCCTTTAATCGGCGTCGTGATGGGTTCAGCCTCAGATTGGACGGTGATGCAGCATGCGGTTGAAATTTTGCGCCATTTCGACGTGCGGGTTGAAGCGCGGGTCATCTCAGCGCACCGCATGCCCGATCAGATGTTCGCCTATGCACAAAGCGCTGAAGAGCGGGCATTGGCAGCGATCATCGCAGGCGCGGGCGGCGCGGCGCATCTGCCGGGCATGCTCGCCGCCAAAACCACCATTCCGGTGCTCGGCGTGCCGATTCCGGGTAAATATTTGCACGGCATCGATGCATTGCACTCCATTGTTCAAATGCCGAAAGGCATCCCGGTGGCAACCTTTGCGATTGGCGAAGCTGGCGCCGCGAACGCCGCGCTCTTTGCGATCGCGATGCTTGGCCGCGCGCTGCCCTCACTGGCGCGCCAGCTGGACGCATTCCGGCAACAACAGAGCGCTGCGGCGTGCGCAATGACGCTTCCTCCAATCTCTAAGAAGCGGTCCAAAAACTGCACCGAAAATGGCGGCGAGGCCTTAAAGCTAGATGTGTAATTCTACTTTCCGGCCCCGCTGCGCGTTATACCTGCAATTAATTCGATTTGACAAACCGATTGGCGGTTTTTTATTGCTCTGGCCGACGCTGGGCGCGCTCTGGATTGCGTCGGACGGCTGSCCGCCGCTGCCATTGCTGGTGATTTTCATTGCCGGGACGATATTGATGCGCTCGGCGGGCTGCGCTTTCAACGATTACGCTGATCATCGTTTTGACCGGCATGTGCGGCGCACGCGTGCGCGGCCTGTGGCAAGCGGAAGAATTGCGCCGCGCCAGGCGCTGATCTGCGCTGCACTGCTTGCGCTGATGGCGTGCGCGTTGCTTGTTTGGCTGAATACCTTAACGCGCGGATTAGCGCTGATCGCGCTTTTCTGCGCAGCGAGTTATCCGTATACCAAACGTTTTTTTGCCTTGCCGCAGGCATATCTGGGCATCGCGTTTGGTTTTGGCATTCCAATGGCCTTCGCGGCAGTCCGGAATCAGGTTCCGCTAGCCGCATGGATCATGATGGCGGCGAATATAGGCTGGACGATGGCGTATGACACCGAATATGCGATGGCGGATCGGGAGGATGATCTGAAGATCGGCATGCGCACTTCGGCGATTACGTTCGGCGCCAATGATGTCGGCGCGGTGATAATCTGCTATGCGCTATTTCTGGCGATCTATGCAGCGCTCGGCAGCGCACTCCATTGGTTATGGCCGTTCTGGCTCGGTTGGAGCGGCGCTTTTGCATGCGCCGCCTATCACTTCACGCTGATTCGCACCCGCGATGCGCAGCAATGCTTGACCGCGTTTAGACACAACCATTGGCTTGGCGCATCGCTATTTGCAGGCATTGCCGCGCACTATGCTTTATCGAACGGGTTTTAGAGCCTACTAGATCAAGCGAATAGGCCGGGTTCTAATCGGTAAAGATCCTGAACCGTTTCCGTAAGCAATATTTGCGCCGCCTCTTTGTATTCAAAAAGCGTTTTCCGGTACGAGTTAAGACGGTCCTTTGCCGATGACTTTTCTGAATCAAAGATTTTAAAAGCGTCTGACGCTTCTTTGAATTCGATGCCGCAGTCGAGAAATGGTTTCAACACTTTCCCGATAAAACTGCTGCATTTTTTCTTACTTGCGCCATCCTCCACCATGGTTTGAATAGGGTGCACGTCTCTTTAAATGGCGAGCGTCCTTTTACATTCATTTCGGCCACTTCCGCCGCTTGATTTCCTGCGTCTTTCAAATTTTTTAACAATTCAAAAATAAGAAGATTTGGAGAATGCGTTTTATAAGTATTCCGATATAAATCCAGCGCATCCAGCAATTCTCGCGCACCGGCTTTTTTAACCTCTTGACAAAAAGACTGAATTTCTGCCGGACTCAATCTAAATAAATCCAGCACATGCTGAGTTGCTTCATTATCTAGCGCTTTTAAAAAAGTAGGGCTGATCATTCTAGCGCCGCGTTCAACCAGACAAGCATGCATTTTCTGAGCATACTCAGCATCTATTTTCTTTTGTAGCAAACAAATGTGCAAAGCTGTGAAAAAATTGTCAGGATTGACACGGCGAACATCGGCGCCATGATCAATCAGCACTTTCACAAACCCAATCTCCTGTCCTCCAAACAGAGCGTACATTAAAGGTGTCCATCTGTCCCTGCTCGGCAAATTGATGTCTGTCACAGAGGGAATAAAAAAGTTCAGGACGCTGACCGGCATATTGCAACATATTCTATGCAGAAATGTGATCTCATCTACATCAACTGTGGTACTTCCGTCTATTTGACGGCCTGACTCTTTATAAAAGAACTCATTTGAAATAATGTTTTTTAAATCTCCTTTTTGTATTCCGACAATTTCTCTATTCAAAATAGCATTAATCTTCTTTTCAATATTTTGAGTCATCTGTTTTGATGATAGATGCACAACGCCTAAATTTCTCTGCTCACCATGCGATCTAGTCGACTTTAGAAGCGCCTTTTGGACTGCAAAGTTTTTTTGTGTTTGGCTTAACTGATCAATCGTATCCTCAATATCACTGACCACTATTCCAAGATTCTGTAGCACATCATTGTTTGCCGCGTTCACTGGAAAACTCTGACTTAAATGCAGACTTGGTTGAACTGATACGGACATCATTGCGCCCCTTTCATACGTTATGAATGATTTTTAAAAAACCCAAAACTTACACCAACACGCGTTTCAGTTATCCTATTTCTCCCATTTCATCCCTGCACGCCGTTGAATGCTGACTCTATTCGACTCAAACCGCTATGAAGCGCTGACCGAAGCCTTATTGGATCGGCTTGCCGAGTCGGCGTCCGATGGCGATGCCTGGCGCGTTGAGTCCGTCATCGTCCCCAGTGCGGCCGTTCAGCGCCGGCTTGAACTGGATATCGCGGCGCGTTTCGGCATTTGCGCCAACATTCAGTTCAGCTATCTTGCGCAATGGCTCTGGACACAAATCGGACGGACGATGGACCTGTCCGCTTCAAATGCCTTTGTGCCCGAGCGGCTCGTCTGGCGCTGCTATCGTTTGCTCGAACCGCAGGCATGGACGACGCATACCCCCCGGTTGTCCGGCTGGCTGCGTGATGCGGATGATGCGCTGCGTTACGCGCTGGCGCAGCGCATCGCACGGCTGTTCGACCGTTATTCTGCCTATCGTCCCGATTGGCTGAACGCCTGGCAACGTGGACAACCCCCCCTGACTTTAGAGCGCATCCATGCGTCCTCCCATCGCGACGATGAACAATGGCAGGCACAACTATGGCGGCGGTTGTGCACCGAATGCGCTGCACTGGAGGGAACGGCGCCTGGCCTGTATCCCTTTCTCGCCCGCGCCGCCGCGCTGGACGCACACACCATTGCCCGCGCGCCATGGCCAAAGCGGCTGCACGTATTCGCATTGCCCGCGATTGCGCCGCTGCATCTTGCGCTCTTGCGCGCATTCACGCGTTGGATCGATATCCGCATTTATACGCTGAACCCATGCCGCCACTATTGGGGAGATTGGGTCAGCGCCGCGCAGCGGGCCGATCTCGCCTTGCACGGTCAAGCCGGCCATGCCGAAGTCGGCAATGTGCTGCTGACAGAATGGGGCCAACAAACGCAAACGCTTTTAACACAACTTCAGGCACTCACCGATACGGTAGAGACGATCGAAGTCTCTCGCCCTATCGAAAACCCCGCGCCCACATGGCTGGCGGCGCTGCAAAACGCCTGGCTCGATGGGCAAGCGTTGCCTACACCGCCTGCGAAAAACGCCATGGAGCAGTTTTCAGCGAGATTGCCCAAGGATATCGAGGTGCATATTTGCCATAGCCTGACGCGCCAACTCGAAGTTCTGCATGATCGTTTGCTCGCTTTATTCAATGCGCGCGATCCTGAGACGGCGCCGCTTGTGTCCTCTGAAGTGCTTGTTGCGATTCCCCACCTCGCCGCCGCCGCGCCTTTGATCGACGCCGTTTTCGGCGCGACTGGCGGSGGGCGGCG
>LXRJ01000698.1 GCA_001684025.1 Candidatus Glomeribacter gigasporarum | reverse complement strand
ATCTATATGCAACAGAAAGAGAGAAGTTAGATACATATAATAAAGAAAGAATAGCTGCTAAGCATACAAGGTTCAGACTAGAAACAGGATGGATGAAAAGACTAGATAAGCAGAGAAAGTGTTAACAAAGACAGTATAATAAAAYAGAACTAGAATTACTAYTAYAGYRCTTTAAAAAATYKGTCAAAATATTAGCAATAAAACAAMATATAGAAAAAGAAAAARAYAAAAYWAAAAAAAGAAAAAAAAATACAAATTCAACAGAAAGCAAAGCTTCTAAAACAAAGACAACAAGAAGCTAAAGAAAAAGAAAAAATATTAAGGAAAAAAATCATAGAAAA
>LXRJ01000697.1 GCA_001684025.1 Candidatus Glomeribacter gigasporarum | reverse complement strand
TACAAACAAATATATGACTTGTATGAAAAATTCTCACATCTCGAATATCCTAATAGAGTAATTGTGAAAAATGATTTTGGTAAGAAATCACAAGACTTTTTTACCAATGGGTTAGTATCAGCAATAGAAGAACACAAAGCGTTATATCGATTGGTTAAACATGCCAAGATTTACAAGTTAAATTTATCACGTGAAGAGAGTGAATCTATCGAGTTGTGATTTTAATTTAAGTATATCCTATTAATTTTAGTATCTATTTCAATTAGGTCTATATTTTATTTATACTATATTTTAGCCAATGATATTGTATACAGTTCATAAATTAAGTTAATAAAATATTTA
>LXRJ01000696.1 GCA_001684025.1 Candidatus Glomeribacter gigasporarum | reverse complement strand
GTGATATGGTATGCTAGCTAGTTCTGCCAAAATGTCTTTATACCAACTATGTTTTGGTATATCATAGCTGCATTTGGCATTGTGTAAGTCATCTTTACCTTATTCTTTATTAGCATAAAGATTAGACTCTGTAGCCTATTATATATTTCTCTTGAAAGGATATACAGCTGACTTCTGTATTCTACTCTTGGTATCAGCACTCTGTTATTGATATACTGCATATATGCTAACGATATCTCTTTCCTTTTCAGCTCTCTTACTACTGCCTGTACTTTTTTTTTGATGATCTTGCATATATGCTTTTGTTTCATTTTTTCAGATATCCAGATTCTGAGATATCTTA
>LXRJ01000694.1 GCA_001684025.1 Candidatus Glomeribacter gigasporarum | reverse complement strand
CTCTGAAAAGCTAATTATTACTACCATGCTTAGAAATGATTTTAGGATGAAGAAGATCAATGGTTTACATAAAAAGTGTGAATATCCTAAAGCTTTGTATGTAAAGAAAGACAGAGAAAAGAGAATGGTGATTATAGTGATGTGGCATGTTGTATTACACGTGATAGCATAAACCTGAATGATTATTTCTGATTCAGGTAAGAGTATTTTTAGGTTACATTTTAAATGATCTTCGTAAGAGATAAAGATCACCCTGATAGGACCGATATCAGAGAAATAAATATCTTCGTTTACACGGATACGCAGTAGTAGAGATATGAACAAAATAACTATTGATAGGATGTA
>LXRJ01000693.1 GCA_001684025.1 Candidatus Glomeribacter gigasporarum | reverse complement strand
CTAATCGTTTAACAAAATATTTATTAAAACATATATTATTATAAATAAAAATATATAAATTATAATAATTTTAAAATAATTATAATAATTCTTATACTTACCAACTAATATTTTAATAAAATATTTTAATAAAGCATTTGTAAAATATATATTATTATATAAAAATAAAGATATAAATTATTAAATAGCAATTGTAAAGATAATTATAATTAAGCTTTTACTTACAGTCTAATAATTTACAAAAGCATTTATTAAATTGTAAATTATTAGAAATAAAAATATTTAAATTGTTAAATAATAACAAAATTTATTATAATTAAGCCTCTATTTACTGTCTAATGGTTT
>LXRJ01000690.1 GCA_001684025.1 Candidatus Glomeribacter gigasporarum | reverse complement strand
CTGCTGATTCTTAATTTCAAAAATTGACAAAACAAAAATATAAGTTTTTCTCAAACAACAATATAGTTAACAACTCTTGATAGACTAAAAAAAAAAGTTTAGCAAGCAAAAAGGCTTTAGTTTACTTAAAACAATATTTAGCAATGAGGTAAACTGATAGCAAAAAAATCTTTTGCAAAAATTTTAAAAGAATTTTTTAGAAAAAGTGGACAATTGTCTATAATTTTGAAAATTTTAACAAAAAAACATGTAAATAGAGAGATAACAATACAATGAACAAATAAACAAATATATACTATTTTAAAAATATGTGACAGTACAATATACTAATCAATAACAAACAAAGAAA
>LXRJ01000687.1 GCA_001684025.1 Candidatus Glomeribacter gigasporarum | reverse complement strand
AGCAAGGGGGACAACTCTGCCTTACGACTAGTTGGGTCTGGCTGTAAAAGAAAGGGGGATCTGGTGTGATACTAGGGCTAGCGGTACTCCCAGCAAATGGATTGAAGCTGGGTCATCGACCCGGTGGACATAGCCGGGGTGAGAATGCTGACATGAGTAGCGTTAAAGCAGGGGATATCCCCTAATCGCCGTAAGCAGAAGGGTTTCATGAGTAAGGTGAATACCACCATGAGTAAGGCTCCGGCCTCTAAGGCACCGGATACTTCCCGAGTCCCGATGAGTCACTCTAACTGATCCCCAGTAACCTATCTTTAAAGATTACCTTTTACCTCTTAACAGTAAGTAGACTCTTT
>LXRJ01000686.1 GCA_001684025.1 Candidatus Glomeribacter gigasporarum | reverse complement strand
GAATTGTTGGTGAATTGATTGTTAGTAAAATGAATGTAACTAATGAGAAATAATTTTATTTATTTATGTAGATTAATATATATATATAGTATGTATGTATATATCATATTTGTATTAAAATAAAGTTTTATTTGGTAATGATTTGTTTTTTAAAAATTATATAAGGACCCATTGTTCATGTATTTTTAAATATTTTTATTTATGGCAAAAATACAATAGCAATCCATTGTCATGGAGACCTTTAAAATTAACCAATCATGTTTAAACCTTATACAGTCAGATGTAACTTCATGTTTTATGAAAAGCCTCTCAAATTGTATATCTTTTCTTGGCCTAACTAATATTACACTTAT
>LXRJ01000683.1 GCA_001684025.1 Candidatus Glomeribacter gigasporarum | reverse complement strand
TTTAGACTTATTATATTTAAGAACAAGAGAATACGAAGAATTATTAGATTTTTGCTTTAAAGTTGTTAATGAATGTTGTGAAACATTTGGAATTAAATATCTTTGGACTTACGAAGATTTAGAAAAATATAACAAGAAGTTTCTYGAATATTRAKTTTTTAAAATATAAAAACTTCAGGATGTTTTTTCATAATATAACAATAAAATATAAAATTGACTAAAGCTGTTATAGTTATATTTAATAATAGCCAGCTGATTATAATTAAAATTCTTTTGAATGTTATTAAATTAAAAGTTTCTTTAATAAAGTTAAAAGTATCAAAAGGATATTCCGGGAGATTATTCGTAAAAAATA
>LXRJ01000682.1 GCA_001684025.1 Candidatus Glomeribacter gigasporarum | reverse complement strand
GAAACGTTCAATACCTGATTTAAAGTTAATACAAGATATAATGTTTGATGAAGAAAAATGTATTAATTTTTTATTAGAAAATAATATTATTACAAAACAAATAACTTGTCAATATTGTGATTCAAAATTATATTATCGAAAGAAATTATATACATGTAAAAACACAAATTGTAACAAATCAATATCAGTTTTGCATAATTCATTTTTTTCAAATAGCCATTTAAAATGTTGTGATATTTTATTTATAGGCTTTTTATGGTTGACAAAAGTTAAATATACTTCAATAAGTTATATTACAAAACAATCTCCGAATACAATAGTAAAATTTACAAATTTATTTAGAGAATTAGTTAAT
>LXRJ01000030.1 GCA_001684025.1 Candidatus Glomeribacter gigasporarum | reverse complement strand
CCCCCCGCCATTATTGCCCGGGCCAGCGGCAATCCAGATGCGGCGCGCGGCGCGGTTTGCGGTGCGCTGGCGGATAAACTCGGCAGCGGCTTGGCCGGCGCGGGCCATCAGCGTATCAGGCGGCAATGTCTGCGCGGCGGCGGCTTCCAGCGCGCGCAGTTGATCCACCGTATAAAGCGGCAATGCCTGCTGAGCTGTGGCGGTGAAAAGGGCGGCGGCCATAAAAAAACGATCGGTTGCGCTTGAAAAAGCGGCGCCGGGGACTAAACTCCTTTCCATGGCAGCGAGCATTTTTCAAGCGGGCTTAATGACATTTTTTCAAAGACTGCCATCAGATTTAAGCCTAAATGAACACCTAAAGGAGATCATATTATGGCAACTGAGAAGGAAAGAAGTCAGCATCAACGGGAAGGACACAGTCCCAGAGGTTTTGCCGCGATGGATCCCGAACGGCAACGGGAAATTTCCGCCGCCGGGGGCCGCGCTGCGCATGAGAAGGGCACGGCGCATGAATTTGATTCTGAACAAGCACGCGAAGCCGGCCGTAAAGGCGGTCTGCATAGCCATGGCGGACATTCCAGCAGCCATGAACAGCATGCCGAAGCCGGCCGCCAGAGCCATAAAAATAAGTAATGAACTAAGTCATTAAAATACAGAATAGTAAATAATTGTGTGAGGTTAAGCGCACAGGCCAGCCACAAGCTGGCCTTTTTAGCTTGGCAATAGATGGGAGAGCGTATGAATCAATTTGATAAAGCCGAAACAGGGAGCAAATTGCCGACCGCAAGCGGGCATTTACCTTCCTATCAGCAATTGCTGGATATTGCGATTGATTTATCGTTTCCAGCCAGTGACCCGCCCGCGGTATCCGCGTGCGGCCGCTGCGCCGATGAGCCTTTGTTTTCTGCGGAGAAAAAAGCGGATCAATCGCCCAAAGGCGCCGCCGCTCAGCAACAAGGGGCTGGGAAAAAGGCGCCGGTAGGCCGTGCAGAGGAGGTCGACTGGGCGCTCAAGACCGAATGCGTTTAGAAAAAGAGTTCTCGCAACGCTATTGGTAAATCAGAACCATGGAGACCGTCGCCTTGACCGTGCCAGTACCTACATTTTCCCGGCCCGTTTTTTCTATCTGCGCGTGCAAGGTTTTGCTTCCTGTGCCGTCATTTTTTAAGAAAATGAGCCTGACGCTGCCCGGCGTGACGTTTTCACTCGTTCCATCGAGTTTTTTCTCGAACACTCGAATCGATACGTTTTCCGCGGAGCCTTCATTACGAAACCTCGTGGGAAGCTGCGTGTCCGCTGTGCCGTCAAACTGGACCCGGATCGCACGCTGATCCAAATTTTCCGGAGGACACTTGCTGATTTTCACTTCAAAACTTTGCTCAGGCGTATTTAATTCATCATTGAGTTTGCTTGCCAAATGCTTGCCAAGCTCAGCCTGAACATTTTCGACTTCGCAGGTATCCGCAATCACTTTTCCGTTCAGTTCCAGCTCAAAAACTGAATCGTCCGCGCCGACCGGCAGGCACAGAATTGCAAAACCGCTCGCAAAAACCCATTTCAATGCCTTCTTGTACAGCGAACCCATGATTTTTCGCCTTTTTTGCTTGTTCATTCGTAAGTCATGGTCACTGTGACCCGCGTCTGCACATCGCCAGCGGTGGCGTTGCCTTTGGAGGTAAACATATCCGCATTTAAATCGACCTTTACTCTCTGTTGCGTACCCATATCAAAGGTCCGAACCACGCCGTTATACCAGCGCGCCGCTTCATTCGAAGGATCGGCGCCGCTCCAAATTCGTATCCCAACATTTTTGGCAGCCTTGTCGCCGCTGAGCATATTGGCGAACACCTTCGCGTCGTCCGCATGCGGACTTCCTTGAATTGCCATCTTGACTTTGCTCATCCCAAGCGGGCAATCGAACAGATTCAGCGTAAACGCCTGCGCAGGGCTGCGGCTGTTCGCCTGTTGCATCTGACTTTGGCGCGCCAACGGCAGAGTGAGCTTGACTGGCGTGCCGCCCTCGATTTTGCATGGCTCTGCAAACACTGTGGCGGTAAAAGTGAGCTTTGCTTCATCTTCTACTACAAGACGAGACGGGAGCGCCCTGGATACGCTTGTCGAAAATGCCACTGCGAGAACCGGCGCGAATATTAGGCTCAACCTTGCCATCCGCCTAATCATTGTTCGAACGCTCATCATATTTTACTCATAGGAAAGCTTCATGGTGGCCGATGCGGAGAACTCGCCCGTCACAATAGCTTCGGTTGCGCTTTTCATCTTCAGGCGCGCGCGAAAATTCAAAACCGTGTTGTCTGTACCGTTGTTTCCATATTGGCGATCTGTATTAAGCTTGAAAGGCGTATTGTTTCCATTTGCCTCCCGCTCCTGCAGCTCTACCACGACCCCTTTCGCTTGACTGCCTGCATCCGCATTAATCAAGCCTGCTTGAGGCGCATCCGAGTTTGCATTTATATTGACTGTAATGTCAGCTTTTTGGTCGCAGCGCAGCTCGACCGAAAACTGGTTAAAACGCCCTTTATCAAGTCTCAGCTCATCAGTTGAAATCCGGCCTAAAGGAATTATCAAATTTCGGGGGTCAGGCATACAGGGCGATTTTTTAATTGCACCGCCTCCAGCTGCGACTATAATTTGGAACACTGTCAGTTCCTCGACCTCCGCAGGAGTAATTACAGCGAGTCCATACCGTCCTGACGCGATGTTTTTTCCATATTCGAGCTGCTCTGTTGTCCTAATCAGTTGAAACTCCAAGTCTTCCATTTGCATTGAATTGGGCCATTGCCAACTATCTGAATTATTGTCCAGTTCAAAAGGAAATGGCTTTTTGCTGACAATTCGGTAACCAATGCCTCGCACATTGGTACGGTAAACGTTATTCGCAAAATCAGGCTGACTGTTGGAACGCCTTGCCCAAGCGTTCATCTTTCCATTGCAGTTATTACGATTTGTAATCTCTTGCGGCGCCGGTACTGGAACGGGGGTACGCCAGATCACCTCTTCAAAATCCGTGCTGTCGATGACTGTAAGCGATGGCGGAATCTGAATCTGGAAAAATCTAGCGGCATCATCTTTCCATTCCTTCTTTAATTCACACTGCGCAAAAGCGGCGCTACTCAATACGCTGCCGGTTAGGCCGACATACACGATCAAGGTTTTGAAGTGCATTTTCATTGGGTTGGGTTCTCTATATGTTCCGGCGTGCCTAGACAGGGGATTTCGTACTGTTCATAAAAGCGGCTGGCCGGCGCTTTTTCGGGGAGACGATCCAGCGCAATCTGACAGCTCTGATGCGCCTCTTTGCCCCATTTCACCGTGAGACGATCTCCTTTCTGAACCCCTGAGACAAAGAGCTGTCCATCTGCGCCCGCGATGCCGATTTCCTTGCGCTGCGCATCGAGAATCTGCGCGCCTAACGGGACGACTTGGCCGTTTTCGCGCGGCGCGGTAATCAATATACGCCGGCCCAGCCGCGTTTCAAACACCGCCCGCACCATGGCGCCGCGGGTCGGCACCACCTCGGTCGCGGTATGCTCAATTTCAACTTGGTCGCCAAAATCTTCGGTCAACAGCGCGATACGGTTGCGGCGGTACGGATTCAGAGACGGAACCACCGCATAGCCGCGCCGATCGGTGCGCACCCCTTGCTGATTCTCCAGTCTGACATGCGCCGCGCCGGGCGCGACGACCAGCGCAAGGGTGCCTTGCAACGGTTGACTCAAGGTCAAACCACCGCGATGCAATACCAGGCCGCCGCCTAGGTTTACTGAAGCGCGCTGATAGCCCGGCCCCGCGCTATATCCCATATCGACGCGCCCCATACCGCCCGCATAGCCCAGATTAAACGCGCCGTTTGCGCCGCCGCGCTCGGCGCCCACATTCACTCCGTAGTTCAGATTGTGTTGCTCCAGCAGCGTTCCGGAGGCATTCGCGCGCTGCGAAACGCCCTGATCGGTGACATGACTGACGGTATAGCCCGTATTGACGCTGCGCCCGCGCGCGCCGAACAGATCCAGCGGCATCGAGATATTGAGCGAGATACTGTTTGAATCTTTGCCGTTGTAATGGCGCGCGCGGGCGGCATACAGTCCGTAATTCAGCCGCCAGAGGCTGGSGTTGTAACCGAGCTGTAGCCATTGGTCGCGGCCGCTATGGTCCCAATACGTCTGCTGGTGTGCCGTCAAATTGAACGCGCCATAACCGCCCAGGCTTTGCCAAATCTGGGCTTCAACGCGGGCGCGCCGGTGGGGATGGGAAGAAGACGCGTTGGATTGCGCTTGCGCGGCCTCGCTGAAATCTCGATAGCCTGAAGTTGAATAGCGATAACCGAGCAAGCGGAAAGTGGTGCCGTAAGGCAACCACGATTTGGCGTATAAAAAACGCCAGCTCTGGCCCTGCGTGCGGCGGCCATCCGGAAACGTCGTACGGGCATGCGTCAGATCAACCGAAACGGCGCCCCATGCGCCCAGATTCATACCCGCGCCGAATACGCCGGCGTAATAATCCTTGGACGCGGTCAACCCCGCGTACGCCGTTAAATCATGCGGTAAACCGTAAGTGATTGAGCCGCGCACAAAATTGGGCCGCGCGCCTTGGTCGCCACGGCGGTATTGGCCCGCGGCGATTTGGTAGCGAAAAGCGCCTTCGCGCAGCATGATCTCCGGCACGGCGGAAAGCGCCTGCGTGTAGCGCGTCTCGCGCCCGTCCGCTTCAATCACAATCACTTCGAGGTCGCCGGCCGAGATCGAATAGAGATCGCGGATTTCAAATGCGCCCGGCGCAACGTAGGTGGTGTACACCACATAACCGTTTTGCCGGACTTCGACCTTGGCATTGGTCTGCGCAAAACCGCGCAGCACCGGCGCGTAGCCTTGCAGACTGTCCGGCAGCATCTGGTCGTCGGAGGCGAGCTTGACGCCGCGCAATCCAAGGCCGTCTCTCCAAACGCCATCGTTTGTGAAACTGTCGCCCAGCGTGATACGGCTGCGCCATGGAATAATGTCGCGTTCGGCATACGCTGAGATCGAGCGCCATTCCGTCTGGCCATTCGGAGCGTTTGCGCTCAGACTGGCCTCATGCCGGAGGCGCCACGCGCCTAAATTGATCCCGCTTCTTAAGCCCAGAAACAGGTCCTGCTGATGGCCGCTTTCTTTCCGGTGCGCATTCGATGCGCTCAGACGGTAGTCAAACAGCGCCGCCGGCGCGCCCGCGTCCCATTCTTTCGGATCCACAGTGCCGCGCGCGGTTCGGCGCAGCGCAATGTGCGGAATGCTCAGGTCTAACCGCTGCTGGCCGAGATCAAATGCGATGTGCGCGTTCTCAATCGTCGCCTCTACATCCAGACACTGCGTTTCCTCCGCCTCGTTCAGAGCTGGAAATGCTTCGAGCAATACGCCCGCCGTCTTCAGCAGTTCCCGCTGGATACACGGCTGCGCGCTCGCATCCGGCGCGGGCGCGGTGAACCGCACTTCACGCTGGTCGACGAAATTCTGATTGATATACAGGTCGACCCGGTATATCCCGGGCTGGACATATTCACCTCTTGAAAAAAGGGATAAATCGACCGCCTGCCGTGGATCCGGCTGGTGCAAAAAGCCAGGGTTAAACTCAACCTGAGCGATATCCGCCGCCTGCGCAGCGCGACCGCTGAACAACAGCGCGGGCATCAAGGCGCCTATCTGCGCAAGGCGATAGGCCCGCGTAGAGAATGGGAATTTCATGGTGAAGAGACCAGGAAAAATACGCTACATGCCTGCCTCAATGCATCGCCGGCTACTCGACCTCCGCCTGTTCTGGATCCGAAACGCCGCCGTAGTCGTTGATGTACCGATAGCTCAGCGTATAACGCTGACCGGCGCGAAACGGTAACGGCGGCTGAATTTCCAGACGCTGGCTGCTTTTGGCGGGGATCATCTCGGCTTTCACCGGGATCTCCTTGCCGGCATCTACGAGTTTCGCCTCAGACAGATTGACCGAAAACGGCGTTGGATTCTCGGCGATCAACACCGGCTTGTGCTGCCCGCCTTCACGGACGATTTTCCACTGCAATGCGCGTCCCGCTCTGGCCGCGCTCTCCTTGGCAAGCGCGGGTGGCCGGTAAAACAGTTTGATCCGGGTGCGCACTGCAATCTGCAATACATTTTCTTGTTCGGACTTCGGGGGAATTTCTTGCACGTTCAGCCAATACACCGATTCCCGGTCCTCCGGCAAGCCTTGCCCCGAGTACATAATGCGGATATTGTTTTCCTTGTTCGGGTCGAGCCGGAAAATCGGCGGCGTCAGCGCAAACGGCGGTTTGGCGCGCGCGTTCTCGCTGCCACCGTCCAGCCAAACCTGCACTACATAGGGCGTCTGGCTGGTGTTCTTGACCGAGATCGACGCCTCGCGCTTGGTGCCGTCGTAGACAACCCGCGTTCCGCCGACTAGAACGCCCGCTTTCGCCGGCAACGCCATCACACTCAAAGCGGCTGCCAACACGGCAAGCCGCGCATTTTTTAAGTTCAGAAGCGATTGGCGCATGACATATCCTGAAATTTGGCGTTTTGATGCGTAAAAGTATAGCTCGAGCTCGATTGACGATATGCGTCAATCGAGCTCGAATGAGAAAGCAGCGCCGATGCGTATGCGTTAATTATAAGTAATATCGAGGGTTGCAGTCCCATTGGCCTGACCCGCTGTCGGGGGATTGTTCCCGATCTGTTCGTACGCGGCGGCAAAATCCACATTATTGTTCCCAGCGGTTAGATTAACCGGTGTCGAATCGCTGTTCAGGTTCAAGGGGGTCGTTTGATTTGTATCAAACAATCTGATCCCGACGTTTCCTGCCACGGTTTGGCCCGGAGGCGCAGCAACAGCTAATAGTTGGGGGTTGTTTTGCGCTGCCATCCCTGTAAATTGCATCGTGGCGCCGTTCGAGTCTGGGCAGCCCGTCAATGTGACGGTAAAGTTTGTCTTCAGAAATCTCCTAGTCGTCTGGTCTAGCTGCGATGTGTGGTGACGGCCCAAATCAACCGTCAGCGGGCTATTCTGTATGCTACAGACAGCCGTGATAATCTCGCCTGTAAAGTCGATCTGTCCGACCGCAGGCACCGCCTGAACGCTTGAAGAAACACTGCTCATCGCCGCCGCTGTCATACTTATCCAAATTAAACGTTTCATCGCTCACCTCAACAAGTCAGAATTGGAAGGTCTATCGACAACGCAATGGAATGCGTTATTGACAGGCTGAACATTAATTTGTCTGGGCCGCCCTGGGAATAAGATTTTGACCTTGTTTCTATCAGAGACAAATCCTATTTTTGAGGTTTATTGATTTCTGTTTCATATACTGCCTGTTGTACAAGCCATCATCCATGGAAGCCGCTCACATCCGCGGACGCAGAAACGCTAGCCAGCGGCGTTCAGCCCGGCGGAATACACCGATCAGCAGGAACGATACGCTGAGATAAATCAATGCAGCTAAACCAAAGGCCTGGAGCGGCTGGTAAGTGGCCGTATTCACATCGCGCGCGACTTTCAGCACGTCGGGTACGGTCGCTGTGAACGCGAGCGTGGTTGCATGCAGCATCAGAATGACTTCGTTACTGTAAGACGGTAGGGCGCGCCGCAATGCCGCAGGGAGAATGATGCGCCGGTATTGCGTCAGGCGCAGCATGCCATACGCGCGCGCCGCTTCAATTTCACCGCGCGCAACGGCCCGAATGGATCCGGCGAATATCTCGGTGGTATAGGCGCAGGTGTTCAGTGCAAAAGCAAGCAGGGTGCAGTTCATGCCATTGCGGAAGAAGTGGTCCAAAAACGCGTGTGAACGCACAACTCCCAGCGTATAAAGCCCGCTATAGATCAACAATAGCTGCACATATAAGGGCGTGCCGCGAAAAATATAGGTAAACAGCCAGACGGACCGGCGGAAAAAGCGATTGTCTGAGGCGCGCGCCATAGACAAGGGAATGGCGAGTATAAAGCCAATCGCCAGCGAAGCGACTAGTAGCCAGAGCGTGATGATCAGCCCCGATGGCGCGGTGCCGTCCCAGAACAGATAGGCTTTCCAGTATTGCTCGATGATGTCGATCATAGCTGCGCCCGCTGCGGTTGCGGCTGCCGTCTATCCAACACATAGCGGCGTTCAAGCCAAATCAGCGCGAAATTCGATAGGGTGGTCAGGATCAGGTAAATCAGCGCGGCAAGCGCCATAAAAGCAAAGGAGTTTAGCGCCGCGCGGCCGGCTTCCTGCGCGGCTTTGACGAGATCGTAGAGGCCGATGATCGATACCAATGCCGTCGCTTTAATGAGTACTTGCCAGTTGTTCGCGATGCCAGGCAATGCGGAACGCATGATGTGCGCAAATAGGATGCGGCGGAACACTTGAAAGGAGGACATTCCATAGGCAAACCCGGCGTCGATCTGGCCGCGCGGGGCCGATAGGAAAGCGCCGCGGAAAGTCTCGGTAAAGTAGGCGCCGTAGATAAATCCGAGGGTGAGTATGCCCGTGATGAACGGATCTAAATCGATGGGATTGATCTCCAACCAATCCGTGAACTGGTTTAAACCGATCTGAAAGCTGTAAAACAGGAGCAACATCAGCACTAGATCAGGCACGCCGCGAATCAGAGTGGTATAAAACATCGCCGGATAACGCAGGAGCGGCCGTGTGGATAATTTGGCTAAAGCGCCCGCTAGGCCGATGAATATGGAGACAATAAGAGAAAGGAGGGCGAGCGTAATCGTTTGAAGCGTACCCGTCAGAATCAGCGGACTGTAGCCTTTGAATAGCATACAAGGGGCTTGAATGGCGGTCAGGCGATATCTCTGCTAGATACCCAGCGCTTTTTTCAGCGGCTTGCCTTGCGTCGCTTCGCGCTCGCCGGATTGCGCTCATACTGTCCTCGCACTCGCGCCAGCGGCAATCTCATTGAAGAAGGCGCTAGCAGGGTGCGTTCCGGACGACGCGCATGATTCAATTGCGTGCGCATTTGTCCATAAGGGTGTGTGCTGCCCCGGCCGTTGCCGTATTCCGAGAAATCGACCGAAGTCTGCATGGGATCGGGTTGACGGCGGGGCATGGAGGCGGCGCTGCTTGTTTTACGTTCAGATGTGCGCACGCTTAGACCGACAGTTGCAAGCAAGGCGTTCACCTGCTGTGCATCGAGTTCTTCCCAACGGCCGCGCTTTAGACTGCGCGGCAGAGCAACCGGGCCATGCCGGGTGCGGATGAGCCGGCTGACGGTGACCCCGACGGCGTCAAATAGCCGCCGCACTTCGCGATTGCGGCCTTCGGCGAGTGTGACATGGTACCAACGGTTGACGCCTTCTCCGCCGCCGTTTTGAATGCGCAGAAAATTCGCCATCCCGTCCTCAAGCGCAACGCCGCGCAACAGTTTTTGCCGGGCCGGTTCAGACAGTTCACCGATCACCCGGACCGCATATTCACGCTCCACTTTATAACGCGGATGCGTGAAGCGATGCGCCAGCTCGCCAGAGGTTGTAAGTAAGAGTAACCCTTCAGTGTTGAAATCAAGCCGACCAATGGAAAGCCATTTCCCGGCTTTTAATGGCGGCAGTGCATTGAATACCGATGGGCGATGTTGCGGGTCCGCATGGCTGACAATCTCCCCGCTGGGTTTGTGGTATAGCAGGATGCGCGGCAGACGGCAGGCATTCTTGCGCGGAAGCAATTTTCCGTTAATACGGACTTGATCCGCTGGCATGATGCGCTGGCCGATGTGCGCTGGTTCGCCATTGACCGAAATACGGCCTGCTATGATCCAATCTTCCATTTCGCGTCGAGAACCGATGCCTGCCTCAGCGAGCACCTTATGCAGTTTGGGAGAGTCATCTTCTACCGCTGGGAGACGCTTCTGAAGCGGGAATTGACCTTTACGAGGCGCGGTCTTCCTTCGTAAAGAAGAGGTCGATGACAAAGCCTGGCCATCGGGTTGATCAGATTCTTTCGCCTTTGTTGCGTGTCGGCGCGCAATGAGGCTGCGCGGGCCGCGCCGTAACCCATGCCTCATTCGCCCTTCGCTTCGATTTTCTTGATTTAAGACCCTATCATCCACGGGCTTGCTGGCATGCGTATCGGCAGCCATAGCGGGCGTGGAAGAAGGCGGTAAGGACGAGCTAGACGCAGATTCAGGTTCGGGCAGATGAATGAAGCGGAATGATTTCAAGGCAGCCTCTGGAATGAGAGAGTTCGTTTGTATCGCAGGCAGTATGTGCCAAGAGATCCTGTAAGGAAGGTCAATATACGGATGCCAAGCTAGAGCATTTTTCAGCGGCTTGCACTGCGCAACGATGCACTCGCCGTCTGGTCTCGCTGCGGGGTCGCCTCCATCGCGAAGCGATGGAGGCCTGCTCCGCCCGCATCGATCCCCATACTGTCTTCGCGCTTGTGCCAGTCGCAATCTCACTGAAAAATGCTCTAGCAATTTGGGCTATTCAAGCTGTTTCGATCCCGATGGATTCGGGTAAATCAGGTAATGCTTCCAGTGTTTGTAAGCCAAAATCATTGAGGAAAGTTTGAGTGGTTGCGTAGAGCGACGGATGCCCGGGCGCATGACGCTGGCCGATCACTTCAATCCATCCCCGTTCTTCAAGTTGCCGTATGGCTTGGGTATTAACGGCGACGCCGCGGATTTCTTCGATGTCGCCCCGCGTGACAGGTTGCCGATAGGCGATCACGGCCAGCGTTTCCAATACCGCGCGGGAATATTTGGGTGGTTTTTCAGGATTTAAGCGGTCGAGGAAGACTTGCACCGCAGGTGTGCTTTGAAAACGCCAACCCCCGGCGATCTTAGCCAATTCGAGTCCTCGCCCCAACCAGTCTGTACGCAACGCGTCCAGGAAACCGATGATGTGCGTGTCTGGCATCGGCTCAATGAACAGTTTGCGCAAATCAGAAAGTTTAAGCGGATCCTGTGCGCACATCAAAGCGGCTTCAAGGATCATTTTTTGGTCGTGTCTCAAACTTGTAGATATGCATTAAACGGATAATCCGAACTATACCGATGAATAAACAAATGTTTAAAGAATTAAAATAGGCCATTGAATGACGCATGTCTGAGCATATATGGCAGGTGAAGGCGCATTGCTGCTCAATGCGTGGTGCGAGCCGGAGCAGGGATACTCAATGTGGATTCAGGGGCTGGAATGGAAAGGGCTTGCGGCGGCGCGTCGATGTTCTGAAGGGCTGGCATACGTTCAAGCGCAAGTTCCAACACTCGGTCAATCCAGCGCACCGGAACAATTTCAATATTATTTTTGACGGTATCGGCGATTTCAGCAAGGTCTTTTACATTCTCCTCAGGAATGAGGACCAGCCGAATACCGCCCCGGTGCGCAGCGAGCAGCTTCTCTTTTAATCCGCCAATCGGCAATACTTCTCCCCGTAAGGTAATTTCACCGGTCATCGCGATGTCTGAGCGCACCGGGATGCCCGTTAATATTGAAACGAGCGCGGTGGTCATCGCGATGCCCGCCGAAGGGCCGTCTTTGGGCGTTGCGCCTTCCGGAACGTGGATATGAATATCTTTGGTGCGGAACAATTCATCCGCAATCCCAAGGCGATGAGCGCGCGAACGCACCACTGAGCGTGCAGCTTCGACCGATTCTTTCATTACATCTCCCAACGAGCCGGTGCAGATCACCTTGCCTTCGCCTGGCATTAAGGCGGCTTCTATCGTCAATAGATCGCCGCCGACTTCTGTCCATGCGAGTCCCGTGACTTGACCGATCTGATTTTCTTTCGCCGCGATGCCAAAATCGTATTTCTTCACGCTCAAAAAGTCGCCGAGATGATCCGCTTCAATCGTCAGGGGAGCCTCTGTTTTCTCAAGCAGATGTTTTTTAACGATTTTCCGGCAAATTTTTGAAATTTCCCTCTCCAGCGCGCGCACGCCCGCCTCGCGCGTGTAGTAACGGATGATATCGCGCAGTGCCGCTTCGCTTAGATCAATTTCACCTTCTTGAAGTCCATTCAAACGTCTCTGTTTAGGGAGCAGATAGCGCCGCGCGATATTGACTTTTTCGTCTTCCGTATAGCCGGAAAGACGAATCACTTCCATCCGGTCTAGAAGAGGAGATGGGATGTGAAAAGAATTCGATGTCGCAACGAACATCACATCGGATAGATCGAAATCGACTTCGATGTAATGATCGGCAAAAGTATGGTTCTGCTCAGGATCAAGCACTTCGAGCAATGCTGAAGCGGGATCGCCTCTAAAATCCATGCCCATTTTGTCTACTTCGTCGAGTAGAAAAAGCGGATTACGCACGCCCGCTTTGGCAAGACTTTGCAGGATTTTTCCCGGCATTGAACCAATGTAGGTACGCCGGTGACCGCGGATTTCTGCCTCGTCCCGTACGCCCCCCAATGCAATGCGTATGAATTTCCGGTTGGTTGCGCGTGCAATCGATTGTCCGAGCGATGTTTTACCGACCCCGGGCGGCCCAACCAAGCAGAGGATCGGCGCTTTCACTTTTCCGACACGCTGCTGCACTGCGAGATATTCAAGAATGCGTTCTTTGACTTTTTCAAGTCCGTAATGATCTTCGTCCAACGCGGTTTGTGCGTCGACGAGATCATGATTGATTTTGCTTTTCTTGCGCCATGGCAAATGGATCAGCGCATCGAGATAGTTGCGCACCACGGTAGCTTCCGCTGACATGGGCGACATCAGCTTGAGTTTCTTCAGCTCGCTTTCGGCTTTTTTGTGTGCTTCTTTAGACATGTGCGCGGCGACGATCCGTTTCCCAAGTTCTTCAAGATCGCTTCCTTCTTCGCCTTCACCGAGCTCTTTCTGAATTGCTTTGACTTGTTCATTTAAATAGTATTCGCGCTGGCTTTTTTCCATCTGACGCTTAACGCGCCCGCGAATCCGTTTTTCAACCTGCAGAATGTCGATTTCCGCTTCAATTTGCGTCAGCAAGCATTCAAGGCGTTCGATCACCGGGAAAGTTTCAAGAACGCGTTGTTTTTGATCGAGCTTGATGGGTAGATGCGCGGCGATGGTATCCGTAAAACGGCCCGCGTCATCAATGCTCGCCAGGGATGCCAAGGTCTCTGCTGGAATCTTCTTATTGAGTTTGATGTATTGCTCAAATTGCGCGAGGATCGTGCGCCGCAGGGCTTCTGTTTGCGCTTCAGCCTGTGTGTCTGTAGGCGATGCAATATCCAGCGGGACAGCGGCGCAGAAGAATTGCGTCTCCTGGTCTTCAATTGTGTGAGTTTGCGCGCGCTGCGTCCCTTCGACAAGCACTTTAATCGTGCCGTCTGGAAGTTTAAGCATCTGTAGAAGGTTCGAAATACATCCAATCTTATACAGGTCTGTGGATTGCGGCTCATCCTTAGTGGGATTTTTTTGCGCAACCAGCATCACACGTTTACCGCTTGCCATGGCGAATTCGAGCGCTTTGATCGACTTTGGACGCCCAACGAACAAGGAAACGACCATATGCGGGAAGACCACGACGTCCCTAAGCGGCAAGAGCGGGAGCAGCACGCATTCCGATGGGAGATTCGATGTTTCTGACATTTTATTTCCAGGATAGAAGATGGGTTATTTTCCAGTGATCTTGCGCAGGCGCACCTTTAATTCGAACTTGCAACCTTTGGCGTATCTGCATAAATCAGCAGGGGTTTACCGGTGCCATGGATGACTTTCTCATCCACGATCACTTTGCTCACACTTTTCATAGTGGGTAATTCAAACATAATCTCGAGGAGCGCTTGTTCCAGAATCGAGCGCAGCCCGCGCGCGCCGGTCTTGCGTTGGATGGCTTTGCGCACAATCGCTTTAAGCGCTTCTGGGCGTATTTCAAGATCCACATGCTCCATTGCGAAGAGTTCATGATATTGCTTAATAAGCGCGTTTTTAGGCTCGACGAGAATTTTGATTAAAGCCTCCTCATCCAATTCGTCAAGGGTGGTGACCACTGGCAAACGGCCAATCAATTCGGGAATTAGCCCGAATTTAATCAAATCTTCAGGCTCGACTTCTGCGAGCGCTTCACTGGCAGCGTGTTCTTTCTGGCTCTTAACCATTGCGCTAAAGCCAATGCTTGTCTTTTCAGTGCGGCTGATAATCACTTTTTCAAGGCCGTCGAAAGCGCCACCGCAAATGAATAATATATTCGTGGTATCGATTTGAATAAAGTCCTGATTGGGATGTTTACGTCCCCCTTGAGGCGGCACGGAGGCCATCGTGCCTTCAATCAGTTTAAGCAGCGCTTGCTGCACGCCTTCTCCGGAGACGTCCCGCGTAATCGAAGGGTTATCGGATTTACGGCTGATCTTGTCAATTTCATCGATATAGACAATGCCTTTTTGCGCTTTGCTGACTTCATAATTGCAATTCTGCAATAGCTTCTGAATAATATTTTCGACATCTTCGCCTACATATCCCGCTTCGGTCAGCGTTGTGGCGTCTACAATTACAAACGGCACATTTAACAGACGTGCAAGCGTTTGCGCAAATAATGTCTTACCGGAGCCGGTAGGACCAATCAGCAAGATATTGCTTTTGGCAAGTTCAATTTCATTTTTCCGGCCCAGATGTTTCAATTTTTTGTAATGATTGTAAACAGCCACTGAAAGTATTTTCTTAGCACGCTCCTGCCCAATCACATATTGATCAAGAAATATTTTAATTTCTTGTGGCGCTGGCAGCTCCGCTTTTGAAATATGAGTATTGTTGTGCGCAATTGCCGCTTCGTCCCGGATAATTTCATTGCATAGGTTAATACATTCGTCGCACACAAATACGGACGGGCCGGCAATCAGTTTTCTGACCTCATGCTGACTTTTTCCGCAAAACGAGCAATGCGGCAATTTTTTGGAACCGGAAGAATCCTTTTTGCTTGTCATCGATACACAAACTGTTGTCAAGGTCGTTTAGAAAGGATTTGATCAATTAGTCCATATGCCTTGGCATCCTTCGCCGACATAAATTTATCACGATCCGTGTCGCTTGAGATCCGTTCAACCGTTTGGCCGGTATGTTGCGCGAGCAATTGGTTCAGACGCTCTTTTAAATACAGAATCTCGCGCGCGTGAATTTCGATATCAGACGCTTGACCGCGCGCGCCGCCCAAAGGTTGGTGGATCATGATGCGCGCGTTCGGCAGCGCAAAACGCTTTCCAGGCGCACCCGCCGCCAGCAGAAAAGCACCCATGCTCGCTGCAAGTCCCATACAGAGTGTTGAGACTTGAGGCTTAATAAATTGTAATGTGTCATAAATCGCCATCCCAGCGCAAACTGATCCGCCGGGACTATTGATATAGAGACTAATATCCTTGTCCGGATGTTCACTTTCGAGGAACAGCAGCTGAGCGACAATCAGATTGGCATTATGTTCATTGACTTCGCCGATCAGAAATACAACGCGCTCTTTAAGCAGTCGAGAATAGATATCATAAGCGCGCTCGCCACGGCCGCTGGTTTCAACCACCATTGGCACTAAACCAAGCGCCTGCGTATCAACAGCGCTGCAAGGAGTTGCGCCGGATTGTTCAAGATAAGGCATCACACGATCAATGGTTTTGAATGATAAAAATTGATGCATTGAATATCATTTCAATGGGAAGCTTTCGCCAATGCTTCAAAGCTCAGCGGCTGTTGCTCGATTTTGGCTTTGCTTAGTACAAAGTCGATAATATTGTTCTCGGCAACTTCCGCCTCAATTTCAGCCAGCCGTTGTGGATCTGCATAATACCAGCGCGCAATTTCTTGCGGTTCCTGATAGCTTTTTGATCGGGTCTCAACCGCTGTGCGCACCTGTTCAGGCTTTGCCTGCAAATCATATTGCTTGATCAATTCGATACAGATCAGCCCCAGTTTAACGCGTCGTTCAGCCTTTTCCTTGAACATTTCGGTGGAAATCAACAAATTATGGTTAGGAATGCCCCGTTTTTCCATATCCTGGCGCGCTATTTCCGCCAAACGCCGCTGGTCCTGCTCAACCAGTGTGTGAGGGACTTCAAGCGTAGCGCACTCTAGAAGGCAATCCATCACCTGGCGCTGCAGTAACAACCGGATACGGCGCTGCGCTTCGCGTTCAAGGTTCTCTTTGATTTTAGCGCGCATTTTTTCAAGATCGCCACCATCGATGCCTAGCGAGGCGGCAAAATCCGTATCCACTTCTGGATAGTCCGGCTGTTCGATTTTCTTGAGCGTTAGCGTGTATTGGGCCGTTTTGTTGGCAAGTTGGGTCACTGGATGATCCGCGGCAAAGGCGATCTCAAACGTTCGTGTTTCGCCTGACTTCAATCCCAGCGCTGCCTTTTCAAACTCAGGCGGCAGCATACCTCTACCCAATATAACCGTTAAATCTTTTAGGCTGCCGTCCGAAAAAGGCTGGCCTTCTATGGTTCCTTCTGCATCAAACGTAACCCGGTCATCCAGTTGCGCTGCGCATGCATCCGTATTCTCCCCATCATTTTCCGGGCTGCGTAATGGTGTATCGGTGTATCGAACTTTTTGCCTGCGCAATACCTCAAGCGAGCGGTCAATTTCAGAATCGCCAATTATAGTGGTTGGATATGAGATTTGTCGTTCTGAGAGCGCATCTAAGCGAATTTCAATCTCTGGATACACTTCAAACGTTGTGTCGAGCACATAGCTGTTTTCATCTGGTTTGATTTCTTTTGGAGAGAAGCGAGGCTGACCAATCACCTTCAAATTCTGGGCGCGGCTAAATCTAAAGAATTCCTGATGTAAATACTCCTCTAGAACTTCAATTTCAAGTTGCTTTCCATGCTGTGACCGAACGATTTTAAGCGGTACTTTTCCGGGCCGGAAACCAGACATCCGTGATTTTTTTGCAAGCCGATGCAACCGCGCTTCAATTTCTTTTTGCACGGTCTCTTTAAGTACCGAAAGGGTGACGCGCCGTTCAAGTGGGCCAATATTCTCTATATCTATAATGGGAAGCATTGAATTTAATCGCAGGATAAATTGCTGAATTTTAGCAAAACGATGAGAGTACGATATACTAAAAAACTAAGTTTTACTCACAAGTCTAAAGATATTCTGATGGGGTGTTTAGCTCAGTTGGTAGAGCGGAGCCCTTACAAGGCTTAGGTCGGGAGTTCGAACCTCTCAGCACCCACCCATTTAGGCGCGCTATCAGGTTAATACTCATATACGTGTCACAAGTGACTGTTGATCAACGCCAGTTTGCTTTAGGTACGTGCCTCAGGTACGTATTTATGAAACAAAATATGCTGCAGTAAGCTTAATAGAAATAAGGTGAACTACTGATTATTTATTGAGAAAATTTGCAGTGAATATTTAGTTCATATCATGTAATGCTTGTATAATTGCCAAAGATCTGTGAAATGGGGATGAAATAAGGTGGATGCAGTTCAAAATTTGCTTGATTGCAAGATAATAAGTTGCTTTG
>LXRJ01000680.1 GCA_001684025.1 Candidatus Glomeribacter gigasporarum | reverse complement strand
TAGTTGATGTAATGATAGTTAGTCAAAAGATTGATTAATTCTATACAAGTTTCTGAATAATATTTTAAATATTGAGATGATAGTTAGATAATAATAGATAAATAGTTAGTATAATAATAGTTAGATGGATATAAAACTATTGATTAATTCTATATTGATTTTTGAATAATATTTAAATATAATAATAGACAATTATAAAATAATAATTTAATAAAGTAGTCAAATGATAGTATTATATGATGTTTTGATTTTATATTAGTTTAAAAGTACTAAATTTTATATGATTAGTTATTATTATCATGACGTTAAACTATAAGTCGATTATAATATTATGCTATAAGTCGATTATAATATTA
>LXRJ01000677.1 GCA_001684025.1 Candidatus Glomeribacter gigasporarum | reverse complement strand
ACCGAGGGAAGCTCACTTAGGTCTAGTAGGTTTAAGTCCATCATCATTACCACGAACAGGAATAGAATGGCTATAGCCCCTACATATATGATGAGGTAAGTTAAGGCAAGAAAGGTAAGTCCAATAAGAGCAAGGTAACCGGATACGGYTAAGAAGACTCCAATGAGGAATAGGACACCTAGGATTGGGTTATCCGCCGTAATAACAAAGATAGCAGATACCAGAGCCAGAAATGGCAATAATTCAAGTAGGAAGAACCTCAAGTAAGTAACATTATTAGGTAACTTCTTGGATATCTGATGAATCAAAGATTTGATTTGGATTTGCCTGTAACTGGGTGATTTCTCAAATTGGTGAA
>LXRJ01000676.1 GCA_001684025.1 Candidatus Glomeribacter gigasporarum | reverse complement strand
AGCAGAGCTCGGGCCCCCGGCTAGTGGACGTTGAAGCACTTCTCGGTGTCGACAGACCCAGAGAACCAACCTGATTGTAGTTCTAGTGACACGTGAACCAAAGTAGAGTTAAGAAGGATAGGGGCCAGAGCTGAACTATTATAGGCTTCTACCCACTCTGTAAACTGGGCCAACCTAGTAGCTAGAACCAGGTTACCGTTAAACAGGGCGATTAACTTAAAGACCTTTATAAGCCAATCTACCATATTGCTTGTCGGGGTAGACATATACCCGTCCAAACCCTAAGTTTTCCTTCATACAAGACTTGGATGTGCTTCTGAGCTATTGGTATGCAAAGGAGCAGCCATAGGCTCCCCCG
>LXRJ01000674.1 GCA_001684025.1 Candidatus Glomeribacter gigasporarum | reverse complement strand
AAAAGTTTCATTGTAAAGAATCTAGTTTGATGCAGTGAAACTTTAAGCCATGAGTAAATTGATAAGTTTCTTTGTAAAGAATCTAGTTTGATGCTGTTGAATCTAGTTTGATGCAGTGAAACTTTAAGCCATTAGTAAATAAGCGCCAATTAAAAAATGATAAACCAAAARTTTCTTTGTAAAAAATCTAGTTTGATGCAGTGAAACTTTAAGCCATGAGTAAATAAGCACCAATTAAAAAATGATAATTTAAAAGTTTCTTTATAAAGAATCTAGTTTGATGTGGTGAAGCTTTAAGCCATGAGTAAAAATAAGCATCATTAAAAAATAATAAACTAAAAGTTATCTAGTTTGATGCT
>LXRJ01000672.1 GCA_001684025.1 Candidatus Glomeribacter gigasporarum | reverse complement strand
GATATTGGTATCGAAGCATTAATCAAGTTTCTTCGCTATATACTTATACATTTCAAAATAAATGAAGCTGATAATTTTCCTACTTCCATATTCACAGCGAAATCATCTTTAGGTATCTTAACTAAATATAAAAAATATGTTGCATGCCCAAATTGTCATAAACTYTATRGACTATTAGATGTAAAAAATTATAAAGAAGATAATAAACCTGTATRCAAAAGATGTATATATGTTGAATATYCTGAACATAGATCAATATCCCAAAGATCGGCCTGTAATGAACCATTAGCAAAGATTATAAAAACTAAAGATAGATCTTTATTACGACCATTAAAACTTTATCCAGTTGGAAGTATAAGGT
>LXRJ01000671.1 GCA_001684025.1 Candidatus Glomeribacter gigasporarum | reverse complement strand
ATGCAGAATTTTCTGTAATACCTTGTTGTTCTGTTATTGTTTCAGTAGATTCAGATGTTTCACGTTTACCTAAATTATTTTTTGTAACATATGTTATACTACCACTACTTTCAGGATTGTATTGTGCATCACCTAAAGAACCACCAGAATAACTATGAATTTGCATTCCACTCATGATATTTTYTATAGGGTTATTTTGAWTGATTCCTTCGATTTGTAATGGTCTTTGTCTTTGTATTTGTCTATTTGGACGATGAAATAAGTTGATAGTTCTTCTGTGGTTTATTGAAAATCTTTTAGGTTGTTGTGATCTAATAAATCTTTGTATCATTTCTCTTTGATGTGTATTTAATTGTTCTCTTA
>LXRJ01000670.1 GCA_001684025.1 Candidatus Glomeribacter gigasporarum | reverse complement strand
TAATTAAAGAGAAGGGTCAAATATACCCAGAAATGATGTAAATATTTAAAGAATAAATTGTGAAGCATATATTAATATCTCTCTGTCTTGAGGAAAAGGCAAGTATATCTTTTATAATACTATAAAATAATATTATATAATAACACTATATAATAATAACATAAAATAAYACTAGAAAATAATGSTATAAATYATTRTATAAWRATATAAATCATTRYAATAATGCTATRTAWTACTATTTAAGTCACCATAATATAATACTAATGCTAAAATTAGTTATAATAATAATAACACCATAAAATAATGCTATATAATAACACTATAAGATAATGCTATATAATAACGATATAAGATAATGCTATAA
>LXRJ01000669.1 GCA_001684025.1 Candidatus Glomeribacter gigasporarum | reverse complement strand
ATAAATTATTTTTATAGTATATTTATAAATTAATTTTAAAGTATAAATATAAATTATTAAAATATTCGTCTACTGAACATATTTTATTTACTTAGTATAAATTGTTTTTATAGTATATATATAAATTAATTTTAAAGTATATGTATAAATTATTTTAAAGTATATGTATAAATTAATTTTAAAGTATATRTATAAATTAATTTTAAAGTATATGTATAAATTAAATTTGTAATTTTTTTATTTATTAATACAAAAGTTATTTTTATATTATAAAAATATTTATATAATTAGATACAGTTAAAAATTATATAATTATATTTATTAATACGGATGTTTGTAATATGAAACTATAATAAACTCAGCAT
>LXRJ01000668.1 GCA_001684025.1 Candidatus Glomeribacter gigasporarum | reverse complement strand
TCATTTCACTGACAAAGTAATTCTGACCATTGTTGATAAAATGAGCTGTAGTGAAATAATTGTTAGTAAGAGAAACTTATTGGTTATTTGATTTTTGGCGAAATGATTTATATTCTGCTTGTAAAATGGATTTTCGATATTACGACTTTGGTGAACTGGTATTTCAGAAAAATATATTTCAGGAAGTTAAACCAGAACCCTTACTCACATATATGCAAATTAATACAAATACAGTAATTTCTGAAGCAAAGGGAAGGAACTTAAGTTTAGGAAAAAGTCAAGCAAAAAATTCTGGATAGATTTCGTGTATAGGATAGGGCAGAGATATCATATAGACATGGACTGAGCTGAACATGAAAAATAAAT
>LXRJ01000667.1 GCA_001684025.1 Candidatus Glomeribacter gigasporarum | reverse complement strand
TTGGTGAGGGAGGAATAGGAGCTTTGAAGAAGAGGATGAGTTAGAAGCGGATGAGGATGAGAATTTTGATAATGATAGCGAATAGAAGGGTGATGATGATGAAAGAAGTGGTGGTAAAAGACCAGCTTCTGATATTATAGAGGACATTCAAAGAAATAAAGGGTTTAATTTTTTTTCTGTTCTTTTTTTCTTCAAATTTTATTTTTGTTTTCTTCTTACTTTCATTGTTTCTTTTTTCTTAAAATTTGTATCTAATTTGTAATGCTTTTAATAAATTTATAATAATATATTAAAATCATTCAGAATTCAAATATTATATTTGTCCAAATGTTATTAGTAATTGATTATCAATTATTGTAATTAATC
>LXRJ01000125.1 GCA_001684025.1 Candidatus Glomeribacter gigasporarum | reverse complement strand
ATTTTTTCTTTATATTATTTTAATTTTTTATTATACAAGCCAACTTTCATTTATAGCCATTATTTTATAATGATCCTGTAATTAACCAATCAAAATTGATCATATAAGTCATATGTTTGATCATTAAAACAAACAATCATATGATTTATACAATTAATTTTTATTAGTCACTTGTGAAATTTAATATAATTTTATTAATAAATCTATATTTTTATTAAAACTATTAAAAAAAAMNNCACAAAAYATTACAAATATYATAAAATAAAYAYTACAAAAATATTAYAYYCATAAARAYATTACACAAACATTATAAAAACATCATACAGAAAGAATACTACAAGATAATTCACCAGTTAAATGCTAAAGGACCAGAAAGACAATTCATCAGTAAATACTGAAAAACTAAAAGAAATACTACAAAACAATTTACTAGCAAGTGCCAAAAGATTAAAAGAAATATTACAAGACAATTCATTAGCGAAATGTTAAGAAATACTACAAGATTTATCAGCAAATACTGAAAGAACAGAAGAACTATCACAAGACAATTTACTAGCAAAATACTAAAAGATTAAAAGAAATAATGCAAGACAATTCATCAGCAAATGCTAAAAGATCAGAAAAAATACTATAAGACAATTTACTAATAAAATATTGAAGGAACAGAAAAAAGAGTACCAAAAAAAAATACCAAAAAGAAATTTTACAAAAAAAGAAAAGAAAGCATAGTATAAAACTACTCAAAAAAGTAACCATAAAACAATTTACTAGTAAATGTTAAAAGATCAGAAAAAATACTACAAGACAATTTATTAGCAAAACATCAAAAAAATATCACAAAACAAATTACTAGCAAATGCTAAAAGAAATACCACAAGACAATTCACCAACAAAATGTTAAATGATCAGAAGAACTATCACAAGACAATTTACAGCAAATGGCAAAGAACAAAAAGAATTATCACAAGACAATTTACTAGCAAATGCCAAAAAACCAGAACACAAGAAATTTATCAGCAGATGCCAAAAGACTAAAAGAAATACTACAAGACAGTTCATTAACAAAATGTCAAAAGAACAGAAGAAGAATGCCAGAAAAAATACTAAAATAAATTTTACAAAAAAAAAAGGGCAGTTAAAACTACTCAAAAAAGCAACTACAAGACAATTTACCAAAAATGCTAAAAAAACAGAAGAAATATCACAAGACAATTCACCAAAAAATGTTGAAAGATCAGAAGAAATACTACAAGACAACTTACCAGTAAATGCTGAAAGATCAGAAGAAATATCACAAGACAATTCACTAGCAAAACATTAAAGAATCGAAAAAATACCACAAGACAATTTAACAGTAAATGCTAAAAAAACAGAAGAAATATCACAAGACAATTCACTAGCAAAATGTTGAAGAATTAGAAGAAATACTACAAAACAACTTACTAGCAAATACTGAAAGATCAGAAGAAATGTCGCAAGACAAATTATCAGCAAAACATTGAAGAACCAGAAAAAATATCACAAAACAATTCACAGTAAATGGCAAAAGATTAGAAGAAATACCACAAGACAATTCATTAATAAAATGTTGAAAAAAAAAAATAATATAAGAAAATTCACCAACAAACACTGAAAAACTAAAAAAATATTACAAAACAATTCACTAACAAAAAATTGAAAAAACAAAAAAAAACTGCTAGAAAAAAACACCAAAAAGAAATTCTATAAAAAAAAAAAAAGAAAAAGTAGTATAAAACTATCTAAAAAAGTAACTACAAGACAATTTACTAGCAAATACTAAAAGACTAGAAGAAATACCAAAGACAATTTATTGGCAAAATATCAAGAGATTAGAAGAAATACCACAAGACAACTTATTAGCAAAATATCAAAAGATCAGAAGAAATGCTACAAGACAATTTACTAGAAAAATGTCAAAAGATCAGAAAAAATATCACAAGACAATTTATAGCAAATAGCAAAAGACCAAATGAATTACTACAAGACAATTTACTAGTGAACACTGAAAAACAAAAGAACTATATCACAAGACAATTCACTAATAAAATGCTAAAAAAACAAAAGAAATACTACAAGACAATTTATAAGCAAATGCCAAAAGACTAGAAGAAATACCACAAAACAGTTCACCAACAAAATATCGAAGAAACAAAAGAATGTCAGAAAAAAATAACAAAAAAAAAATTTATAAAAAAAAATGAAGAGTAGTATAAAACTACCCAAAGAAGCAACCACAAGACAATACACTAGCAAATACCAAAAAACCAGAAGAAATATCACAAGACAATTTATCAAAAAATATCAAAGCATCAAAAAAAATACTACAAGACATTTTATCAGCAAATATCAATAGATCAGAAGAAATGCTACAAAACAATTTACTAGCAAAACATCAAAGAATCAGAAGAAATACTACAAGACAATTCACAAAGGACCAGAAGAAATACCACAAAACAATTTATTAGTAAAATGCTAAAAGAACAAAAGAAATAATACAAGACAATTTACTAGCAAATGCTGAAAGACTAGAAGAAATACTACAAGACAATTCACCAACAAAATATTGAAGGAACAGAAGAAGACTGTCAGAAAAAATTCCAAAAAGAAATTTTACAAAAAAAAAGAAAAGAAAAAGTAGTATAAAACTATTTAAAAAAGTAATCACAAGATAATTCACATCAAATGCCAAAAGACTAAAAGAAATATCAAAGACAATTTATTAGCAAAACATTAAAGGATTAGAAGAAATATCACAAGATAACTTATCAGCAAAATGTTGAAGAATCAGAAGAAATGCCACAAGACAATTTATTAGCAAAACATTAAAAGACAAGAAAAAATACTACAAGACAATTCACAGCAAAAGGCAAAGAATCTTAAGAATTACTACAAAACAATTCACTAGCAAAACATCAAATAACTAGAAGAAATACCACAAAACAATTCACCAGCAAATACCAAAAGACCAAAAGAACTACTACAAGACAATTCACTAATGAAATGCTAAAAAAACAAAAAAAATAATACAAGACAATTCACTAGCAAATGCCAAAAGACTAAAAGAAATATCACAAAACAATTTATCAACAAAATGTTGAAAAAACAGAAGATCATCAGAAAAAACAATGCTGAAAAGAAATTCTACAAAAAAAAAGAAGGGTAGTATAAAATTACCTAAAGAAGTAACCACAAGACAATTTATTAGCAAATACTGAAAGATCAGAAGAAATACTACAAAACAATTTACTAGCAAAACATCGAAGGATCAGAAGAAATGTCACAAGACAACTTATTAGCAAAATACCAAAGAACTAAAAGAAATATTACAAGACAATTTGGTAGCAAAACTTCAAAGAATCAGAAGAAATACCACAAGACAATTTATAGCAAATGGCAAAGGACTAGAAGAAATACCACAAGACAATTCACAGTAAATAGCAAAGAACCAGAAGAATTACTACAAAACAATTTACTAGCAAAACATCAAAAGACCAAAAAAATACTACAAGACAATTCACCACAAATACCAAAGATCAGAAGAACTACCACAAGACAATTTACTAATAAAATACTAAAAGAACAAAAGAAATAACACAAGATGCTTCACTAGCAAATACCAAAAATATTACAAGATATTTTACTAACAAAATGTTGAAGAAACAGAAGAAGACCGTTAGAAAAAAATGCTAAAAAGAAATTCTACAAAAAAAAAGTAAGAGTAGAATAAACTACTTAAAGAAGTAATCACAAAATAATTTACTAGCAAATACCAAAAGACCAAAAAAAATACCACAAGACAATTCATCAGCAAAACATCGAAAGATCAGAAGAAATACCACAAGACAACTTATTAGCAAATACTAAAAGATTAAAATAAATACCACAAGACAATTCAYYAGYAAAAYATTRAAGRAYCRGAAGAATTACCACAACTTATAGCAAACAGCAAAGAACTAGAAGAAATATTACAAAATAATTTATAGCAAATACTTAAAGATTTGAAGAAATACTACAAGACAATTTGTCA
>LXRJ01000666.1 GCA_001684025.1 Candidatus Glomeribacter gigasporarum | reverse complement strand
GGTCCTTCAGTAGTAGTTATGTTACCAACGTTCCTTCCATTATTTGCATTATTAAATATAGGCGGGTTATTATTAACTTTGCTATTGCCTTGGTAATTTACATTTGGGCATTCACGAGCGAAATGACCAGGCTGTTGACACGAAAAACACACAARGGRACGGTTAGKYCGGTCTCTACGATTCCCATTGTTCAGAGGGCGAGAACGATTATTATCGTTACTATCTTTCACCATGGTTATTACCTTCTGTAATAATGAGATTACCTGTTCCATAGAACCGTTTTGACCTACAGTTGTTGAAATATTTGATTGCCAATTTTCAGGGTATGTTACTGTTGGGAATATCGTCTGAGACGATGCTTGCTGTTG
>LXRJ01000665.1 GCA_001684025.1 Candidatus Glomeribacter gigasporarum | reverse complement strand
TTCTTGTATATGTGGAGAATCAGATCAACTACACACTTACTCTAATACCTGTCCACCTATTGGTCAGGCTAGAAGGAAATATGATACCTGGTCTGTTCACTGGATCAAATATAGTACCTCATTTAATTATATTTCCTCTATTACAATCTAGGTGAGCTAAGACCACTYTAGTAGGTTTAGGTCGCAGATAAATTAGTCTGAGCTTTTATTCTTGCTATATAATTTTATTTTTTTATTTGTATCTTTACGAATTGTAGTAATATCTATACTGTTGATTATCCAACAGTGGTTACTATTACCCAATAAAATTATTAATAAAGATATGAGCAAGGCCTCACCTTAATACCAAAAAAAAAAAAATTTTAACT
>LXRJ01000664.1 GCA_001684025.1 Candidatus Glomeribacter gigasporarum | reverse complement strand
TTATTTGGTTCAATTTTTAAAACTTTATTGAAATCTAAAAGTGCTTCTTTATGTTTTTTTAGCCTCCGATAAATTGCTCCACGACCATTTAGTGCTAATATATTATTTGGTTCAAAACTTAATGATTTTTTGAAATCTGAAAACGCATCTAAATGTTCACAYWTKATTCGATAAATTTCTCCACGATTAYTYAATGCAAATGMATTGTCTGGTTCGATTTCTAATGATTTATTTAAATCTGCAAGTGCTTCGCTATGCCTATTCATAAATCTGTAAATTGATCCACGATTATTTAATGTAAATACATTGTTCGGTTCAATTTCTAATGATTTATTTAAATCTAAAAGTGCTTCTTCATATCTATTCAT
>LXRJ01000662.1 GCA_001684025.1 Candidatus Glomeribacter gigasporarum | reverse complement strand
GATCTAATTACTCGTGCAAAGTGGTTAATTTTTCACTACGGAAAAGTACATGCATTATTTCATGCCGTAAAAAGAGGTTCAAAGTTTCTAACATGTAGTCAACTCGAGACTTTGTTTTCTTTGGATATTATTCCATCACGATACTTTATTCAACTCATGATGTTAGGATTTGGAGAGATTGATTATGATCTTATTAGTATGGAAATAAAATATAAATCATCTAATATTAGTACATCCATGATAAAGAAACTCTCTAACAAGCTCAAGAAACCTTGGGCAGTTGATATAGATTATCGTGTTCTCTGTAACATTCTAACGAAAGCTTGTGAACTCTATGGTTCTGAAAATATGGCAATCAAGGGTAACGAT
>LXRJ01000661.1 GCA_001684025.1 Candidatus Glomeribacter gigasporarum | reverse complement strand
GATAAAACCGATGAAACTGAAGAAGAGAATGAAGAAGAAAATGTAATAAGCTTCGATGCACCTAATTTAGATAATAGCCCTGAGACCACTTCTCGAACTGTTAATAAAAATGTACTGCAGATTGTATTATGGGTTTTTCGTTACCAACAAAGGTTTCGGCATTCTAAAACAAGCATTGACTCTTTGATTAAATATTTGCGATATTTGCTAACTAATATAGATAAGGATAAATATTATAGCTTTCCTACTTCAATAGAAGTAGCAAATAATATGATTAGTATAACTAATAATGCAACAAAATTCGCTGCATGCGAATTTTGTTGCAAACTATATAATATAAAAGATGTATCAACAAAGAAAGCAGGACAAA
>LXRJ01000659.1 GCA_001684025.1 Candidatus Glomeribacter gigasporarum | reverse complement strand
TATATCTACTAGCAAGTTCTATAATATAATATAGTCTATATTTATATATCTTTTGTGACTAAACCTTCTTGCTAATAATTGTTTATAATAATTTTATTCTTTCTTGATTTATTGTATTTTATCTTGTTTGTTATTTTATTTTTATATTTTAGTTTATCTTTTTCTATTTGTTTCTAGGATTAGCTAAAGCTAGTCTTCTTTCTTTTTATCAATTTTTTTAAACAATTAAATTTTATTTCAACCTAGCTGTTTCTATTCTTAAATATAGAGTTCTAATCTATTAACCGTTTATCTATATATCCGTAATCCGTTATCCAAGTATCTGATCTAAATTTATTCAGATATCTATTTATTATTAATATCTAAATAAT
>LXRJ01000657.1 GCA_001684025.1 Candidatus Glomeribacter gigasporarum | reverse complement strand
GCATGCCAGGGCAATCCGGCTCCGGGGGCGGAGTCCCTTCACCTATTAGATGGCCCATCGTCAATGTATTTTGAGTTTCCATATCCGCAAATACTGTACATAAACACAGTATATCGTAAACGAAAATTCTTTCTCTCAGATGCAAAACATTGACTGGCAGAGGCGCAGCAATTAAATTAGAGGCGGTAGCGGAAAGAGCTGTGTCACTTCCGCTCGCAAGTCCAGTGGTGTCCGTCCTCTCACTGGAACCATACAAAGCCCCGCTTCTGCGGGGTTTTGCTTTTCAAGACAACTTACACATTAAAATGTGTGAAACGCCATAAAGCATAATTTGCCATGCAAAAGAAAAAGCCCCGAATCTAGGGGTAGATTG
>LXRJ01000654.1 GCA_001684025.1 Candidatus Glomeribacter gigasporarum | reverse complement strand
GAACTTTTTGTTTCTATATATAATAATTCTTCAAATTTTTATATTTCTTTATAAAATTATATATATAATATCTACAATCAATTGACTATTTAAATATAAATTTTATTTATATTTTACTTAAATAAAAAATTATTTTAACAGTAAAATTGAAATTCGGATTATTTATAAAAATTAAGAAGCAACTAACATATTTCTGTAGACACATAATGAACATATTTTTTTATTAAGTAAATTGAATAGCATCTATTAAGTAATATATTTGTAGTGCTAAATTATATATAATATAAAATTTTTATATAAATCGAACAATATTTCATTAATAGATCTGGCCGCTTAATTGAAAGTAAAAAAGTTTATAATTTTTTTTTTTTTTAC
>LXRJ01000650.1 GCA_001684025.1 Candidatus Glomeribacter gigasporarum | reverse complement strand
TAAAGCATAATATTAAACTAAAAATAAATAAGTTAGTGTAAAAAACAATTGTAAAGTAAAACACTGACCTGAAAATAAAACACTAGCAAAAGAGACAATTATAGAGTAATATACTAACTCAAGAATAAAAACATCAATGAAAGAGAAATTGTAAAGTAAGATACTGATCTGAGAATAAAGTACTAGTAAAAGATACAATTGTAWARMAAAACACTAATCTAAAAATAAAAAAGTTAGTGTAAAAAATAATCATAAAGTGAAACACTAACCCAAAAATAAAACATTAGCAAAAAAACAATTTAGAGTAATATACTGACCCAAGAATGAAAGTACTAATAAAAGAGATAATTGTAAAGCATAATATTAAACTAAAAATAAAT
>LXRJ01000649.1 GCA_001684025.1 Candidatus Glomeribacter gigasporarum | reverse complement strand
TATTGTGTTGAAATATTTTAGCATTCACATAAACAAACATC
Organism: Candidatus Glomeribacter gigasporarum; assembly: GCA_001684025.1. Taxonomy (GTDB): domain Bacteria; phylum Pseudomonadota; class Gammaproteobacteria; order Burkholderiales; family Burkholderiaceae; genus Glomeribacter; species Glomeribacter gigasporarum_A. Next base: position 341 of record LXRJ01000649.1, on the reverse strand, counting down.
GATCTCAGATTCGTCTTTTTGCTTTGGAATATATGGTAAATCCATCTTTCCTTTTAATCCACATCTCAATAGCACTTCTTTCAGAGTATTTTTTATTTCTGTTAGAAATTTYTTACGTGCCYATACATATAAATCYAGAAATATGGTGCCWGGTTTGTAAAAATATTTACAACATAATGTTTCATTTGGATTTATTTTTATATTTCGATTGCTAATATTAAGACCAGCAAACTCATATTTCTTCATCGTCTCATCAATATCTCTCTCATTTATTCTTATATTTGTTTCTCTAATATTCATAAATGCATCAGTTGATATCTTTAACATTAGTTGTGAAAATT
>LXRJ01000069.1 GCA_001684025.1 Candidatus Glomeribacter gigasporarum | reverse complement strand
TCGCCTTTGCAATCCTTTCAGCAGTCCCTTTGTTTCCCTCTGACAATTCCGCTTTTAATCATGCGTGCTGTTCTGTTGAAGCATTTGCAGTTTGACAGGTTGTTTTTCTTGTTAAATTGTGAAGGCGTTTTCAGCACCTGAGTAACAATATAAGGCGCCTCTTCATTGGAAATCAAGGGCTGCCGGAAAGAGGATTCGAACCCCCGACCTTCGCGTTACGAGTGCGCTGCTCTACCGACTGAGCTATTCCGGCAAAACTACAATTATAGAAGGCTGTCTGTAGATTAAACAGTTTAAATATAAGGAGGGTTAGCGTTCCAGCAGATCCAATTTATCTTCAACATCTTTCCATTCGTCCGCATCAGGCAGCGGACCTTTGCTTTTGGTAATACTGGGCCATCGTTTCGACAATTCAAGGTTGAGTTTAATAAAGTGCTGCTGGCGACCCGGCACATCTTCTTCTGCATAAATAGCGTTGACTGGACATTCGGCGACACAGACTGCACAGTCGATACATTCATCCGGATCAATCACAAGAAAATTCGGTCCTTCGCGGAAACAATCGACCGGACACACATCGACACAATCGGTATAACGACATTTAATACAACGCCCAGTCACAGCATGCGTCATTTACGCTCCTGAATGCTTGCAAGGCTTGGCGATCAGAATCACGCCCGCGCCTTTATGCAAAAACATCATTGTAGCGGGCATTGACGCTCTACTCATAGAGCCTGTATAAGGCCAATCCATATGGCAGGGATAACCATCCGAAGAGCATAAGACGCTACTCGGTAAAACCCTTTGATTTTGTGTCCAATGCGCTGAGATTGCATGTGCTCTCGCTCCTAACCAAGTGCCACATCTTTCTGGCCTTATGCAGAGCCCCCTATAATTTCAGCTTTTTTGCACGGGACGATGCATGAATATCATCACCCGAACGTATTCTATGATCGCTGCGGCTCGCTGCTTTTCTATGCGAAATTATGGGCTATTTTTAGCTTTTGCTTTCAGCGGCCACAGTGGGCCCGCKSCCGCCGCTGTGGATGGSGCCGCACTTTCCCCGTTATGGGGATTGCCGTTTGCCGGCATTCTGCTTTCTATCGCGCTGCTGCCTTTATTAACGCCAGCGTTCTGGCATTATCACTTCGGAAAGATTGCGTTGTTCTGGGTATTGTTGCTGCTGGCGCCATTCACCGCCGTATATGGTGCAGGCAGTGCGGTCCAGAGCATCGTGCACGCGCTGCTCGCCGAATATATTCCCTTTATGATTTTGCTGACCGCGCTTTACACCATCGCGGGCGGTTTGTGCATGCGCGGCAATTTGCACGGTTCGCCCGCAATGAATACGGGACTGCTCGCATTGGGCACGCTGCTGGCGAGCGTGATGGGCACAACCGGCGCCGCAATGCTGTTGATCCGCCCATTGTTGCGCGCGAACGATAATCGCCGGCATACCGTGCACGTCTTCGTATTTTTTATCTTTCTGGTCGCCAACGTCGGCGGCGCATTAACGCCGCTTGGCGATCCGCCGTTATTTCTCGGTTTTCTAAATGGGGTCAGCTTTTTCTGGACCACTGCGCATCTGTTCAAGCCGATGTTATTCATCAGTCTCCTTCTGCTCGCGCTGTTTTATTTGATCGACGCATACTATTTCCATCGCCGTGAAGAAGCGCGCGCGCCCTTTCTTGACCCAACGCCGGATTCGCATTCATTTTCTATCGAAGGCAAAATTAATTTTGTATGGCTCGCCTGTGTTCTGGCGCTGGTGCTGATGAGCGGGCTGTGGAAACCTGGCATTGCGTTCAATCTATGGGGCACGCGGGTCGAAGTGCAGAATCTGACGCGCGAGCTTCTGTTGCTTGGTGTAATGGCGGCGTCATGGTGGACGACTCCCCGCTCAGCGCGCGCAGGCAATCATTTCAATTGGATGCCAATCGTTGAAGTCGCGAAATTATTTGCAGGTATTTTCATTACTATCGCGCCCGTAATTGCGATTCTGCGCGCGGGTGATCAAGGCGCCTTCGCTTTTGTAGGCCATTTGATCAAAGATCCGAACGGCCAACCCGTCAATGCGATGGTCTTCTGGGTCACAGGGTTTTTATCCAGTTTTCTCGACAACGCGCCGACGTATCTGGTGTTTTTCAATACGCTGGGCGGCGATGCGCAAACGTTGATGAGCGAAAGCGCGACCGCGCTCGCAGCGCTTTCCGCAGGCGCGGTATTTATGGGCGCGAATACCTATATCGGCAACGCGCCGAACTTCATGGTTCAATCGATTGCACAATCGCGCGGCGTGCGGATGCCCAGTTTCTTCGGCTTTATGGCGTGGTCGGGGTGTATTTTGATGCCCGTATTCGCATTCACTACATTGCTCTTCTTCCGCTGAAATTATTTCATCGCGAGCCGCTCATGCCGATTTCGATATGGATCATCGCCATTGCCACGCTGGCGCTGATACTGTTTGCGCTATTCGCACTTTTTACACGTCTGGAACGCGGATTGCGCAATGAAGTTGCGAACGCAAATCGCGCTGGCCGCACAGAATCGAATGCAAGCTTCGCCCAATTCCAGCAGACGGTCACGACGCAGCTAACGCAATCTTCCGCGCTTCAAAGCCATGCGCTGAATCAACAGTTAACGCAACTCTCGCAAAATAATGACCGGCATCTGGCTGAAATACGCGCCACGCTCGAACAGAAATTCAAGGATATCGAAGCGCATACGGCATTAAAGCTTGACCAAATCCGCCATATCGTCGACGAAAAACTGCAGGCAACGCTTGAGCAGCGGCTTGGCGAATCGTTTAAACGGGTCTCTGAACGGCTCGAACAGGTGCATCGCGGTCTGGGAGAAATGCAAACGCTCGCGGATGGCATTGGCGATTTGAAGAAAGTGCTCACCAATGTGAAAACACGCGGCACGTGGGGAGAAGTCCAGCTCGGCGCGCTGCTGGAGCAAATGCTGACCCCCGATCAGTATGCGAAAAACGTAGCGACTGTGCCGGCAAGCAGCGAGCGCGTCGATTTTGCGCTGCGTTTACCTGGCAATGGCGTGATCAACACGGACGGGACTGCCGCGCAGCCGGTTTGGCTGCCGATCGACGCCAAATTTCCGCGCGAAGACTATGAGCGTTTGATTGACGCGCAAGAGCGCGCAGATCCGGCCGCGTTTGAAGCGGCCTCCAGCGCGCTCGACACTTGTGTGCGCGCCTGCGCAAAAAGTATCGCTGAGAAATATCTCGCGCCGCCGCATACGACCGACTTCGCACTGCTTTTTTTACCGACCGAAAGTCTGTACGCTGAAGTGTTGCGCCGTCCAGGACTCGTCGATACGCTGCAATGCAAATTCCGGATTACGCTCGCGGGTCCCACGACCTTATGCGCGCTGCTCAACAGTCTGCAAATGGGTTTTCGCACGCTCGCGATTGAAAAACGTTCCAGCGAAGTCTGGCAAGTGCTGGGTGCGGTTAAAACGGAATTCGCCAAGTTCGGCGCAGTGCTAGCAAAAACCAAATCACAACTGGAGACGGTCACGCGGTCGATTGAAAGCGCCGAGACGCGCACCCGCGTCATTCATCGCAAACTGCGCGATGTCGAAGCGTTGCCGGAACCTGATACAGCTGAAATGGACAATCATGAGCATTCCTAGGGTATTTTTCAGCGGCTTGCACGGTGCCGCTTCGCGCTTGCTCCTTGTGCAATCTCACTGAAAAAATGCACTAATGACATGAACGCCGCCCAACGCCACGCCCTCTATCAAGCGTTACAAAGCCTAGACCCGCACCCAACCACTGAGCTGGAATACAAAACGCCGTTTGAATTGCTGATTGCGGTGATACTCTCAGCACAAGCAACCGACGTATCAGTCAACAAAGCAACACGTTTGCTTTTTGCGCGCGCCAACACGCCGCAAGCGCTGCTTGAACTCGGCATAGACGGGTTGCGTCCTTATATCCAATCGATCGGCTTATATCGCGCTAAAGCCAAAAACATTATCACCACCTGTGCGATGCTGCTTGAACGCTATCAAGGCCAGGTGCCCGCAGACCGTGCTGCTTTGGAACTCTTACCCGGTGTGGGGCGGAAAACAGCGAATGTGGTTTTAAATACGGCATTTGACCAGCCCGTGATTGCGGTGGATACACATATCTTTCGCGTTGCAAACCGCACCGGCTTAGCGCCCGGCAAAAATGTGCGCGAAGTCGAGAAAGCGCTTGAGGCGGCGACGCCGCGCGCATTCCGCCGTCATGCGCATCATTGGTTGATTCTGCACGGACGCTATATCTGCAAAGCGCGCCGGCCCGAATGCTGGCATTGCATTATTGCGCCGTTGTGCGAATTCGAGCCGAAAACACTGCCGCCGCATTGACCTGCCTCCCTGCAGACGCTGATAAAAATGAGTGAAGCATCTGTAGTAAAGGTCAAGCAGTTTTCTCTAAATTTTCCACCCAAGGCGATGGACGCTGAACGATGCTATTGAGGAGAGCAATCAATTTATAAAGTACAGCGATAAGGACTGTGAATCAGCGTGGAATATTTTCCAGAGTGTGGATGGAACCGCGTCCAAAAGTATCCACCCTGTTATTAGACTTCCTGGGCTTTATCCGGAAGTATCTGGAGTGGATTTACATGGATATGATTTCATCAATGAGCGTCGATTTCGCTTCCAGAACGACCGCAATCAGCGTGGCATAGCGGCGTGGAGTGAMCCCCTGGGACTGGACAATTTAAGGCAGCTAAATTGATACGCTTGCTGGGCCTKTTNNAAGAGGAACAGCACGATGTCAGYAARAGGWSCTTATCGTCGGCACAGTCCGCAGTTCAAGCTGCAACGGTGCACCGAYATTCGSAAYGGCAAGATCGGACGGCGTGAAGCGCGGCGCACTTATCARATYTCAGCCAATCTGATTCAGTTATGGCTTAGCCAGTACGACCGTGGTGCACTAAACGTCGAGGAAGCGGCAGCGGCCACGATCTCGGAATATGAAGCCAAAATCGCGGCGCTGGAGCGCAAAGTGGGGCCGCTTACAATGGAGGTTGACCTGCTTAAAAAAACACCAAAGTTGCCACTCGGAGCCAACAGCGAGACCTCATCTATCATCAGCGGCCCGTTGCCTGCTCAATTCGACGGGGGTGTCAAATGATTCAGCTCCCGCCTAGCACTTTTTATTATCGTTCCAGCCTATCAGTTCCGACCTTAAGCGATGCACAGCTGATTGATCTGATTGGACACATTCAGGACGAGCTATCGGGCTACGGCTATCGCCGCGTCACCCGTGCATTACAGGCACAGGGCTACGGCGTGAATCACAAGCGGGCGGCTCGGATCATGAAACAGCAGGGTTTGGGGATCAAAGCCAAGCGCCGGTTTGCTCGCACCACCGATAGCCAGCATGACTGGCCGATCTTCCCCAATCTGTATCGCAACAGGATTCCCGACAGGCCCAATCGAGTCTGGGTCACTGATATCACGCACATCCGTATTGAAGCGGGTTTTGTTTACCTAGCCGTGATTCTGGATGCCTGTAGCCGTAAGGTGGTCGGGTATGCCATCGGGCGGCAAATCGATACCCAGTTGACCTTGGCTGCTTTGAAAGCGGCTGTCTTCCAACGTCGGCCTGCATCGGGTGCCTGTATTCATCACAGTGATCGGGGGAGCCAGTATGCGAACATAGAGTATCGCCGTGCCCTGTGTAAATATGGACTGATCGGCTCAATGAGTTCAGTCGCCAACCCGTACGGCAATGCGCAGGCTGAAAGTTTTATCAAAGCGCTCAAGGTGGAAGAAGTCTACATTTCTGGATACGGAACTTTTGCAGATGTGACTGCACGACTGCCACGATTTATTGAGGAGGTTTACAACTCTCAACGTTTACACTCTGCCTTGGGCTATTTGTCTCCCAATCAATTTGAAGCACAACTCGCTCGGCAAGTGACTCAATTTTTATAGCCTCAGTTGTCCAGTCTCTGGGGAGCACTCCAAACAGCGGATTAGAATTGACCCACCACGATGGGTTCTGCTGATTGTCTGGGTTGAATGATTCCGGCTTTACGTTTGTCTTTGAGTCTGAAACTTTCTCCTTTCATGTGCATGACATGAGCATGGTGTAATAAACGGTCCAGCCTGGCAGGCGGTGAGGGTGGTATCGTTAGCGAAGGCGTGATCCCATTGCCCGAAGGGCAAATTGCTGGTCATCAGCAATGAAGCTTTCTCATAACGCTTGGCCACGGCCTGGAAGAAGAGATTGGCTTGATCTCGCCCCATGGGGAGATCGCCAATCTCGTCAATGATCAGCAGCCGTGGCGCGGTCACATTACGGCGGATGAAATCGGTCAAACGATCCTGACGCTGGTGACACCGCCGCCAATCAATCCCTTCAAAACTGCGTTTGCACCCGTGCGGCCAATCCATCGAACCCGCGGCGCATGTCAGTTGCGCCGGCAGCCGTCCAGATGCGCGTATCTCGGCAAGCGGATCATCGAACCAGGCACCTCAAGACCGTTTGCAGCCTCTGTGGATCAACGCAGCCTTGAATTCGAAGAGGCGCTCGTCCAATCCAAAGTGCAATCTGACCCGAGGCGGCTTCTCTACAGTCAGATTCAGCCGGCCCTTCGGAAAACAGATCAACCGGCAACAGCGATACGTCTCCCCCCGATACAGAGCCTAATCTCCCCCGTTTATATCGCCCACACCATTTGAATACCAGATTGGCATTCAATTGATGGGCTAGCGCCCCCCAGCTACGGATGTTTCGGGCCTTAAGACTGCTTCGACAACCCCTCTTTTGAATTCAATTGTAAATTTGCGCCGCCGGGGGGCAACGCTCTCTAGTGCGTTCCATTCTTAGTGTCCGCTTAAATATCTTGGTGGACACTTATTCTGATGAGCTAAGCCCTTCTTTTATACAAGGTTTTTGTCCGGACGGTTACTTCGTCTTTGGAGAATTTAAGCATCAGCAAAGACTGCTAAAGGCGATTGAGGCGCTGGCGCAGTTGTCTTTCGGAGCATTGACGCAGCGTGACGTGCTGGCTGCTGCGGATGTCAGTTTTGCAGCGCGCTGCAGGATGTAGGGGAGATTATGCTGGTTTGATGGTTTAGGCTTTTGCTCTGCAACGATACATTTCTCTAAATATATTGTTGAATGTGTTACTGTAAGTAATAATTGGTGTCAAAATACTGAGGAGATCGTGATGTTTTCTTATTTTACTCCGATTTGTACAGAAATTCAGAATGCATGGGCAAAATTCTGGAACACTCAAACTCAAGACGAAATCCAAAATATACTGAATCCAGAATTTCAAACAAAATTTTTTGACATTTTAGGATACTCTGAGTTTCAAGACGCGTTGCCGAACGATTTCTTGAAGTCTGCTTTCCAGAACGCCGCTATTGAAAAAGGCCCAGAGTTTTATAAGGCTTATTTCGAGTAT
>LXRJ01000647.1 GCA_001684025.1 Candidatus Glomeribacter gigasporarum | reverse complement strand
GAGTAGAATCTCTTGCTGATTTTGATTTGACAGAAAGAAGTAGAAGTCTGGAGAATGGTAAATTTTATTCACTGTAAAAAAACAAGTGTTTAAATATGCCGATTCATAACTGATATTTATGTTTTATTTACTAATTTTTTTTTTCTTTTTTTACTTAAATGGTGGCTGAATATATACYGATATTATAATTATTTTTTTNCTTTCTTATTTGAATAATGACTGAAATATGCYGATTTATTATTTTTATTATTATTATTTTTTTAATAAAATGGTGGCTAAATTCATGCTGATTTATAATTGATATTTTATTATTATTATTATTATATTATTATTTTATTTTTTTAATATTAGAAAATTGATTACTATGGGGTGAAATTGATAAC